>CAIYTF010000080.1 GCA_903929035.1 uncultured Ignavibacteriales bacterium
AATATTTCCATAATTTTGGAAGAGATACGAGAAAAATTAGCGTGAATAACATAAATAAAAACAGGAATTGCATTGACCGAGTATATTGCTACGGATTCTTCCTTTAGCGAAAAACAGGGAATAGATCAAGAATCCGTATATCGTCAACAAATCGCGATTGAGTTTAGCGGTTTACTGACGCGATTAAAGCAATTTCTATCTGTATCTGAAGATGATTTTCTTGTTATTGGCGGCAAGCTGCACAATTACCAGAACTTATGCAGGAAAATTAACGATCTTGCCAAGAGTATAATTCAGGCAATCGGAACTGATATCCTCTCCGTGGGAATCTCCGAGTTCGGATATCTTTTGAATACAATCGGAGAACATCTTTCCAAATCAGTTGGAACAATTGAAAAAGACAGGCGCGACTTACAAAATATTCATTCTAAATTATCAAATATCGAGGATCGTCTTGTTGGCTTTGATAAAATTGTAAAAACTCTCAGGATGCTCGGCATTTCAGCAAAAGTTGAAAGCGCGAGGCTGAATTTACAGGATGGCGGTTTTTTCATTTTGGCAGAAACAGTTGATAAAATGAGTGGTCAAATTGGAGAAAGAATAAAAGTTATAAAGCGCAAATCAAAAAATTTATTGCAGCAGCTCGCAAAATCACTTGGTGATTTATCTCATCTGGCATTTGAACAGGAAAAACAAAATACATCTTTTACTATGTCAACAATGACTTCACTCGAATCTTTCAAACAAAAGAACCTCATTTGCGCGGGTGCCATCGGGGAAATTAACACGGTTGGTGAAAGATTAGCTGAAAATCTTAGGAATATAGTTGAATCAATTCAGTTTCACGATATTACCAGCCAGCAGCTGCAGCACGTTTGCGAAGTGGTGACTGAAGTTAGGGAGAAGCTAACGATAGATACAGAAATAAGTGATGATTTTTTTTCCCATATTCACGATAGCTCTGAATTGCAGGCAAGACAGATTAGAGGCACCTTAGAAGAGTTTACCAATTCCGTATTGTCAATTATTGAAAGTTTGCGGGAAGTTGAAAAAGGAACTAATCAACTATTCGATTACTCTAGAAAAATTATTGGAACAGACTCTGCTCAAAGCATTACAGAGTTAGATATGTTCGAACGGGATTTGATATTTATTACGGGCGGATTGGAAAAAAGCTTGTCGATTGATACAAACCTTGATACATCAATTGCCGGAATTGTATCCATCGTCACAGACCTTGCAAAACAGATTGAAACTATTGAAGAGGTTGGAACAGAAATTGAGTTGATTTCTTTAAACGCGAGGGTAAAAGCTGCTCATTTGGGGAATGAAGGGGCGGCTCTTGGTGTTTTGGCTGAAGAAATTCAGAAACTTTCGATTGATGCAAAAGTACAGACTGCCGAAACTTTTGAAGTATTAAAGACTATTGATAATTTTTCGGGAGAATTGAGATCTGAAATTACCTCAACCCGCCACGAAGCAGCCGGTAATCTTATCAAGACAACAATCGGAGATTTGAATCGTCTCGTGGCATCTATAAAAAATGTTGAGAAAACTGCATTATCAGAGGCAAAAGAGCTTGACGGCATAGTTAAATTATTTCAAAGCGAATTGCAAATAACAGTTGATAACGTTACTGTACATAAATTAGCGGAACAGCTCCTTGTTCCTGTTATTTCCGGTTTAAACAATATATCTGAAGATTTGCGGTCCAGATATTCTATTGAATCGCATCGTTTCAATAACACGAAGGAAATTACACGGAAATATACTATGGATAGTGAACGCCAAATCCATTCACAATATACAAATTTGTCACCCAATTTTATTGAACGGATAATTTCTCCGGAAATTGATCCTGATGGACTTGGTGAAAATATAGAATTGTTTTGATGAAAGAGACACAAATGATTGAACATTTAGATAACAAGATAAAAATCACAATTCAGAATGAATTAACAATAAACAATGCCGCTGAGATATACCGATTAATGGCAGAGGGATTAAATAGCGAAGGAGATATACTTATATCAATTCCTGAATATACTTCTGTTGACGTTACTTTTTTACAAATTCTGCATAGTTTTTCGGCAAAATGTCAATCCGCTGATAAAAAAGTTCTCTTTGAGATAAACGGGAAAAAAGAATTAGTAAGCGAGTTTATAAAGATGGGATATTATGATATTTCCGCGGCACTTGCAGATGTTGAAATGAGAATGGAAGGATAATAAGAGATGCCAAAAACGATAATGACCGTGGATGATTCGGCAAGCGTGCGACAGATGGTTGCCTATACCCTCCGCGATGTTGGTTTTGATGTTATTGAAGCCTGTGACGGAGTAGATGCTCTGACCAAAATAGATAAGGCTGTATTTAGTTTGATAATAACCGACTTGAATATGCCGCGTATGGATGGCATTACGCTTATTAAGGAATTACGAGCGAACCCCAAAATTAAATTTACACCAATACTTATGTTAACAACGGAATCGCAGAATGAAAGCAAACTGGCAGGCAAGAATGCCGGTGCGACAGGCTGGATAGTGAAGCCGTTTAAACCTGAGCAGCTTGTTGCAGTCGTTAAAAAGGTGGTAGGATGAACGATTCTCTGCAAAACGCGTATATTGAAGAAACTACCGAACTGCTTTCTGAGTTAGAGATTACATTGCTCGCGGTAGAAGATGCTCCTACAGACACTGAATTGATTGCAAAATTGTTTAGGGCATTGCATACCATTAAGGGTTCATCGGCAATGTTTGGTTTCGATGATATTGCAATGTTTACCCACGACATTGAGACGGCGTATGATCTTATCCGGAATGGAAAACTATTGGTCACTAAACAAATTATCGACTTAACACTGCTTGCACGCGATGAAATAGCCAATATGCTGGCAAAGACAGGGGGAAAAAGCCGGAGCAATGAAGGAAATACAAAGAAAATAATCGAGTCGTTTCGCGAGATAGTATCAGGATATCAAACTGCTGAAAAACCCTCTGATACTAACGTATCTATATCAAAACCAATATCTGAAAAACAACCGGACACGGCTTGGCAACTGTATTATATCAGGTTTGTCCCTAGTAAAGATCTATTTTTAACCGGAACTAACCCGTTAATGTTAATTGATGAATTACGGGAAATGGGTGACTTGGCAGTTTCTGCATTCGTTGATAAAATTCCTGCATTTGAAAACTTTAACCCCGAATCCTGTTATTGCTACTGGGACATATTAATTAGAACTCAAGTGAAAATAGATACTATTCGTGATGTCTTTATTTTTGTTTCGGACAGCAGTGAATTGACTATTGAAAATATTACGAAGGAAATCGGGAATGTTTCAGAAATTGATTTTGTGAAACTACAAGAATCTATCTCTGCGGACAGCAATTTTCATACGCATAGTTTGCGCTCGCTAATTAAAACTTACTATTCGCCGTCTTTAGCGGGCGTGTCGGAGCCTCTCAACGACCGTAATTTGCTAAATGAACGTACTCCTTTGAATGACCGCCTGCATACCGCTGCCAAACAAAATCAGCAGACAGCAGCCGAGCACGCTGAAGCTGATTCGCAGGCAAGTATCAGGGTGAATGCCGGAAAGATTGATGAACTTGTTAATCTTGTTGGTGAATTAGTAACCATACAAGCGCAGTTGAGCGAAAATGCTTCAAGACAAGAAGATCAGGTTATGATTACCATTGCCGAAGAAGTTGAGCGAATTACTTGGGCACTTCGCGATATAGGGTTAAATATCAGAATGCTGCCAATCGGAACTACATTCAGCAAATTTAAAAGGTTAGTTAGAGACCTCTCCCGCGAATTAGGCAAAGAAGTTGAACTTACCACCGATGGAGCCGAAACCGAATTAGATAAGACAGTTCTTGAGAAATTGAGTGACCCGCTAGTTCATATTATTCGCAACTGCATTGACCACGGAATTGAAATGCCTGATGTCCGTGAAAAAGTCGGAAAAGATAGAGTCGGGAAAGTGCATCTTACAGCCTTACAATCAGGCGGTAATGTTCTCATCCAAATTTCTGATAACGGTGCCGGCATTGACAAGCAGATAATAAAAGAAAAAGCAATACAAAATGGTCTTGTCAGCGAGTCAGCAGAATTAACCGATGCTGAAATTTACAGCTTAAT
Organism: uncultured Ignavibacteriales bacterium; assembly: GCA_903929035.1. GTDB lineage: Bacteria > Bacteroidota > Ignavibacteria > Ignavibacteriales > Ignavibacteriaceae > CAIYTF01. The sequence goes on from CAIYTF010000080.1 coordinate 4,147, forward strand.
ATTTATGTCTGGGTTTTCCACCGCGAAGCAGGTTACAAACGTTTCCGGCAGAGGAGTTGGGATGGACGTGGTTAAAAGAGCAATTGAAGCATTGCGCGGAGTTGTTGAGGTTGAAAGTACGCTTGGCAAGGGAACAACCATTACGATGAAACTCCCCCTTACACTTGCAATTATTGACGGCTTATTAGTTAAAATCGGTGATGATTCGTACGTGCTTCCGCTTTCTTCCGTAGAAGAGTGTATAGAACTCTCGCGCGCTGATATCCAAAAAGCGCACGGTCGTCATATCGTTAACGTGAGAGGAAGTATTGTTCCGTATATCAGTCTCCGTGAAAGATTTGGTATAACAAGCGAGAGACCGGATATTGAACAGGTAGTTATCGCGGCAATGAATGAGCGGAGTATAGGGTTTGTTGTTGACCAGGTTCTCGGGCAGCATCAGACAGTACTTAAATCACTTGGCAAATATTATAAAAATGTTGAAGGAGTTTCCGGGGCTACTATATTGGGGGACGGCACTGTCGCGCTAATACTTGATATAAAGAAACTGATTGAGCGGGAAGAACTTGAAGAAAAAAATTGAAATATTATAATGAAAGACAAATATAGTGGCGTTTACATTCTTTTTTCGTGATACCCAAACGATTGAATACGCGGTTAAATTAATGGTTCCTGAGGTCGCGGGAAGAAGCCGTGTCAGGATATGGGATGCCGGATGCGCGATGGGACCGGAGCCTTACACGCTGGCAATAATTTTGGCTGAAAATATGGGTAATTTTGCTTTTAAGAATCTATATATATATGCAACTGATATTGATGATGAATCAGGGCAGTTCGGCAGGATTATCACGGACGGGATTTATCCTTATGGTGAGTTAAAGCGAATCCCGCCGGAATTATTTGAAAAGTATTTTACTAAGATAGATGGAGATGAGAACAGATATAGGATAAATGATCTCATACGTGACAGGGTTCAATACAGTGTCCACAATTTGCTGAGTTTAAAGCCAATTGCCGATGGTTTCAGTTTGATAGTTTGTAAAAATGTTTTGCTGCATTTTCAGCAAAGTGAAAGAATCGAAGTAATCAAGATGTATCACCGTTCTTTGGCGGAAAACGGGCTGTTTATAACCGAGCATACACAAAAAATGCCGGATGAATTGAAACATTTGTTTACTCAAGTTGTTCCCGATGCGCAGGTTTTCCGAAAAGTCGAGGCTAACGCGTGAAAGTAATTCACTTGAAGACAAATCCCCGGCTCTATGCCGGAAATGCCTATATGATTCTTGGTGCTTGGAATACTCTGAAAGATATTAATACATTGATTGATACCGGTTCTGACGGATATATTATAAATGAAATTGAAAATACACATACGGGGGTTGGTAAAAATAGGATCAACCAGATTGTGGTAACACATTCGCATTTTGATCATATAGGGGGAGTAATGGCAATTAAAGAAAAATACGGTGTAGAGGTTTTGTCGTTTTCCAAATTTCACGGTAGTGACAGGTTATTGGAGGATGGTGAAGAATTAAGAATGGGAGATTCTATGTTCCGAGTTATCCATACTCCGGCGCATTCATCTGATTCAATTTGCCTGTATTGTGAAAAGCATAGAGCTTTATTTACAGGTGATACTGCTATCAGGATTTTTGTTAACGACAACAGTTATAGTCCGGATCACATAGCTTCAATGGAAAAATTGTCTAAACTGAAAGTTGACACGGTATATCCGGGTCACGGAGATGTTATGACAGAAGATGTTGAAAAAATTATTAGCGACAGTTTAAGGATAATGAAATCCAATTGATAATGGTAAATTATTGTCAAGTTTCACAAGGTTGTTAAAAATAACTCTCTCTTTGTAAGAAAAACAAAGAGAGAGGAAAAAACAATCAAAAGAAAATTTGTATATTTAATTTTACTTCGACAAAAAAGGAAATTA
>CAIYTF010000081.1 GCA_903929035.1 uncultured Ignavibacteriales bacterium
AACTAATAACGTCCCCGAAAGGGGGCGAACTAACTACGCGGCGTGAATTTGCCCCCTTCGGGGACATAGATGCTTTTTATCATTCTCCCGTGAGTTGTCACTCACGGTTATTCAAATTTAGTCCCGTTGGGACATAATATCAGTACCGTATATTTTCTTGATTTCAGGAGACTGAGTACTTACAATCAAACTAATCCCTGCAGAAGAACTATGAGAATCGTTCTTTTATTTTGGAGCTGTATCTTTTACTGATTACAAATGATTCGGATTCATCTTTCAGGCGGATTATATACGATGTGCCCGAAAGTTTTTCTATTTTTGTTATAAAATCGGTATTGATGATTGCTGCCCTGTGTATTCTAATAAATGTTTTGGGAGGAAGTTTAGTTTCCCAAGTATCTATGGTTTCTCTTTTTAACGCGCTTTTCCCGTTTGCAAACTTTAAACGTATGTACGGGTTTTCAGCACGGATGAATTTCAAATCTTTTATTATTTCAAACTGTAATTTACTGCCCGTGCTAATCAGTATTTTATCGTTTAGCTCATATACTTTATTGTTATCCGTGTTTTGGTCAAGGTTGTCCGCGTCGCGTATAGTTGATTTTTCTAATCTAAGATTAATTGAGTTTAGCAAATCGTCAAGATCGAACGGTTTAAAAATATAATCATCAGCTCCAAGCTGCATACCTTTTCTTAAATCATCTCTTTCTACTTTTGCAGTTAAAAAGATGAAAGGAATGAGTTTTGTAGCTTTTTCTTTCGATAATTCACCCAATACTGCATAGCCATCCATAATCGGGAGACTAATATCAGATATAATCAAATCGGGAGACCACTTTTTCGCGCTCCTTATCCCGGACTGCCCGTCAGTTTCAGTTTTAACTATAAATTCTTCTTCTTCCAAGAAAACTCTAATATTTTCTAAAAGAGGCAAATCGTCCTCGATTAATAATATTTTCTTACTCATTTCACAATTTCCGCTAACGGTATTTTTATTGTAAATGTTGTTCCTTTACCGAGCGTGCTGTTTACTTCAATTTTGCCGTTATATTGTTCAACTTCCTGCTTAACTATTGGAAGCCCTAATCCTGTTCCTTTTATATGCTCTGATTTTCTCGCTCTATAAAAAGGCTCAAAAATATTCAATAACTCGTTTTCCTCCAGTCCCATTCCTTCATCGCTGACTTCAAAAATAATGTCTTTATCAGATTCTAATACTAACAAATGTATTCGACCTCCGTTCGGACTGTATTTTATAGCATTCGAAAGAAGATTATTAAACACTAATTTTAATGACTTATTATCAAAGTAATAATATTTCTCTTTACAGCCGAAACTGAATTCAAAAGAATGCTCCTCTGTTAACAGCGGCTTAATTTCGGATATTATACTGTTTAATTCATTTTCAATATTAAGTTTTTCTTTATTAATCTTTTTAGATTCATTCTTGTTCGCGGCTAAAACGTCATCCAATATTCCTGTTAAATTGCTGACAGAGGCTTTAATTCTTTCGTAATGTTCATTTATTTGTTCCTTTGTCCATTTGCCGGCATATCGTTGAATTAACTGAGCGGATAAAAGAATTGACGAAAGCGGAGTTCTAAACTCGTGTGAAGCTGTTGAAATAAAATTGCTTTTAAATTCATTTAACTCTTTTGCTTTCTGCAAGGATTTATAAATTTCTTTTTCAGAATCTTTTATTCTTGTAATATCACGCCCTGACGCTATAATAGTTTTCACATCTCCATTTTCTTCCATTTCCGGAATCAAAATCCAGTCGGTCCATTTCCCGCCGGGCAGTTGAAATTCTATTCGGTTTTTTTCTCTGGTTTCAAACACCTTAATTAATGCCGATGTCAAAAATAATGAAATCTCCATCGGCAAAACTAAATCAGGGAAGCTGATGCCAATCAATCTTTCAGTATTTATTCCTGCTTCTTTTGCCGCGGTAGGATTAGCGTAAATGCATATCAAATCGCGATCCATTCGCATTATTAAATCATCGGAATTTTCCGCGAGAGCTTTAAATTTTTCTTCGCTTTGCCGCAGCTCTTTAGTTCGTAACTCTACTATTTCTTCCAACCGTTCCCTATGCTCCTGCAGCTCTTTCTCTTTCTGTTTCCGATCCGTGATGTCTTCCCTCATTGATACAAAACTTTTAAGCCTGTTTGCCGAATCGAAAATCGGCGAAATAATAGTTGATTCCCAGAATAATTCACCTGTCTTTTTTTTGTTTATCATATCTGCAATCCATACCTCGCCCCTAAGTATGGTATTCCAAAGGTCAGCGTATTTTCCTTTTGGAGTTAAACCGGATTGAAATATTTTCGGGGTAGAACCAATCAATTCCTTTTTATCATATCCCGATACTTCGCAGCATTTATGATTAACATACTCGATTCTCCCCAGCAGGTCGGTTATTACCACGGATACCTGGCTTTGCTCAACCGCGGTGGAAAGTTTCCTTATTTCATCTTCCGCGGCTTTGCTTTTAGTAATATTCCTTGCAGTCACTCTAACACCCAGATTTTCTCCCCTGCCATTAATAATATTCCTTCCGACCTGCTGCATCCATCGAGTATGCCCGTTTTTTTTAATTATTCTAAACTCAATTTTCAACGGGGTAACGTCATCTGCATACAAATCAATTTTTTCTTTATAATAAGTCCAAATATCCAAGTCGTCAGGGTAAACAATTTGATTAATCAAATTAGGGTTATGGAAAAATTCATCTGCTTTATAACCGGTCACTTTTTCAACAGAGGGCGACATATACTTGAAGCTCCCGTCAGTGCCCTGCCAGTATTCCCAATCGTAGGCAAAATCAGCGACTATACGGTATTTTTCTTCTGCCGCCTCTTTTAATATTTTCTCGGCAAGTTTTTTCGCGGTTATGTCTTGTATAAAGCTAAGTATTATTTTATTGTCTGGAAGGGCGACCACTTTTACTTCAACATCGATTTTGCTGCCATCGGAGCACCAGTGTTTGCTCTCGAACCGATCACTGCCTTTCATTATTATGTTATTGATATGTACATTTGTTTCTTCCAATGATTCAACGGATTCTAAATCGCTGACTTTCATCGTTAGCAATTCTTCTTCGGTATATCCGGTCATAGAGCAATAGACTTCATTCACTTCTATAAAACGACCGGTCATATCTACTACATAGAATCCGTCTATTGATGTTCGGATCAATGCTTTATATCGTTCTTCGTTTAAGCGGATTATGTTCTCCGCCTGTCTGCGTTCAGTTATATCAATTGTAAATCCTGCAAGAAAGTGCGTTCTTCCTTCAACATTGATTGGGAATTTAGTTGTAGTATAGCAGCGTCCATTAAATTCTTCTTCCGCGGTAATAATTTGCTTTCCCTGCATTACTCTTTGACTATCTTCCACTATACTTTTTGCAAGTTCCGAAGGAAACAAGTCGTACATATTTTTACCGATAATATCTGTTAACGGCATATTAAACAATTGTTCATAATTTTGGCTTAGCTTAAGAGAACGAACATTTTCATCTTGAAAAAAGATGTAAATAGGAGAATGCTTTAAGAATTGATCAAAAATCTCCTCATTTTCACGCAATGCTTTTTCTGCCTGTTTGCGCGCGGTGATGTCATAAATATAGCCGTGCCAAAGAACCGCTCCATTCTCTTCCCGTTGCGGCAGCGCGTTGCCGCTAAGAAAGCGGAATGTACCATCGGCAATCTTCACGCGAAACTCACACTGCCAAGGGGATATATCTTTTGCAGATGTATAAATGGCTTCCTTAAGACCGGCAAAGTCGTCAGGGTGAACATTCGCGAATATCAGGGACGAGTCTTGATAGACTTCATCAGGGGTAAGCCGGAGAACATCTTTTATGCCATCACTGAGATATGGGAAACAGGTACTGCCATCAGGGTCTAACCTAAACTGGTAAACAATACCCGGCACACTGCTTGCTATTTTTTGGATACGGTCCAATGCCTCTTGCAAAGCCACTTCCTCCTGCTTATGCGCGGTAATATCCCTCATTATCGAACCAAGCATACAGGTTGAACCTATTAGAATGCTAAAAGTAGAATCCTGCACGATCTTGATGCTGCCGTCAGGGTACATAATTTTATGCTCCATTGTTTGCCCGGCCCAAGTGTCTGTATTCCGGAGAAGTGTTTTCGTGGCAGTTTGAAGATGTTCCAATAATTCCGGCGTTTTGAATTCTCTTAATATCATACGGAACTGTACTTCCCAGATGGGAAGCCCGATAACTTCGCTCTTTTTCAATCCTGTCATATTCTCCATAGCGATGTTCCAAATGGAAACAAATCCTTCACCGTCCGTTATTACAATCCCGTCCATTGATTGTTCAATAATACCGCGTAATTTTTCTTCGCTCTCCCGCAGCGCGATTTCAGCCTGCACACGCTTGGTAATATTATTGGCAATCCCGAGAAAACCTATAATATCCCCTTTATTATTCCTAATAGAGGTTACGGTAAGATTAACCTTAATAACAGTGCCGTTCTTGCACAGGTATGTCCAAATCCGCTCATCACGGTCCTGCATCCGGGCTTTTGTCACAAGCACATCAAATCCTTCTATTGTACAACCAAGTTCTTTAGATAGTTCGATACCGTGTTCAACAATTTCACTTTCTAAATGAAAACAAGCGGGAGTTTTCTTTCCTACCAGCTCTTCAGCCGAATAACCCAGCATTTTTTCCGCGCCCCTGCTAAAAACTTTTATAATGCCGTGAATATCGGTAGAAATGATTGCAGTATTTATTGCAGCTTCCAAAATATCTGTCAAAGACTTGTGCGCATCTTGCAGTGCATTCTCCATTTGCTTGCGCTCAGTGATGTCAGAGATAAACCCGTGCCAGAGAACCGATCCATCCTCCTCCTTTTGCGGTATCGCGTTGCCATAGACGGTTCGAATCGCGCCATCGTCAAACTTCACGCGATACTCGTACTGCCAGGGTGTTAGCTCTTTAGCAGATGCATAGATGGATGCTGCAACTCCGTCATAGTCATCAGGGTGAAGTGCTGCAAATACTTTGGACGCATCTTCGCGAACTTCGTCCGGGCTAACCCTGTAAATATCTCTTATGCCGTCACTTGCAAACGGAAAACAGGAACTGCCGTCAGGACGTAACTTATATTGATATACAACGCCGGGTACCCTGCCCGCGATTTTCTGAAGGCGATCTAATGCTTCCTGCAGGGACGTTTCCGCCAGTTTTCGCTCCGTGATGTCTCGGCAGATTACATAGGCCCCCTCGTAATTGCCGGAACTATCGTAATTTAATTTGGCGTGATCTTCCCGCCATATATAATGTCCCGCCGTATGTTTAGCTCTATAGTAATAAATTAGCTCGCTCTTTTTTAATTCAATTGCATTAAATATTTCGCGGAAAATAATATCGCGATCATCGGGATGAATAATAAAATAAATAGTGTCGGCGTTAAGATTAATTTCATCAGTTCTATCATAGCCAAGCTGATCATAGTAAACCGGCGAAAAATATTGAACTTTGTTATCAGCTCCAAAAATTAAAATAGCATCTGAACTATTTTCAGCAATTAGCCGATATTTTTCTTCGCTCGCCCGCGACTCATTTTCCATCCGTTTTTGCGCGGTAATATCAACCGCTGTTACAAAGCATTGTTCTTCATTTTCGGAAAGAATGCCGGTAAGCAGAACATCTATCGGTAAGCTGTCAGCCGGTGTCAGGCGCGCTTCGCAGGTTTCCCTGGTTTTGGATGAAAACGCTTTAGCAAGAAATAGATTGAAGATTGGTTTTGAATCGGCAGCAAGAAAAAATTTAAACAGTTTATTTATAAACATCGAGCGTTCTATACCAAGCATTTGTGCCAATCTGAGGTTTAACTCGATAATCCTGCCTTCTTTGGAAAGTGATAAATAACCGGCAGGCGCGAAATCATATAATTCCAGATATTTATTGGCGGCGACTTCCGCGCGTTTATTGGCACGCGAGAGTTCCTCGTTCTGCATTTCCAGCTCAATTTGCTGCACCTGAAGCTCGTGAAGGAGTTTCAAAGTATCAGATTCGGCGAGCTGTGAATTCAGTATTACAGACCCGCTTTTAAGCAAATCCTCTGCTTCTTGCCGAAGCTTGGATAATCCTGTTTTTTTCTCTTTTTTCATAATGATTAAAATCTCCATCCCTCAAGGGATTTAATGTTATGTATTTTCGATAAACATCGAATAGTAAAGGTACGGTTTTTTTTGATAATTAGTAACTACTTTAGTCTCCTGAAATCAAGAAAATATACGGTACGGATATTATGTTCCAACGGGACTAAATTCAAGAACAGGCTGAGTAGTCACATTGGGAAAAATTATAAACTTCACGGTAAAATTTCCGATAATGAAATAATTATGCTATCTTTGCCAATTGTGAGAGTATTAATTTTTCCCGGGAGAATCCGGAAAATCTATCGTGTTATAAAATTAAAATATGAATAAAATATGTTAAAGCGTTTCTTTACTAATCTTGCCATAAAGAAAAAAATTCTTTATGCTTTCTTTTCTGTTTTCGCGGTATTTGCAATTGTCACTTACATTTCAGTTACTGTTATAGTTGATTCAAATAAAGGATTTCACAGCTATCTTATATCGGTCGATAACGAAGACCTTGTTTCTCAAATGGAGATTTCTTTCCTCAATGCCCGCTTAGCAATAAAAGAGTTTCGGATTTATAAATCAGAAATAAAAAATACTATTGCCAAATCCAATTTAGATAAAATGACGGACTTTATGCAGCGCGTGGAAAAGACAATGAGAAAACCAGAGAGACGCGGACTGCTGTCTGTTTTCCAGAAATATTCCAAAGAATACATTAGCACTTATGAATCTTTATTATCAGAGTACCACGCGACGGGAATAATAAGCGATGTTATAATGGAAAACTTAGTAAATATTAGCGTGGGAATGACAAATAGTGTAAATGAGCTAAAATCAAGTTATAGAAATGACAGGAATAAACTTGGTCCTGAATTGGACGCGGCAAATACTGCAGGTGAAGAATTGATAATATTATTTAGCATAGGAGCCATTATTCTGGGAGTATTCTTTGCTTGGTTCATTGCCAACATCATTGTCAGACCTCTTACAATAGTTGTTGAGCGAGTCGAACAACTAAGGAGTGTTTGTATTACCAATTTGGGCAAAGGACTTGAATCTTTAGCTCACGGTGATGCAGGAACGAAAGTTGCCAAGGGTACACCTTTTCTTGAGTTTGATCAAAAAGATGAAGTTGGTATGCTTGCAAGGACAGTTGATAATATTATTAAGCAGTCACAAGCGGGAATAGACTCCTATGAAAATACCCGCGCGACAATGAGTGCATTAATGACTGAAACTAACGTGCTGATTCAAGGAGCAAAAAACGGAAGTTTATCCGAACGAGGGAAAGCAGAGAAATTTGATGGCGTCTATCGCGACCTTGTTATTGGCTTTAACGAGACATTGGATGCTGTTACCAAACCAATTTTGGAAGGATCCGAAATATTAGCATCTATGGCGCAAGGCGACCTTACGGTTCGTATGACAGGGAATTATAAAGGCGATCATCAATTAATTAAAACAAGTATCAATGAGCTTGGCAGTTCTTTGCAGTCACTTTTGGGTGAAGTTTCAGCAGCCGTTCAGGCTGCTGCAAGCGCGAGTACCCAAATTTCTTCAAGTTCAGAACAATTGGCAGCAGGCGCGCAGGAACAAAGTTCTCAAACATCAGAAATAGCCGGCGCGATTGATGAAATGGCAAAAACAATTATAACAACAACACGCTACGCGGGCAGTGCTGCTGCAAGTGCTAAAAAAGCCGGCGATGTTGCTCTCGAAGGCAATAGTGTTGTGCTCGAAACAATACAAGGAATGCACAAAATTGCATTAGTAGTGAATAATGCTGCCAATACCGTTCAGGAACTTGGCAAAAACAGCGACCAAATTGGAGAGATTGTTCAAGTGATTGATGAGATTGCAGACCAGACAAATTTACTCGCGCTCAACGCGGCAATCGAAGCTGCCAGAGCCGGCGAGCAGGGACGCGGGTTTGCAGTTGTAGCCGATGAAGTTCGAAAACTTGCCGAACGTACCACCAAAGCAACCAAAGAAATTGCAGCTATGATTAAGCAAATACAGAAAGATACATCTGATGCAGTTACTTCTATAGTACAGGGAACTAAAGAAGTTGAATCCGGCAAAATTTTAGCAGAAAAAGCAGGTAATTCTCTAAAGAATATTATTACCGGTGCCGGCGAAGTGGTGGATGTCGCAAATCAGGTTGCTGCAGCATCTGAGGAACAATCTGCTTCTGCAGAGCAGATTAGCAAAAATATCGAGGGAATAACAGAAGTTACTCATCAGTCTGCTATCAGCACGCAGGAAATCGCCCATGCAGCAGAGGATTTGAGCAGGTTAACGGAGAAATTACTAAACCTTATAAACAGATTTAAGGTTAGTGATTCAGCCGAAACAGGACTTAGTCTTCGGCATATCGAGAGAAGAACAAATAGACAGTTGACACGTTAAGTGCTTGTAAAGAAATAACATTTACATCTTCTAAATATAACCTTCGCGATGAGAAAGTGTAAATGGTAACTACTTTAGTCTCCTGAAATCAAGAAAATATATGGTACGGATATTATGTCCCTACGGGACTAAATTTGAATAACCGTGAGTGACAACTCACGGGAGAATGATAAAAAGCATCTATGTCCCCGAAGGGGGCAAATTCACGCCGCATTAGTTCGCCCCTTTCGGGG
>CAIYTF010000082.1 GCA_903929035.1 uncultured Ignavibacteriales bacterium
TGATGAAATCTCTGTTACCAAAACATCAGGAAATTTGCTTCGTCTTGAAGCTTGGCAAAACACGAGCGGATTTGATGAAAATCTATTTATTGATTATGTAGATATTGATTTCTGTATGGTGCTGCGGGAAGCAGGCTATAAAACATATTTACATAATGAGGTGATAATGCCTCATACTGAAGGTAATATTCAGCGGGTTAAGATTTTCGGACAGACAGCACACGTATTCCATCATACACCAATCCGTTGGTATTATAAAACCAGAAATTTATTATATATTGCAAAAAAACATAAGCACACTTGTCGGAAACAGATTATAGCGGAAATGAGATATTTAGCGAAAGAAGTGCTTAAAATGATTCTTGTTGAAAAAGATGTTATTAAAAAATGCAGATATATTCTGAAAGGATTTCTTGATCTTAAGGCAGGACGATTTGGAAAAATACGATAATATCAATATAAATTTCGCTGTTCTATGGTTATGAAAGTTTCTGTTCTAATTGTTAATTTTAAAACTTATTTGCTCCTTGAAGATTGTCTTTCTTCTATCGAAAATTTTAGTCGCGATATTACTTACGAAGTTATTGTTGTTGACAATGGTTCCGATGTCGTTTTACTAAATTCAGTGAAAGAAAAGTTTCCTATCGTTAAATTCTATCCGTTAAATGAAAATATCGGTTTTGCGGCCGCAAATAATTACGGGGCAAAATATGCAACCGGAGAATACCTGCTTATTTTGAATAATGACACTGTTTTAATTGAAAATACAATTAAATACATTGCTGATTTTGCAGATTCGTTAAAGGAAGATTGTATCGTTGGCTGTAAATTGCTGAACATAGATGGATCATTACAGGAATCAGCTATTGACTTTGATTCATTATCAAATATGGCGGGTGAATGCTTCTTTCTATACAAGATATTTAAAGCATCAAAATTTTGGAATAGGAATTTTCGCTCTTATGAGCAAGTAACGGATGTCATAGAAACAGATTATGTAAAGGGTGCTTTCCTATTTATGAGGCGTGCCTCATTTTTGCAATTAAGTGGTTTTGATAAGCGATTTACATTTTATGGTGAGGAGGCAGACCTGTGTTTCAGATTCAAGCGCGAGGGAAAGCGTGTACTCTATAATCCGGGAACATCCATAATTCATCTTGGCGGTGCAACTACCGATTTGATGCCTTGGTTTAAATTCAAGCAGCAGCACTTCGCTAAAATAATGTTTTATCAAAAAAACTATTCCGGTATTGAAAGTATTTTGCTAATTGCAATGCACGAGGTCGGAATATTTTTGCGGGTTTTTGTTTATTTATTTGAAGGTGTAATCTTGTTAAAAAAACAATTGCTTCTAAAGTCGTGGATGTATTTTAAACAGCTATTTATTTATTCTAAGAATATTTTTAAAAATACGTAATGAAAATTCTTCAAATAGCAACGCAAGTTCCGTATCCGCCCAATGACGGAGGCAGAATCGGCATATACAATATAACGAAGTATCTTGCCAAACGCGGGCACACTATTGACTTTGTATGCTACCTGAAAGAGTCCGACTATAACATATCATATAAAGCGATGAGCGAGTTCTCAACCCCCTATTTGCTTTCTGTCAATGCAAAAGATTCTATATGTGGTGCAATAAAAAATTTGTTTTCGCCTGTTCCTTATAATATTTCGAAATTCAAAACAAAGGCACTCGAATTATTTCTACGTGACTATTTTACAAAAAATACTCCCGATGTTGTACACGTGGACCATCTGCATTTGGCTTGGGTGATTGATGTAATTAGAGAGTTATCAGAAGTACCGGTTGTATTAAGGCAGCATAATGTTGAGGGTTTGATTATGCAGCGGTTTTATGAAAAACAGACGAATCCTGTATTAAAATTTTTTGCATATCTCCAGCACAGAAAATTTATTTCCTACGAACCATTTATGTGTAGAAAATTTGATGTATGCGCTACCATCACGGAAGCAGATGAACGATTGCTGCTTGGTCAGGATCGGGATATTAGAACAGTGGCAATTACAGCGGGTGTTAACAGTGACTTACTATCTATTGAGCCGGCGAAACAATTTATACCGCATTCTCTTTTTCATATAGGTTCACTCCGGTGGCTGCCCAACATTGATGCACTTGAATATTTCTTTACCAGAATATTCCCCTTAGTTTTAAAGAAACAGCCGGATACCAGATTGTATATTTATGGTGAAGGAGCAAACCACATTCGCATCCCAAATGATATTTGCCATGCTGTCGAAATTATAGGATATGTTGAAGATATTTGGCAGGCAATCGGGGATAAGCAGGTTGGAATTGCCCCATTGCGAATTGGAGGCGGTATGCGCCTAAAGGTTATTGAGTTAATGGCCGCCGGGAAACTGCTTGTTTCAACTTCGATTGCAAAAGAAGGAATAGCAGTTGCTGACGGGGTAAACGGCTTGGTTGCTGATACGCCCGAAGAATTTGCCAAAAGAATTGATAATTGTTTTACCGGAAAAGTTGATGTAAAGTCCATAATAGAAAAAGGACGCGAACTCATTAGAAAAGAATACACTTGGGAAACAATTGCAGAAAAATTTGAAAATGCTTATTTAGAGGCAATAGCTCGAAAAAAATAATTCAATGGGGCTGAAAGAAAGAATCTCGCTAAAATTTGCTATTTTGTACATTATGATTTTTTACAATGTAGTAGTATATCCTCAAATGCATTTTTTAGTTTTAGCAATATTTTGGATAGTTTTAGTCATTATCCTTAACGCAAATATTTTCTTTCCTTTAGTTCTCGCGGTGGCGGGAAAGTATGCGCCTAAAAAAAAAATAAGCGGGCATCATCAACCGCCTGTAACTGTTATTGTAGCTGCATATAATGAAGAAAAGGTGATTGCTCAACGAATAGAAAATATTCTTGCTCAAAACTATGATCGATCTAAACTTGAAATATTTATAGGCTCCGATGCTTCAAGCGATGGAACAAATGAGATTATTAGGTCTTATGCAAATAAATACTCAAATGTAAGAGCTTTTATTTTTGACCGGCGACGCGGTAAATCATTCCAATTGAATGATATGGTGCCCCAGGCATCACACCAAATTATAGTCTTTTCCGATGCAAACACTGTGTTTCAAAGTGATGCAATTCAAAAAATGGTACAACATTTTGAAGATAATCAAGTCGGCGGTGTATGCGGGCAGCTTGTCCTTACTAACAACAATGAAGAAAGTGACAAAGGTGTAAAAGAGAAACTTTATTGGAGCATAGAAACATTTCTAAAAACTAATGAAGGAAAATTTGGAATGGTTATGGGGGCAAATGGCGGCATATATGCAATTCGAAAAGAATTATTTATGCCTATTCATACAAACCCTCCTGCAGGCGATGATATCTCGACCGGACTGCAAGTAATCCGGCAAGGATTTAAATTGATTTATGAAGCTGATGCAATCGGTATTGAAGTTGTGGGCAAGAATACGATGGCTGAGTATCGGCGTAAAACGAGGATTGCTGCATTGGGTTTTGGGGTTATTCTTTATTTCCATTCTCTGCTATTCAATAAGAATTTGTTTTTGAGTTATTTGTTTTGGAGTCACAGAGTTACCCGGTGGTTTTTGTCTCATTTGCTCATAGTGCTTTTTGTTACTTCGTTTATACTCAGTTTCGATAATACGTTGATTCGACATTTCACTCTATTGCAGATCACCTTTTATTTGTTTGCATTTATTGGCTATTTACTTTCAAAGTTTGACATAAATATTTCAATATTTTCTACACCATTTTATTTTGTTCTTATGAATGTCGCTTTCTTTAAAGGATTTAATCAATTCCTTAAGAAAAAATACTCATTGGCTTGGGAAGCAACAGAAAGACTTACTTAAGTTTAATTCTATATTTAGAAATGCTTCTTTACAAGACATTTAGAAATCATTTGGGACTGAATTACCTATGAAAATTTTTACAGATTGCCGCTTCTTCCGAGGCGATATTCCTTGCGTGCTAAGCAAACAGCATAATGTAACCTGCGAAGGTTGTCTAAGTTATGAAAAAATCGGCAGGCAGATTCTTATAATTAAATTAGGAGCAATCGGCGATGTGATCAGGACTACCCCGCTGCTTAGGAAAATCAGAGCAGAATTCCCTGATGCATATATTTGGTGGGTAACTGAAACACCTGATATTCTAACCGATAAATGGGTGGATAAACGCATCAAACCAAATTTTGAAAATGTAGAACTCCTTAAATGTTTAGAGTTTGACTGGCTGATTAACTTGGACAAAGACCCGATCGCGATTGCTTTAGCCGCGAAAATAACGGCGAAAAAGAAGTCCGGTTTCACGGTAGATGCTTACGGGCGGAGTACCTATTTCGGATCTGATGCCGAAAAGCATAAGTGGGTCACAGGCGCATTTGATTCAATTAGCAGGCAGAATACCAAGCACTATGTTCAAGAAATATTGGAAATTGCAGGATATGAATTTGCCGGCGAAGAGTATATACTTGAAGTGCAGCCCTGTGCATATAATTGGGATATAGATAAAACAAAAAAAGTTATTGGTCTAAACACAGGATGCGGAATCCGATGGCACACGAGATTGTGGCCTGAAAATCAATGGATAGAATTAGTACGTCTTTTAATAAACTATAACTATGAAGTTGTTCTACTTGGCGGTGCGGATGAAGACGAAAAAAACAAAAGAATCGCGGCAGAATCAGGCGCAAAATATTTTGGAATTTACCCGCTGAAAACTTTCTTTGCTTTAATGGACAAAACTGATTTGGTAGTCTCTGCCGTTAGTATGGGCTTTCACGTTGCAGTAGGATTAAAAAAGAAACTTGTACTGTTCAATAACATTTTCAACAAGAATGAATTTTACCTATATGGACGCGGTATTATACTTGAACCGGATGGCGGATGCACCTGTTATTTCGCGCAAAGCTGTGACAAGCATTGTATGGATAATTTGATGCCGGCAGCCGTGTTGGATGCAGTTAATAAGCTATTGATTTAGGATTTGCAGAAGTATATGCCCAAATTGAAGAATATGTTTCCATTTTAGGGATCGTTCACAAATTACATTAACAATTTCTCACGCGAAAACGCAACGACCGCAAAGGAGTATTATGTTAGATGTAAAGGTTATTTCTTGACAAGCCCTTATGGTGGTTCAGTATTAAACTTTGCTGAATGGAGAACTATCCGCGAATTTAATTTTAACAACAAATCTTCGCGTTCTTATTGTCTTCGCCTGAAAAATGAGTTTGTTTAGTCCTTGTAACGAAATAACCCATACAACTTCTAAATCTAACCTTTGCGGTCGTTGCGTCTTTGCGTGAGAAAGTGTTAATGTTATTTGTGAACAAACCCTGTCATTGATTTCAAAGAGGGCAGCTTTATAGTTTCTATATCTCTTAAAATGCCATTACTGATACCATCGAAACAATTTCCAATATGGTTGGTTAGAGGGTGTCGGCGTACTCAATCTAAACAAAAAAATAAAGGTTACTCGATAAATGACTGCTTCAATGTCCATAATAAATATAATACAATCTATGCTTGCGCCCGGTATAATGATTTCTGCTTGCGGATTGTTACTCCTCGGGATGAACAACAAATATTCTCTCGTAGTGCAGCGTATTCGCTTATTGAATGAAGAAAAAAGAAAATTTATCTCGCGGGCAAGTGATAAACATTTCGTTTATGAAGAGGAAGTACGGCTCAAAAGCCTCGCCACTCAGCTCAAATTATTGCATTTCAGGGCAAGACTCGTTCGGAACGCGGTGTTTTCCTATTCAGTAGCAGTGGGACTTTTCGTGTTCACTTCCCTAATAATCGGGCTTGCATTTGCTCTAAAATTAGAATATCTTGAGGCAATTATTATCGCGTGTTTTTCATTTGGAATGCTGAGTGTTCTAATCGGAATATTTTTCGCAGGATATGAAACTCTTCGCGGTTATCAAATCATTAGTTACGAGATACTAGTTGATGAATAAGAACAGTGTATTCTACCCTGATTCTTTTCTTGAACCTGAAAATATGATAAAACTGTATGCGCTTGGAGCTTTCCCAATGGCAGAAAGCAAAGACAGTACTAAAATCAATTGGTTTTTACCGGAGCTACGTACAATAATTCCACTTGACTCCTATAACATTCCACGTTCTTTGAAAAAATTTATGCGCGAATGCGGTTATGATGTGCGCTATAACACGCGCACACGCGATGTTATAGAATGCTGTGCTAACAGAGAAGATACTTGGATTTCAAAGAAACTTATGAAAGCGTATGATAAACTTATTAAGAATGGCTATTTACATTCAGTTGATGTGTTTGACAAGAATGAATTAGTAGGCGGGTTATATGGTATAAGTTATCGCGGAGCTTTTATGGGCGAGTCTATGTTTTCTTATGTGCCGCAGGCTTCCAAAATTGCATTGGCACACCTCCTCCGGCATTTAGCAAAACAGCAATATATTCTTCTTGATGTGCAATACCAAACACCCCACCTGGCAATGTTTGGGGCAAAACAAATATCATTAGACGAGTTTAACCAGATGCTAAAAGAATCCTATAAAATAGATCGCAGTTTTTTACCATAGTTATTCAGTTGCCTTATTGTGTTTTTTCATTACTTCTTTCCATTCTTCTTCTTCCATTATATCAGAATCATCCACAAGCAGCACCGGAATATCGTCAACTATCTTGTATCTTCTTCTGCTCTCGGATGAAGTTGAAATCAAAAAATCACCATAAAGAACTAAATCAGCCTTTGTTTCAGGGCAGCATATAATTGCAAGCAATTCATCGTTTATCATAATTCTCTTCCAAATTAAAAATACATTCTCATTTTCAGTGTTGGTGCATAATAGGAAATACCTTGTATGCTCTGTTTTTCCATAGATGACTCTAACATAATTGATTTATTTTCCGTAACCGCGCCCCATACCGCATTTACCGCACTTAACACGTGATTTATATAAATGGCAATGACGGCTTTTGCGCTATAATTGTAATAATCATTTGCCTTGCCGCGCATAATAGCGTAATTTAAAAAAGCCTGCGATACATTGTGGAAATCATCAGTTGGACCACCATTATAATCATTCCACCCAGGACTATACTGCGGATATTTCCCTATTAACTCGTAATACTGCTGAAGTCCATATTGTTCGAGATGATGTGAAAAGTTTAATGAGTCTTCATATTTATGAAGAATATTCCAATCTACCCGTTTCCAAGGGGGCAGAGTCATATTATTCTCAATCCAGCTAACATTTGACGAATCCCCTCCTATTTTATTTACCATCCATTTTGCATATTTAACTGCACTCCACTGCTGATCCGCGACATTTTGAAACGCGGTTGTTTGCTTATCGCCTTTATTGTTATAAATTACTGCCACGCTAATTGCAGCAGCTTCAACCACGAAAAAAGCTGCTGCCTCATAATAATGTCCAGTATATAGTTCGCCTGCTCCAGGGATTACCAAAGACATTAGCCCTGCAAGCGCGGGGGATTTTCGTGTTCTTACTTCAGGCAAAATTTCAACCCTTTTTGCTGCAGGCTGTAACTTAGCAATTTCTCTTGAATCATACTGTAAATTACCGGATAATCCGTTTTCCACTTGAGAATTTTCCTGAGCAATCATTTCCGAAACACAAAAAATTGACAGAATAAAAAAAACAATAAATAATCTCATATTATGTGCCTGATGCTATAAATTAAAATCAAATAAAATGCCGCCATACAAACGAATTTCCTTACCATAAGTTATGACCTGCTTATTAACTGTTCTTTGAAATGAATCAAACCCGTAAGAAGCATCAAAGAATATACTCGTTGGGAAAAGATAAAATGAATTAAGAGCAAAACGAATTTGGCTTCCTATACCCTTTTTGAAATCTTTAATCTTTGGATTGTTACCTGTCCAAGCATTTCCATAATCGCCATATACTGATAGGAAAATTTTATCCAGATAAAATGCGCCAAATTTGTAATCAATATTTTGCAGTAGAGGGAAACGATACGCGATATTTAGCCACGCGACTTTGTTTCCGTTTATTGAATAGAAAGAATACTCTTTCATACCGACCAAACCGCCAAGATAGAAATCGAAAAAATCCGGGGCAGTTAACCCCAGTATTGAGCCAAATCTCGTTTTTAATGTAAGAGTCGTTTGTCGAGTAAGTCTCAATGCGTGAAGCGCGGTCAATTCAACACGGTGAAAGTTGAAGTGATTATAATTCGGTTTATAAACTCCGTCCTCAACAGTATATTTCCCATCATTGTTAAAATTATTCAGTTCGTAATTATATTTTAACTCTATATAAGTACCAATAGGACTAATTTCTGAATTTATATACGGATGATATGAATCGAATCTATATGATATTTCAAAATTACTGCCAATAAGATATATATCACTAAATTCGGGAGAAAGAGAGCTTGTTCCCGGAAAAATAAAACTTCCTATTGCTGCTGAATACCTGCTGTAAGAATATCTAAAATTAATAAAATTGAACCGCGAGAGTACTTTATGTTTCGCGAGCAATGCCACTTCAAAAAGGTTATAAGTAACATCCGTGTTCGTACTCGGATATCCTTCAATAGTAACTTCAACTCCGGTCTTCCGGCTTATGCTATATACTTCAAGTCCTAATTCCGGTTTAATTCCTAAGTTAAAAAGCAATGGAAGTTTATCGCGGTAATCAAAAGAAAAAAAGGCATCTCTTTCCATACGGCTGTTAATCATAATGCCGCCAAAAATAGAATAGCGATTCAGCATATCGTTTGACGAAAAGTAAACCCCCGGCTTAATATGCTGCATAAACGAGTTGGCTGTATTGTAGTTATCTACTCGAATTACAGGGAATACTGTCATCTTTGAAAATGCACCGGAATACTTTTCAACTTTATAATCGGGTGTTTTCGAGTCATCAAAACGGCGTAAATTATCAATCGCGAATTTTTGAATATCACAGTTTGGTTTATCCTCATCTAACGGCGGATTATCCTTTTTTATATATGTTTTCTTAATATCAACAATTGCTTGTTCCGCTGGAGAAACCGAGAATAGTTTATAGCCGCCTGAAGTATATCCTGCATAGTATAGAGTGCCGTTATCAGCGAGGTACGGCATAAATGCACCGCCTCTCACGTTGGTTAATTGCTTCGATGCTTTCGTTGACAAATCAAACGAATAAATATTATATATCCCTGACTTATCAGATGCATAAATAATTCTGCTGTCATCGGCAAAAATAGGATTTCGTTCATCATACTCTTGATTTAACAGGAAGTTGAAACCTGTACCATCTGTATTTATAATCGCGATATCTCTGCCATTCAATAATGAATAATCAAATACAATTTTTTTGCCATCGGGAGAAAAGCGGGGGTTTGCTATTTGCTCGCCATTCCCATACATAGTCAATTGCCGAAAATTCTTTCCTCCGCTGTCAACAACACCCAAATTAGATGTTCCGTCTTTCTCGAATATAAACGCGATAAGTGAACCATCATTGTTTATAGCAGGCTGATTTGCGCGCAAAGCATAAGTTAACCGGGTTTCTTTTTCCGTAACAACATCATATAAAAACAAATCGTGTACATTTGCAAAACCGGGATTATCTTCTGATAATTTTGCGAACAATAATTTATTTGTGTTTGGTACCCTATAAATTCCAGAGCGCACGCCCTTGAGTACTAATTTTTCTTTGCCGGTTTTTGTATCAAGTAAATATGCGGCTGTCTGTCCTAAATAATCATTTCCTTTATTTGAAATAAACATAACATTCGCGGAATCATAGGATGTAGGAAAAAAATTCCCAAAACCTTCAGCAAATATTTTTTGACCTTCAACCTGATTTGCGATAACATCTTTCATTCTCTCTTTATAGTCTTTCATTATGAATGAAGACCACTCACTGTATAACGCGTTGCCGGTTATCCCAAGCACATCCTTGCAGGCTGCATCGAAAGTGAAATTAAGCGTCTTTCCCAGAGCTTTTGTCAATTCGCGAATTTTGGCTTCGCCGTATTTTTGCGCGATATACCGAGTAAGTGCGAAACCTGAATTATACACTGATTCATTACCGAGACTGGTTTTCTCGAAAACACCCATCTGTTCCCAGCTAAGCATATTGCTGTCAAGCGCGTAAGACCTGAGAATCATATCACGGTGAGCGTCCCACCCGTCATATCCAAAATCTTTACGCGTATATTGCGCGGTTCCCTCAGCAAACCAAGCAGGCATATTCAGGAAAGCCAAGGGATATGATACAATAACATTTGGGTAGCCATATAGGATATCGGGACGACGTTCGTCTTCATAATTTAACCATTGCAAATATACAGCTGGCACGGTACGGGTAGTTTTCATTGCCGCCTGAATTTGTACCATATGAGTAAACTCGTGAGATATCACATTTCGAAGCCAATTGTGGAATCCTCTCAATTCAAAATCAAGGGCACTGCTCCAAATTTCAATTTTATTATCAAAGAAATAAGTTGCTCCATTTGAATAGTCGTCAATATCTTTAATAACAAAATGAACAGTTTCAGGTTCATACTCATAAAGTGAAGTAATTGGTCCCCACACTTCATCGGCAATTTTTGCAGCCACTTTCGCGGTTCTTTCTGCTCCCTCGTGAAAATGTACAACACAATGAGTTCCTTTAACGGAATACCAGTTCAGTTCAGGATGAAACTCGGTGAACTGCGCTAATATATTTATTGAGCATAAAAAAACAATAGAACTAAGGATTCGTAATTTCATAAATAACTATTCGAACTGTCTTTATTTAATGATTGCAACTTTAATGATTTTGTTGTTTTTCTTCCCCGAAATACCGACAGCCTCAAGATTTGCCAAATAAACACCGCTCTGAATATTTGTTACATCCCATTTAATCTCGTTATCATAACCGCCCTTGCCGCTTCCGGAAAGCTGCGCGACATAATCTCCTGCTAAATCAAAAACTTTAATTGATATTTTTGAATCTTCAGCTACATAGTATCGAAAATTTGTAAACCCGCCATAAACAGGATTTGGATAATTATATGTCCGCTCCATCGGCATAAATGTCAGAATACGATTTGACTTTGTTGTCAACACTGTACCTTTGCTGCCCATAACATCTGCTAAGGTTCCATTATACAAGATTTCTCCGCCCGGGGGAAATAAACTCCAAGAATAATACACTCCATTGGAGTCAATTGTAACACCGCGAAGGTCCGAGTTACTGCCCTTAAAAAATGAAAATTGAGAATTAGATAACCCATCTATGGCAATTGGTGAACTCGCGGATTCACTCCCGTCCTTAGCTGAAACGATATGAATTCCATTATCGCACATCGCGTAAATATCAACTGTATTGTTAGTCGGATTCAAAAAAGTTGATGGTTTAAATGCAGATAACATCACTTTATCGCTCAATGTTACAGGAAAATGATCTGCAATTGCACCTTGCAGGTTATAGGCATAGAGATGTGAATTTGTTTGAGCGAGAATGTATGGTGTACCATCGAGCAGTAAATCACTCACTGAAAAAGAGGAAATAGGGCTGTCGGCATTAATCGTAAATGATGAAGTCAACTTACCGTTGCTATTATAAACATCAAATTTATTGGAGGATGTAAGAACCACAAAAATATTGTCACCTGATAACATTTTAATACTATTAAAATCAATAGCTCGTCCCCGTGCATTTACAAGCCTTTGTTGGCTGTCAAAAACATAATATCGGGGGACATCGGTCTCATCAATCCGTTTTGCCAATGCAAAATATGGATTGCCATAAGCGGAAAGAGCAGTAATAGAAAAGCCCAAAGCGCAACTGTCAATAGATATAGGAAATCCTTGATATAGGTAGTTAAAATAATAGACTCTTCCTTTTGATGTTCCGAATAATACTCGCGGAGTACCTGAAATCGATGTGTCAATCAGTGGGTCAGCACTCACAATCTCACCTTGTTCCTTGGCAGCAGTTTGTGTTAGCGTAAGTGTCGGCAAGTCGAAGAAAGAAAACAATGAATCTATCGCACCAACAACCTTATCACCATACGAGACAATATTTTTTGAACTGAAATTTGGTACTGTTTTTTTTACTTCCAGATTTTGATTGCACACGACTAATGTTGTTCCGGAAAGAATTAAATTATAATTCAACCCATCTCTTTTTGAAACCACGACCTTGTTGCTTTTTGAAGGAAGTGAAAATTTGACAACAGTATCTTTCTTCACAGTTCCTGAAGTAGTCAGCAAAGAGAAAGAAATATACTCATCCGGTGCTGAAAAGTTTTTAAGCGTGATAAGACTATTAGAACCGGAATTTGCTTTTGTGCTGGGACGTGACGTTTGGTCAAAAATATTTCTGAATAGCTTTGCAGTGTTACCTTTATACCATAAATCTTGGTCAGTACCTTCCCCAATAACCTGGTCACCAAAAATTGTATAGAATGTCTCACCGATATCCTGACTTCCGTCAGCTTCCATTACCACAACTCCGCGGTGCTTTTTATCAGCATTAATTAAATTATCCGCGCGATTCGCCGCGATAATTGATTCATCTATATGCCATATAACCGCTCCATTACCGGGAGCAGCCCAGTCAGGTTCATCCACATCAACAACCACTCCGTAAAGTGAATCCACGCCATAACTATTGAAGCCGGTTGTATCATTAGGATACATTATAGTTTTATATGCTCCATTGGAATAAATAGTCAATTTAACACCATCTGCATTTACATCACGCTGTTTGTTTTCAACCAGGAAATATTCACTTGATGTGATAGGGATTTTAATAATTGCAGTATCGGTTGGTCCGGCTTTTAATGAAGCACGTACGTGAAAAATGGCAGAATCCTTAATTCCGGCAACAATAGGGGTAGTCCACCCAAGGTCTATCCGTTCCCAAGCCCCGGGAGAGGGCGGGAACGCACCTCCGTAAGTAAATATGGATTGCCCATCCATCAAGCCAAATCTGCCGATTGCAGATAATCCTGTTTTAGTGTCAAATAAATCCGGCAAGCCGAGGTGGCTGGCAATACTCGAAACCAATAACCCGTTGGTTGTTAATTGTAATAAGTACTTATTTCCATACGATTCTTGTTCTCTGTTTTCTGTTTGCGGCAGAATCATACTATTAGTGATATAAAAAGAATTTCCGGAAACAGGAACACCTTGAAAATTCGCACCCAAATATTTTTTTAAGGATGAAGTCCCAAGATACACGGAAGGAATATCTAATTCATTACCAAGACTTCCGGGCAAGGATACATCCCTGCCGACACCCGCGTGATAAATAGCGAACAAATCATATTTAGAAAAATCAAATCCCGTGTATGTGATGTCAGCCTTCGTCCAAACTTCTTTAACCATATTTGCGGTAGCTGTAAAATCTGTTGACCGTACCCACGGCGAATACTTCCGCATTATTTGGGATAATTGCAGGCGAATCGGTAATACAGTGTATTCTATTTGCAAATTTCCGTTTGACACACGACTAAAATAGTTTTTAGCAAATAAAAGATGAGCCGCAAAATACGCGGAATCGTGAGGAAGCGGGTCAAGAATCTTTTGTCCGTAAACACCCGTATAAATTGAATCCATCAATCCGTTGCCAATAGTCAATGCATCATTATCCTTTTGAAACTCAACCATCACCGCCAAAATTTTTACAGTTTTGGGCAGGCGACTTGGTCTGCTGCCTTTTAGCGTTGAAGATATTGTATATGCTGCATTTGTCTTTTGAGCTAATATGTTAATTGAACTTACTGAAAACAGTAAAAAAACAATGACGGCTATTGAAGAACTCTTATTCATAAACAATTTCGATACAAAATTTGAAAAACATTTGGAAAACCCAAATAGTGTGAATCACTGATTATAAAGATTGCACCAATTAAGAAAAATAAATGGACTTTTCTTAATCGGTGCAATCCTTATAATCCGCTTAATCAGTGATTCAGACTATTTCCTAATTAACAATTGATAATTAACCATTATTCCTAAATTCCTCTTGGGATCCCGCGTTCATTATTGCCGCCCCAGCCGGCAGAAAATGTAAATCTCAAAGTATTTGAAAGCGGGTGGTTTTCTCTATCCTTGAAAACAGCCGTGGAAATATAGCTGAAATCAAAGCCATAAATATCATACCTAATTCCCGCACCCATAGTAACAAACTTCCTGTTGCCATAAGCCGGGTCTTCATAAAAGAAACCGCCGCGAACAGCAAACAAGAAATCTCCCGGCTGACCGTACCAATATTCCAAGCCCATCGTTGATACAACTTCACGAACTTGCTCACTGAAAGGCTTATCTGACCATATTTTATATAATGCCTTATACCATTCTAAAGAAGAAGTCCCTTTCGATGAGTCACCGGCGACTACTATCAGTCTTGAGAAATCAAGAGTTGCAGTTAATGAATTGTAATCATCCTGCATAATCACATAAGCAAAGCCTAATCGAAGATTTGTAGGAATAGGATCAGCCTGAGCCCTATCAATATAAAAAATCTTTGGTCCTAAATTGCTCAAGTTCGCGCCAATACTAAGTCTTTTTCCAAAATCAATGTCTGTAAAAGGAATTCTAAGAGAAGAAGGTCTCCACATACCCGCTATATCAACACTGACGCTCGTTGCAACACCTGAACCTTTTTCTTGAGCAGTCGGTTGATCTGACAGACTGCTATGAATTACTCGCAAATTCATTCCAACACCCCATTCAGAAGATATTTTTGTTGCATATCCAACTGTAACCGCGGCATCAAAAGAACGAAATGTGCCAATCGGATCAGGGTTATCAGGTCCAGTTCTGACAAATTCACCATAATTCATATACGTGATACTTCCCAGAATATTTCCATCTAATGCAGGAATGTAGTTTCTGTATGTAGCGTAGTCGTAAAACAAATCCAAGTGAAATTCAGGCAGCCAATTGCAGTGGGTAATAGAAAAATCTTGTCCTGTCAAAAACGCGGCACCGGCAGGATTCCAAAAACTTGCCGCTGAATTGTCGGAAAGTGCTGAACCAGATTCGCCCAGCGCGCTAAATCTTGAATCCGGTGCTAATTGTAGAAACGGGACTGCTGCCTGCCCGCCTTGGGCAACAACAAACTGCTGAAATCCTGCAGCGGCAAAAAGAACAAATATGATGAATTTAATTTGTGACATTAATGTACTCTCCATTAAATGATGATGTTATTATTAAATATTATGATGATTTTTTATCGGACTATCGCGAATTTTCCGGTAAGGTTTCTTGTACCTGCTCCGGATAATGAACTAACAATAAATTTATACAAATACACCCCGTTTGCTACCAAATTTCCTTCTTTATCTTTCCCATCCCAAGGAATTTTTATATTTCTTTCCGGAATATTTGCCCGTTCAATCCGGTGTAACAATCTGCCGGATGGCGAGTAAATATTAATTTTTACTTGTACGGGTGAGTCATTTATATCTGCCATAAACATAGTAGAACCAGAGAAAGGATTAGGGTAATTATATACATTCTCAACTAATAGACCTGCATCGCTGCTGACATTAAAGGTCACAAATTGTGAAGAAATATTGTTAAAAACATCAGAAGCTTGAATCTTAAGTGTATGCTTGCCAGCGGATAAATTGTCAAATTTATAAATTACTTTTCCTGTTTTGCCGCCTGAATTGATATCGCCGTTGAAATAATTTGTAAAGTCTATTGGACTTGCTTCATTGCCATCAAGAATACCGCGCATCTGCCTGCCAAGTCCTGTGCCGGTTGCATTGATTCCTGTTTGATCGGAAATCAAAACATACAAAGTTGAATTTGGTTTCACTAAATAGGCATCAGTACTTTCGGGATTGTCAAATGCTACTTTAATAATTGGTCCCGCCCCGTCATTTACCGCGGTAGTATCAGTTCCTCCAATAACAATATTGTTACTGAAAACAATTCCGTCAGAATTTTTGTTGAAAAAGTACAAAACCATCTTGCCATTCCGGTTTTCATACGAAATATCTTTAGGGACTATAAAATCAGCAGAAAAGACACCCGCGTTAATGCTAATTCGTCCTCTAAAAATAATTCCTCCCTGCAAATTATATGTATAAGAAGAATACTCACTAAACTCAGCTAATGATCTTAACTGCTGTGAATCATAGACTGTTAAAATGCCTTCACCTGTATAGTTCGTATCAATATATGCAGAATTAGCTTTCTGAATTTTCCCCTTAACAACAACTCGGCTAAGCGCGCTTATTCGTGCCTCGATCGCGGATGATTTACCATTAATTAAATCAATACTACCCGAAAGCTGCCCGAGATTAAGTCTAAGCATCGGGTCACAGAACAAATGATATTTCAGATCATTAACTTGATTCATATTTTTTTTTGCATAGAAATACAGCCTCCCGATTGGGAAAGGAAGATTCATCGTATCGCGCTGTAACTGCAGCAATTTAGAATAAAATGCATTATTAATGGCAGAATTTTGTCCTGAATAAACCGGTCTGGTTGCCGAAAGCACACCTATTGCACCGCCATTTTCTTTCGATAGTAAATCTTCAGTAGCACTGACAGCATTTGGCCGATCGAAATAGCCAAAATCACAAGTGGCAGCAGTCAAAAAGAAATAATTATTGTTATTAAACGATGGAATTGTAATATCCTTTACAAACACTTGTTCGTGAGCCCAAAGATCAGGGCTGCCGTGTCCATAATAATTTAAAAGAAGTGTTCCTTCATTAACAGCGCGAATGATAGCATCATTCACCTCAGGCTTCCGCCTTCCGAAGCTGGTTATAAGCGTAGGATAGTCCGCTAAATAAATTTTCTTTTGGTCAAAAGACTGTGGAATGTTTGAGGATAATTCTTCTGATCTGTCTGTATGTTCCGAGCCTTCGAATCCTTGAGATGTCCATCCATCATCAGCAACTAAAGTAATTAGGTTTCTCCACGATGATATGTCTGACTTAGTTTCATAAGCTATAATTTTATCTACCGCGTTAGCTGCCTCAGCAGCATTACGAACCGGAATTCTCCCGATTGCTAAATCAATATAGAGGTCTTCACCGTCAACCCTTACAAAATAATCATCCGTGTTGTACGAATTAATTTCCTGCAGTGACTCAACGGATTCATAAGGGAAAAGATAATTATTGTTAAAACCTTCAATATTACGATAGTCATAATCGCCGTGTCCAAACATTAGCACGGAGGAGGGCCGAACTTTCCAATTTTTAAAAGCATATCTTAGATAATCCCGAAGTGCTGAAACATCTCTCTTCCCGCCTGAAAATTCGTTATAGATATCGTCTATTTTTACAACCATAGTAGAAACCGGAACTTTCGCTGTTGTAGATCTATAAATCGCGAGGCGATTTGCCTGTTCATAAAACTCATTTGGTGTAATTATAACATATTCAGCACCATTGGACTCGCCGTGTAAATTTTGGTTTGGCATTTGCACAGGATTCTTTGGTGTTTTATATCCTGTCGCTCCAACTGCTGCATACTTATAAGACATATTTGCAACTGTACTTCCCTGAAATTGGAATTCGCTGCCGCTCCATAAAGTGGGATTTGCTATCATCCGTACATTCGCTAAATCACTTATGCTAAAAACTTTAATATCAGAACTCGAAAAATTGCTTAAATGGTATTCTGCACTGCCATTTAATAATGGTGAATAGAATATCAAATTATCCTGCAGCGGCTTTAGATCTCTTAGATAGGTAATTTCAAAATAATCTAAATACCCGTGCGTTGAAGGATCATTCGTATGAAATGTGAATCTTAACGAACTGTTATTATCAGGCAGACTGCCGGCATAATTAAATGAGCTTGTATCCGCGATAGCTATCGTATATGTATTTGGATCATAACCATAACCATCAACTATATGAGATAATAGTAACTGTCCTGACTCCTCTATATCTAACTTTGCACCTGCTGATGAAGCATTAGCAAATCGATATTTATATTGAACTGCCGAACCTTGAATTCTACCCTCAAGTTTAGTCAAATAGGTTCTGCTTGTTACCGACTGTAAAAACTCATCACCAAAAAAATCTCTTCCGCTTTTTCCAATATTAACTTTATCTACATCCCAATAGGCAAAGGCTGATGTTGATTCTGTAACGGTCGGGTTCGTGCTATTTACCGGATCCTCATTTTCCATCCGCTTCCCTTGGGAACCGCCTGCTGTTATCCAGCAATAGTTTACATTGGAATAATTATTTGTATAACGGCCATATTTTTTATTTAAAGAATCGTATTCCCAATAATTAGTGTTTGCAGCATAAAATATAATATAATCCGAATTATCAAACTTGCCGTCACTCTCGCCTGAAATATAAACAGGTATTTCCTGAAGGTCATTTATTCTTGCCGCGGTTACAGAATCAGAAAGCGGTTTAGCACCATTGCAATATATTTTGATCGTGCGCGGGTCAACTGCAGCGGCATCAATGCCGAAAGAATTGAGCATACTATACGTAATCTTATAGATACCTTCTTCAGGAATTTCAAAACGCACCCATTTGCCGGTTGACAAAACAGAAGATGTTGGGGCTATTTTTTGCAAACCGCTGTTTGAAGATTTAATAAACTGTTTTGCCGCCTGATAATTAATAACCGCGTCTTTAAGAAGATTATCTTCCCTTGTTGAGCCTAAATTATTTATTCCATCGCGGAAAGTAACTTTAAATGTAATGTTTTTATATATTCTGATTTTTCTTTCTACAGGATTACACTGTATAGGATTTACTTTCACATCAACCACCGGCATATTTCTAATACTGCCCGAGTTTGAAATTACTGCTAAGTTTTCAGGAAAATATTTTTGAACCGCGTAAATAGGACCTGGTTTATATTCATCAATTTGCATAGCCCCCGACTTTTTGATTGCTGCAACAGGCGGAAGCACTCCTGTTGATTCATCATAGACAGAAGAAATTATTTCTACGGATACACCTTCTATATTTGGAACACCGACAGTAAATAATCGTGAAAGTGTTTCAATTTCACCGGGTTTTTGATATTCGCTGCCTCCCTCAAGCAACGTGATATAGCTATACTCCTCTGAACCAATAGTACGCTTAGATATTTTTGAAATATGTGGAATATATTGAACAGTAACTTGATTTGCCGATGAAGACAAAACCTTATAGTCACTCTGCCCGTAAAGCGAAAGCACGGTAAGCACTAAAAAAATTACCGAAAAAAATATAGAGAATTTGCTATGCATAAAAATTGGTTGCCCAACCTTTTGTTTAATAACTAAATATTTTAGAAAGTAGCAAAAATCTCGAATCTTCTCCGTTTTGAAAAATTGTTATACCTAATTTAGCGATAAAGTCCTTAATTTGTCAAGACATATTTTAGGTAAGTGAAAAAAGATTGATTATGTGTTCAAAAACGAGGAAAAAAATTATGATTGTCATTTTGAAGAAGGACACATTTCGGAAATAACACAATTCGCTCGTTGATTATTGTCAGCCAATATATTAATCCTTATTGTATCTTTTGTCTGATATCATTAATCGTTCAACCGGTTGTCTGTTTCGCAAATGACTTTCAATAATGTCGTCAATGTCAGCTTCCGTTACCCCGCCATACCATATACTTTCCGGATACACAACCAATACAGCTCCAAACTCACACGCGTCAAGGCAGCCCGCGCTGTTTACCCTCACGTTAATATTAAGCCCGCTTGTTTTTACCTTTTCCTTTAATAACTCTCGCAGTGCGACTGAGTTTTTATCGGCACAACACCCGCGCGGATGTCCGTTAGGTCGTTTGTTTTCACATACAAACAGGTGAAGATCGTAATGTTTCATATAATGATATACCTTTATATTTATGTAATAAACCATCGTTTCTTGCCTGGTCTTCTCAACAATCGTGCATCGCCCAGACTTTAATATCACGTAAATCGATTTTGAACTGTCATAGGCTTCCTTATCTTTTCCTTGATGTTCAATTCATTATTTTTTTTGCGTCTTTCAAAAATACGAAATATTATTATCTTATAGCCTTTTTGATAGCTTTTTGAACCAAGGGCTTGTGTAAGACATAACTTCTACATCTTCTTTAAACCTAACCTTCGCGATCTTTGCTTCTTCGCGTGAGAAAGTGATAATGTTATTTCTGAACAAGCCCTAAACAGTTACCTTATTGCTATGAAATTCATACCAATATCGAATTTTCCTCTATGCAAATTTTTTCTTTTCAATATTTAAATCTATATTTGTATTCACATTCAAACTCTACGGTGCCCGGGTTAATAATCCGGGAGAATAGGGAATCCGGTTCAAGTCCGGAGCTGTCGCGCAACTGTAAGAGCTATATATGGTATGTAAAAAAGTCACTGTTTGAAAAAATGGGAAGGCGCATACTAAGCTCAAGCCAGGAGACCTGCCGTATAGATATTTTAATACCTTCGCGGATAAGGTCATTATGATGATTCCCATTATCATACCCTTTCTCCTCGAAGTTACAACTTTATTAACAGGAGTAACTTCTTGAAATCACTGCTTTTATTTTTCGCTTTCTGCGTTTTCAATGGGATTTTATTTTCCCAGGAGAAACCGCTTGTTCCATCATATACTCTGCCCGATGAAATTATTGTTTCAGCCGACAGAGTTAATTCTTCCCTTCGCTCAATCGCGTCTTCAGTTTCAGTAATCACTGAAAAAGAAATCGCTGCCTCCCACAAGGACAATTTATTCGATTTACTTAAATCACTTCCAGGATTGGAATTTTTCCAAGCCGGCGGTGACGGACAAACCGCAACTGTTCTTGTTCGCGGGCACGATGCTGGACATCTGCTAGTCTTAATGGATGGAGTACGAATGAATATGTCCAGCGACATTGGTAACATCACCGACTTTGCCAATATTCCTGTGGACAACATTCAGCAAATTGAAGTTGTTCGCGGTGCGCAAAGTTCTGCTTATGGCTCGGAAGCTATGGCAGGCGTTATCAATATTCAGACGAAACCTGTAGCAGCGACTCCCCTACTTTCCGTAAAGTCTCAATACGGCAGCTATAATTCTATCGCGAATTTACTGACATACTCCTCGAGATTCGGTGCGCTGGGTGTTGTTTTTACCGGCAGATATGATAAAACGACAGGGTTTTCAGCGGCATCTTCCGAATATGGCAACAAGGAAAAAGACGGCAGTAACCGCGAAGTCCTGACAAACAAGTTATCTTATTCATTCCCTGATTTTCTGAATCTTGAACTAAATTCACGATACACCAAAGCAAAAGCCGATCTCGATCAGTTTGGCGGTTTTAAAGGAGATGATTCAACATATATATTCAATCTTGAGGAATTTTCAAGCAGGATGGATGGTTCTATTTTGCATCTTGGAAACAGGCTTAATATCAAATTTGGTGCAGCACTCAGTCGAAATGTCCGCGAGTATAAGTATGATGTTACAATAAATAATCCTGCTTCATCAGCGAGTATTTATGACGGCAGAATTCAGAAATATGACTTGCAAATTGATTATGCACTTATACCATCGGTGCAGGCAACTTTAGGTTTTGAACATCAGGCTGAATCAGCAACATCTGAATATATTAGCATATCTTCCTATGGACCTTATATAAGTGATTTCCCCCATAAGCAGGCAATTATCAATGGAATATATTCACAGGTAAGACTGAACATAGATGAATCAATATATCTTACTTTAGGCGATCGTTTTGACAATCACTCACAGTTCGGGCAGGTTTTTACTTATAAAATAGCACCGGTATGGTATATACAAAGAACTGAAACAAAATTTAAAGCGTTGTTATCTAATGGGTTCAAGGCACCATCGCTATTTAATTTATATGACCCAACTTACGGCAATCCTTACTTAAACCCTGAAAAGTCAAAATCTTTCGATATTGGATTTGAACAATCGATCTATGGAAAGGACATTCAGTTTGGGGCAACATACTTTCAATCAAAACTTGAAAACCTCATTGGTTCAGACCCCGCGACATTTAAGGCAATCAATATTAATAATGCTGATATATCAGGTATTGAATCTTTTGTCTCATTGAAAGCAGCATTGAATTTAAATATCAATGTTAATTACACGCGCCTTTTGGCTATAGATAAAGGGAAAGCAGGCACTGATTATGATAAACAATTAGTACGCCGACCACGCGATAAAACCGGACTTACCATAAATTATTCTCCAATAGATGAACTCAGCGTAAATATTGAAGCACTATATGTTGGAAAGCGCGATGAAAAAGTATTTAACAGTCTGGATTATACTATTGCACGCGTTGTTCTCGGCGGATACACTCTCATAAACTTAGCCGCGAGCTACAATGCTACCGATCAAACCGAAATTTACTGTAGAATACATAATTTATTAAATAAACGATATGAAGAAGTTTATGGTTATGGTATTCCGGGATTTTCCGTATATTTTGGTTTAAAGCTTGATTTTAATTTATAGACATTCGTAAATTAGTTTATTAACTTATAAAAAATGATTTTATTCTTGAAAGGTAAATATGAAAAACATACTATCAAATAAATTCGCGTTTTTAACCGCGTTGGTTTTCGGTGCAGCGTTGACAAGATTGTTGCCGCACTATCCAAATTTCACCGCTATTGGCGCGGCAGCTCTCTTTGGCGGAGCGTGTTTTGAAAAGAAATGGATGGCGGTTCTTGTCCCGTTCGCTGCTTTATTTCTGACAGATGCTATAATTGGATTCCATACGACAATGTTCGCGGTGTACCTGAGTTTTGGAATTACAATTCTTATTGGTCTGACACTCCGCGAAAGAAAATCCATTTTAACTGTTGCCGGCGGGAGTGTTATCTCATCGGTGATATTCTTTGTTGTAACCAATTTTGCAGTTTGGGGAGTGGAAGGTTACTATCCAAAAAATACTGCCGGATTAAGTGCCTGCTTTACTGCTGCCATTCCTTTCTTTGGTACAACGCTTCTTGGTGATTTGTTATTCACCGCGGTTCTATTCGGTTCGTTAGCATTAGCAAAGAAAAAAATTCCCGCGCTCTCGTTGTCGTAAGAAGGAAAAACTACCAAGTGTACAAAGGGAGAACACGAAGGACACTGTTTATAAACAAAACATTGTATTCCTCGTGTTCTTCTTTTGTGATAATTGTCTTTTGGTCTTTCTCATCTTCCTTTGTTTTCAAATATTGATAGCAATTCTCTGAAAGGTTGCGTATTTTTAGCCTTTATTTTATAATAGGTTTATCATAATGAAAATATTGGTCAGCAATGACGATGGCATAGGCTCTCAGGGAATTTATGAATTAGTACAGGAACTAAAGAAAATCGGTGATGTTACTGTAGTTGCTCCGTTAACCGAGCAAAGTGCAGTTGGACACGCGATAACAATGAAATCTCCTTTAAGGGTAACAAAATATTTTGTAAACAATGAATTATTCGGCTACGCGGTAGATGGCACTCCAGCGGATTGCATCAAAATGGGCGTACGTAATATTTTAAAGGATATTCCCGATATTGTTGTTTCCGGTATCAATCACGGTTCAAATGCTGCTACTGCCATTATCTATTCAGGTACTGTTTCAGCAGCCCGGGAAGCCGCTATTATGGATATACCCGCGATTGCAGTTTCGGTTACAAGCTACAATGCTTCCCACTTTAATTACCCTGCTAAAGTTGCCGCGCATTTTTGCAAACTCGTCAAAGAAAAAGGACTGCGAAAAGGGTCATTGCTAAATATTAATGTTCCCGATATTCCGGAAGCAGATATCCGCGGAATTGTCCTCACGAAACAAGGACACGCTAAATGGGATGAAACTTACGTATGCCGGCAGGACCCTTACGGAAAAGACTACTACTGGCTGAAAGGTGAGATGGTTGTATTGGATACCGAACCTGACATCGACCAAGTGGCAGTAATGAATAATTACGCGAGTGTATCACCAATCCATTTTGACTTAACCGACTACGACTTGTTTAAAGATTTGGTAAGCTGGCAATTTGAATCAATAAAGATTTAACCTTTGGTACTTTCTATATGGTGTTTATCAACAGGTATTATTCTTTATGTTCGGTTTTGATTCAATAAACATATCAACCGCGGGGAATATACTTTATGCCATAATCGGGACAATCGCCGCAGCCGCGTTTGCAGTGTATATTTACAATAATTCACTTCCGAAACTTTCTCCTGCAAAAAATGTTTTCCTGTTCTCTCTTCGCGGAATTATACTTGCACTGCTGTTATTTATCGCTATTGAGCCAATAATAAAGCTAACCACATCAACTGTTATCCAGCCGCGCCATCTTATATTCATTGACAATTCACTTTCAATGACCCGCGGCGACAAAGAAATAAAAAAGACTCAAATCATTCAATCTTTTCTGCCAAAGTTACTCGGCTTGAATGCCGCGAATAATATCACGTTTTATTCTTTCGGCGGAAATGTTAATCCGCTTGCCAAGGATAGTTTAAATAAATTAAATTATTCGGAATCATCAACTAATTTTTATTCGGTGTTTCAGTACATTGAAAAAGAAAAAATTCCGGCTTCTTCGATTACTTTTATTACCGATGGAATACAAACAGACGGAAGCAATCCCCTTTCAATAGCTGCAAACAAGACTGTTCCCGTTCTTTCAATAGCTTTAGGGGATACCGCGGTCAAGAAAGATATTGCTGTTAGTGAATTACGGACAAACGAGTATATATATCCCTGTGTTTCTACCTCTGTCCGTGCTGTTATTATTAGTACTTTCCCTGAACCAACATCCGTAAAGTTATCTTTTGTTGAAGAAACTAAATTGATTGATAGTAAAACCATAATGCTTAATAGTGGTAACAACGTAATCACCTTAGATTACAAGCCTTTTTCAGCGGGAACAAAACGCCTTAAAATAACAATTGATCCGATTCTGGCGGAATCGAATAAAGAAAATAATTCCAAAAGCATTTATATAAAAGTGTTGGAAAACAAGAGAAAGGCAGTTGTAGTCGCTGGATACCCATCACCGGATATAACTTTTATAAGACAATCACTACAGCTTGATACCAACATTCAGGTATATAACATAGTTGAGATTGGCGAAAACAAAACTCTTGCTCCGGTAAACCAAACTTCAATCGATAGCGCGGATGTATTTATTTTTGTTCATTATCCCGTGCAAAACTCTTCGGTACAACTTTTCCGATCAATAAAAAAACAAATTGTTGAAAAGAAAAAACCCCTGTTTACTCTCATTGATGAAAATAATTCTCAACAATTATTTAAGGAAATAGAAGAAATTTTGCCGGTTACCGCAGGAAGACAAACGCCCGGAATTTCTTCATCGCAGCCGGTATTAAATTCCGGAAGTTCAAATCTTCCTTTTTTATCGGAAAACGGATATTCTGCTGCCTCTGATTGGGAAAATCTACCTCCGATTCTCCGTGCCAATACTGAGTATTTATTAAAGCCCGAAGCCAAAAAAATATTATCCGCCAAGATAAATAACGTGGTGACTGACATCCCATTGTTATGCTCACGCGATATAGGCAGTACTCGTTCAATGGCGTTTATAGGCAGAGATATTTGGCGATGGAAACTTTCTAATGACAGGGAACGCTCGGCAAAATTCGATCAATTTATTTTGGGTGCTTTCAAGTGGCTGTTCGCGGTAAACCAGCAAAATTATTTCGTACTCAAAACCAACAAGCAATTCTTCTCTCAAAATGAAAATGTAGAATTTATAGCTGAACTATCGGACAATAACCTCGCGCCAATTTCAGATGGACAAATCGGAGTTCAGATACAGACTCCAAAAGCAAAAGAATCGTTATTATTAAACTCACTTGGCAGCGGGTTGTATGAAGGCAATTTCATAGCCAAAGAACAAGGCGACTATTCATTTACCGGAACAGTTGACGGAACCAAACAATCATATAAGCCAATTAAAGGACGATTCAACGCGGGTGAGAATCTCGTGGAGTTTAGTGATACGCGTACCGATATTCAACTGCCGGCAAATCTGAGCAACACGACAAGCGGAAAAATATTCTTACAGGATTCACTTCAGGCATATCTGACCTATTTAGAAGCACTTGATAAAACTAAGGTTTCCACGAAGCAAGAGTACAAAGAATTTATTGTATGGAATAACTCTTGGACTTTAATTATCGTCATATTTTTGTTTTCATTGGAGTGGTTCCTGCGAAAACGCGCGGGTATGCTATAAGTGAAACTATTTACTGAAATACTAAATTTTATACTGCCGCGCGAGTGTACCGGATGTGAAAATATTCTCACGGATGAAATTGCTCCGTTTTGCTCAGTCTGTTACAGTTCTTTTCAAATGCCGACTGCCGATGAAATAAAGACTCACTTTATGACTAACTTCTATGATGACGGATTTATTAGCCATTTTATAAGTCTATATAAATTCGAAGCATCCGCCCCGATTCAAAAAGTCATACACTCCTTTAAATATCAGCAGCGATACAAAGTTGCTTTGTATATGGGATTACTAATGGGGAAGGAACTTTTCCGGCAGCAAACTTTCCCCAAAATAGATTTTATTGTTCCGCTGCCTCTTCACCCGGTGCGATTGGCGGATAGAGGATTCAATCAGGCAGAATATCTTTGCCGAGGCATTTCACCTATTATAAAGGCTCCAGTACTTCCCCGTCTAATTAAACGTGTAGTTAATACAGTGACTCAGACAAGCTTAAATGTCAAACAACGAAAAAAAAATGTTGCCGGTGCGTTCAAGGTCAAAAAGGGCATCCAAATTAAAGATAAAGTCATACTCCTCGTTGATGATGTGAAGACTACCGGTGCAACCATTAACGAATGCGCCTGTGAACTAATGAAATTTGGACCATCTAAAATAATAGCTGCCACGTTGGCAGTTGTAAAATAATATCCAATTTAGTTTTAAACTATTTTATAACTCCCCTTGTCCAATTAAGTACAAAATAGAAAATAGGAATGGTTGATACTACACCGGATTTTTCTCTCGTACGTTCATTTTTAGGAGGCGATATTTCAGCATTCAATGTATTAGCAGCACGGTATCAGCAAAAGATTTATTGGCACGCGCGGCGGATGTCCGGCAGCCACTTAGATGCCGATGATATTATGCAGGAAGTTTTAATGACTATGTTTGAAAAATTTCACACATTTAAGTTTAATTCTTCCGTTTATACTTGGATATATAAAATAACAGCTACAAGAAGTATTAATTTTCTGAAGCGAAAAAAAATTAAATCCTTTTTCTCTTTTGATGATGTCCAATCCGAAAATCTGAGGGCAAATGATAATGTTGCCGATCAGTACGAGATAAAAGAAAAAATGGAAAAATTGGATGCGGTTCTGCAAAAACTGCCGGATCGCCAGCGCGAGGTTTTCTTGCTGAGAAATTTTGAATCACTCGGTTATGATGAAATATCAGAAATAACCGGAGTGAGTGTAGGTTCGCTCAAGGCAAGTTATTTCCACGCGCTTGAAAAAATAAATAAATGGATGTAACACCATAATGAATAATAAGATATACGAATATATAGATAATCGCCTTTCTAAAGCGCAAAGAGGTGATTTTGAACTTGAATTGGAAAACTCACCTGTTTTGCGGGAGGAATTGTATTCCATCCAACATTCAATACAAAAAATTAATGACCTATCTGCTTCACCGGATATGGATTCCTATTTTGCAGAAGCTCGTGTTCGGTTTCACTCGAAGCGTATGAATACCGCCAAATCAATGTTTTTTTCTAACTATGCTTTCGCGGGAAGCGGTGCTTTTTCTCTTGCATTTATGCTGTTTTTTGGTTTGGTGACAAACTTAGCGCATATTTCGAATCAGAATTTAATTTTGGCAGATTCAGATAATTTGATGACAGAGGTGAATATTTTAGATTCTGCCGAACCGGAACTCTTCGAAAGTGCAGTGACAGCCGATGCTCGGATTTCAGATGAATTTGATAAAAATATCAGTGACCGAATAGGTATTGAACCGGAAAACTCTGAATCACTAATTTCAGAACTTGATATATCCACAGATGAATTAGCTGCAGGATTGCAGTTTGATGAAATTGATAGAATTATTCCCAATAAATTAACCCGTAATAGAGCAGCATTATGAAAACATTATTTATATATATACTCGCGGCAGCCGCTATCATTTTTATCAGCCCGGGGCAGCTTGAGGCGCAGAGCAAAGGAAAAGGCAACCATAAAATTGATCAGTATGAAAAAGCCAATCTAATTGATGCTTTGCAGATGGACGAAAAAACAAGCACCAAATTTTTTACAAAAAGAAGAGAATTCAAAGAAAAGCAGAGAGCCGCGATTGAGCAAATAGAAAGACTTATTGAAGAATTGCGCGGTGTTCTTAATTCTAATTCACAAGATAAAGACATTAACAAAATCAAAAAATACAACGATGAATTGTTGCGTCTTGAAATTCAGATGCACAAACTGCGGACTGATTACCGGTTTAGTCTTGGCGAAATTCTTACACCTGAACAAATTGGAAAGTATATAATATTTGAAAAAGATTTCAGGAAAGATATTCGCGATGCAGTAATAAACCAAAAACGGGGTCATAGCGGTAAAGAGTGATAATTTTCTGCATTTTGCTAAATGATTATTTTGAAATTTGTTCAAAAATAGATAAATTTGATATTCAGTTTTGCGGAAGTGGCGGAATTGGTAGACGCGCACGTTTGAGGGGCGTGTGGGGAAACTCGTACGGGTTCAAGTCCCGTCTTCCGCACTAACTATTTTATGTTTGCCTTGAATCACATCATTTTCTGTAACTAATCTTCCTTGACAAGATATTTTTTATCAAATCTATAATTAATAATATTATAATGAGTTATATCTGTAAAAATAATTTTCAATTTTATATATTTCCTTTTTGGCTGTTGCTTGTCCACTTTAGGGATAAATTATGCATTTTTTAATTCTAACCGAATCAATTTTAGCCTTTTTGTCATCTCTTGCAGGGGCATATATTGTTTTTCGTATTAAACTGAATCACGGGAAGCTTTGTTTCTTAATATCACTTTCTGCCGGTGCTTTGGCAGGTGCAGCACTTCTCACGATGATTCCCGAGGCTTACGCGGCTGTAAAAATATATGAATTAATAATATCAACAGTTTCAGGATATTTACTATTCTTTATAATTAATAAGTACTATTTTCACGTGTGTCCCGCCTGTGCAGCGAGCCATTTTGATGAACAAACGACTAAGAAATTTTCCGAAATAGTGTATCTATTGATTACTGCTTTGTCACTTCACACTTTCCTTGACGGTGTTGCAATCGCAACTGCACAAGAATCAAGTTCAATATTTTCGGCGATATTTGCTCACAAGTTTCCTGAAGGTATCGCGCTTGCATCGCTGATAGCAGGTGCAAATTATCAAAAAAAACGAATATTCAGATTCGTTTTTCTTGTAGAATCCACCACGATACTTGGAGCAGTGATAGGTGAACAATTTTTAAAATACTCAATCTCTGCGTATTGGATTGGACTAATACAAGGGCATCTGGCAGGTGGATTTCTTTACCTATCCATTCACGCGATGATAGGAGAAATATTTAAAAATCATAAAAAACTCGTAATCATAGCGTTTTTACTTGGCTTTGGCATACTCTTGCTGTTAAAGACAGTTGGATAATTAATATGAGCATTTGTTAAAGTAATGGAAAGTAAGTAAATTTAAAAAAGTAATTACGGAGAGATGCCAGAGTGGTTGAATGGGACGGTCTCGAAAACCGTTGTACTGAGTGATCGGTACCCAGGGTTCGAATCCCTGTCTCTCCGCGACCTGTTATTATAACTGTTTATAATATAAGTGGTTATTCCATATACACGTGCACTCAACACACGTTTGGAGTTGTGTAGCGTTCACATTTGCAGTCAGGATACGTGCATAACCTTCAATATGCTAAAATAGCCTGAGATGCCTCTAAGATGATTTTGTTTTGAAGTTATATATTACAACCCTCACCATAAAGATGCGGGGAATAATTTTGTGCCGTCAAGAAATCTCTTTTTTATAAACAATTATTTTGTTAGCTTTACCCAAACTTTTTAAGAATGTATATGTCAATTCCCTCTCCTTCGGGAGAGGGCAGGGTGAGGGATTTTTGTTAACCACGCTAAACGTAATAAAACCCAAATAACCTTTGCACCTTCGCGTGATAAAGTGTTAAGGTTATTTGTGAACAAGCTCTTAGTATCCGCAGCACTAATTAACAAAATTATCCAAATACCACTTATATGTTTTTTCAATCCCCTCTGGCAATTCCACCTGATGATGCCATCCAAGCGAGTGCATACGAGTAACATCCAATAATTTTCGGGGGGTGCCGTCCGGTTTTTCTGCATCAAGAACTATTTCACCGCTAAACCCTGTTTTCTCGGCAACTAATTGGGCTAATTCATATATGGTAATATCTTTCCCTGTGCCAATATTTAACTGCGATATTCCCAAGCTATATACATCTGAAGCATCTTTTTCTGTCAGCAAATAGACTATGGCACGTGCTAAATCTTCCACATACATCAATTCTCTGCGCGGCTTTCCGCTGCCCCACACTACAACCGATTTTTCCCCCGCTATTTTAGCTTCGTGAAATTTACGGATTAACGCGGGCAGCACGTGCGAACTTTGCAAATTAAAATTATCGTAGGGACCGTATAAATTAGTCGGCATCACTGAAAAGAAATTTGCACCATACTGGCGATAATAGCTTTCACACAATTTAATCCCCGCGATCTTTGCTAATGCATAAGGTTCATTTGTACTTTCAAGATATCCCGCCAACAAATACTCCTCTTTCAAAGGCTGTGAAGCGAGTTTCGGATAAATGCAGGAACTCCCGAGAAATAGCACTTTTTTTACATCATTGAGATATGCCGCGTGAATCAGATTGGCCTCTATCATTAAATTTTCATAAATGAAGTCGGCACGAAAAGTGTCATTTGCTAATATGCCGCCAACTTTAGCGGCAGCAATAATCACTACATCCGGTTTTTCCGCGGCAAAAAACTTTTCAACATCAGCCTGCCGCACCAAATTTAATTCATCTATTGTTCTTCCCAAAATATTTGTATATCCTTGGCGTCCTAATTCACGGGCAATTGCCGATCCAACCAAACCTTTATGACCTGCTAAGTATATTTTACTGTTTACCGGTAACTTACTCACTCTTAATATAACCTTTACTTTAATTTTATTTATCAGTTATATAATTTACAACCTAAACAAATTATTTCAAACCCTGAAAAGACTGATTCGTTAAAATATTCCTATCTCAATAACTATCGCGATGTTTACTCTGTTTTTTGTTATTTTGCACAAGGAAAGTTTTTTATTACTGATATTTTCCCGCTTATATTGGTATCGATTTCCTATGAAATCAAATTTAAAGAAATTACAATGAAAATTAAAATTGATAAATGTTATTTTCAAATCGGCGAACCGAGTTCTGCTAATTTAATTACTTCGCTAAAGAAACTGTCACTTGCCGGTTACGCTATAGCAGTTGATTTTAGAATCAACGAATTATTGCTGAATTTGCTTTCCAACGAAGGAATAATAATTGAATACTCCGAGAGCCATTATAAAAACAGGATAATTAAAGGCGCGTTTGAAACCATTAATGAGGCTGTTTTACATATTATTCAGGATACCAGGAAAAGTAAAAGAGTTCGTGTGACGAAGGAAACTTCCGTCACCGTGGAAATATTCTTAGATAAACCGGGTTTAGCTGAAATCAAAACAGGACTTGGCTTTTTTGACCATATTCTTGAACAGATATCGAGGCACGGTAATCTTGGACTGCGGGTAAATGTTGCCGGCGATTTGCATATCGATGAACATCACACCATTGAAGACACCGGAATCGCGTTGGGCGAAGCGATATGCGAAGCATTGGGAAATAAAATCGGTATTCAACGGTATGGTTTTTGTCTTCCGATGGATGATGCTGCAGCAGAAGTGTTTTTGGATTTGGGCGGCAGGGCATTTCTAAATTTTAAAGTAAAATTTAATCGGGAAAAAGTTGGAGAAATGCCGACTGAACTTGTCGAAGAATTTTTTCGCGGTTTGAGCGCGGGAATGAAGGCAAACATCTATATAAAAGCTAAAGGCAAAAACGATCACCACAAAATCGAGTCTATTTTCAAGGCGTTTGCTAAGGCTTTGAATGAAGCCTGCAAATTGGATGAACGTGCGGCAGGAATATTGCCTTCAACTAAGGGAATATTATGATTGGTATAGTTAATTACGGTGCCGGTAATACCGCGTCGGTTTCTTATGCTTTAGAAAGGCTCGGAGTTCCTTTTATTCTTTCTAATAGTGCCGCTGAGTTGGAGAAGTGTTCAAAAATTATTTTCCCCGGTGTTGGTTCAGCGGAGGCTGCAATGAATAAACTTAAAGAATATGAACTTATTGATTATCTAAAAAATACCCGGAAACCATTATTGGGTATTTGTCTTGGGATGCAAATGTTTGCTTCTTTCTCCGAAGAAGGGAACATTGAATGCTTAAATATAATCGAGACCAAGTGCCTGAAATTCCGTGACAAAAATGTCAAAATTCCTAATATGGGCTGGTCCTCTATCACTTTAGAAAGCAGCAGCCGTTTATTTGAAGGCATCCCTGCTGGAGCATATTTCTATTTCGCGCATTCATTTTATATTCCTTTGAATAACTATACAATTGCGGCTTCCGAAAATGGACAACCTTTTACTGCCTCGCTTCGGAAAGATAATTTTTACGGGGTTCAGTTTCATCCGGAAAAATCTTCGGATGCGGGTATGAAAGTATTAAATAATTTTGTTGAAATAATTTAAGAATATATAAAAAATGATTGTTATACCTGCCATAGATATATTGAACAATAAAGCCGTTAGGCTGTATAAAGGAAATTTTAACGAAGTTACCGTTTACAACAACTCTCCCCTTGAGCAAGCAGTAGAATTTCACGATGCCGGTTTCAAAAGAATACACGTTGTTGATTTAGCCGGTTCAAGGGACGGGAAACTAAACATTTTGCCTTGGATTGAAAAAATCAAGCTAAAAACCGGTATGGAAATCGAGTGTGGCGGCGGTATTAGAACACTCGCTCAAGCGAAACAATTAATAACAGCCGGTGCGGACTACCTGATTATCGGCTCAATTTCCATAACAGATTCAATTGAGTTTGAAAGTATAGTTAAAGAAGTCACGCCCGCCTGTATTATTATTGCATCCGATATCAAAGAAAACAAAATCGCGATTAAAGGCTGGGAAGTTTTATCAGGAATATCAGTTGAACAACATATTAATGAAAATATTCAACACGGGATTAAACAATATTTATGCACCGATATATCCAAAGACGGAGCGTTAACAGGCAGCAATTTCGAACTTTATTCACGATTGACCGGCGAATATCCCGAATCTCGATTTATCGCTTCCGGCGGATTGAAAGATAAAAACGATTTAAAAGAATTACGAAAGATGAATATGTACGCCGCGATAGTCGGAAAAGCCTTTTACGAAAAAAAAATATCGTTAAAAGAGATGTTAGAATATGACAACTAAAAGAATTATCCCTTGTCTTGATGTGAAAGACGGAAGGGTTGTCAAAGGAACTAATTTCGTTAATCTAAGGGACGCTGGTGATGCTATCGAACTTGCAGAAAAATATTCTCAAGAAGGTGCAGATGAGTTGGTCTTTTTGGATATTACAGCATCTATCGAAAAAAGAAAGACATTAGTGGAATTTGTTCGCGAGACCGCGCGCGCAGTTTCTATGCCATTTACAGTCGGCGGGGGAATTTCAGATATATATGATATTGAAAATTTGTTGAGAGCGGGTGCCGATAAAGTATCCTTAAACACGAGTATAGTAAAGAATCCTCAACTTATCGCGGAAGCAGCAAAAAATTTTGGAAGTCAGGCGATTGTTGCAGCGATTGATGTGAATAAAACAGCAG
This sequence comes from uncultured Ignavibacteriales bacterium, assembly GCA_903929035.1. Classification (GTDB taxonomy): domain Bacteria; phylum Bacteroidota; class Ignavibacteria; order Ignavibacteriales; family Ignavibacteriaceae; genus CAIYTF01. The sequence goes on from CAIYTF010000082.1 coordinate 33,956, forward strand.
ATGGCTATCGCGTTTTTATTAAAGGCGGAAGAGAAGCAACTCCTTTGGAAGGTATTGCCTGGTGCAGACGGGTTGAAGAATTGGGCGCGGGCGAAATTCTCCTTACTTCAATGCACTGTGACGGCACACGCAACGGATACGATATTGAAATGCTTTCCGAGATACAAAGCTTTTTGCAAATCCCAGTGATCGCTTCAGGCGGCGCGGGAGAATTTAAGCATTTTCTTGATGCTTTCGTTGAAGGGAAAGCCGATGCCTGTTTGGCAGCAGGATTGTTTCATTTTGGAGAAATGTCTATAAAAGACCTGAAACAGTATTTGTCCAATAACGGCCTAAATATAAGAATATAATTATTAATGGTAAATTGTTAATTAATAACTAACCATTAACCATTAACAACTAACCATTAGATTTGATTGTATGATAGATATTAATAAATTACGGTTTGATAAACAAACCGGATTAATTCCCGCTATCGTGGTGGATGATAACACAAACCGGATATTGATGCTCGCGTATATGAACCGCGAATCACTCCAAAAAACTTTCGATAGCAAGCTGGTTACATTTTTCAGCAGATCGCGAAACACTATTTGGATTAAAGGAGAGAGCTCCGGAAACTATTTGGATTTAGTAAGTATATCGGATGATTGCGATAACGATACGCTACTTGTTCGAGCAAAACCACGCGGTCCTGTTTGCCATACCGGTGAGCAAACTTGTTTTGGCGACACCAAAAATTCAAATGTTCAGTTTCTTGAATATTTAAATAATCTTATCGCGCAGCGAAGAATCGAAAAACCTGAAGGCTCTTATACCACCAAACTATTTGAGCAAGGCACTAACAGAATTATTCAAAAAGTTGGCGAAGAAGCAATTGAAACTGTTATCGCCGCGAAGAACAGAGATAAGGAAGAAATAAAAAATGAATCTGCGGATTTGATTTTCCATTTATTGGTGATGCTGACAGAACAGGATATTCAACTTTCGGAAGTGGTGGATGTTTTGATTAAGCGTCATAAATGAAAGCGCGGTAAAAATATATAGACAAAAATAGTTGCCTCAATAAACATTACAGTATCTGCTTGAAATTTTCCATTTAGGAATCATTAAAAAAAAACGTAAAAGATATTTGATTATTCATCAATAAATTATTATTATTGTTATCTAAATTTGCAATAACATAATATTTCAAACTTAGATAAGTCTCGGGGTCGTAGTTCAGTTGGTTAGAACGCCTGCCTGTCACGCAGGAGGTCGCGAGTTCGAGTCTCGTCGGCCCCGCTTTGTAAAAGCCTGTAATTAAATAATTTACGGGCTTTTGTGTTTTTAAAGGTATTCGCAGGGTAATAACTTTTGGTTCTATAACGGATAGCGTGGGTAATCAAATTGAAGTTTACCGGCAATAAAGTAAATCATATTAATGAAGTTGGTCATATCGCGATAGCCTCCTGCCCTTCGTTTGGCAATTTGTGGATTTGAGTTTATTTTTCTCACATTCTGAATAAATAAAGCAATCTTTTTTTCAGTTTTGGGAAAAGAAACAATAATTTATTAGGTTTTGCGAAAATCTATGTAAAAAAGTTTGGCATAAAATTGGACACTTATTCAAAAGTTCTAATATGAATCGAATTAATGAAAAATATCCTCTTTTATAGCCCCGATTTAAATCTGTGCGCGAGTTTATTGATGTATTTTGGCGACAAATATTCTGTTACCACTACGACAAATCTTGACTCCATTGAGCCGATTGCTGAAACTCTCGTGCTTGATCTGCTTGTTATAGATGGCGAACCTGATGACAGGGTATTTGAATTGTGTAAAAAATTGCAAAATAAAAGACCTCACTTCAGGATAATTCTCACCTATGTTTACACGGCTAAATTTAAAGAACGGGAAGCAGACTTAAAGAACTATATCGAAGCGGTTTTTTATAAACCTATCGATCTCTACGAGGTTGCCAGAAAAATCGAACGGATGATGTTTCAAGTTTTGTAAGGGCACGTTTACAACAAACTTTTTACATTCTTATGTAGAATCGTTCTCATCAAATAAATTTCATATCCTTTAAAAACGGGAATTGCTTTCTTGTTTTAAGAACTTCGTTCAGGTCTATATCGCGAGTAAATATTCCTTGTTCATTACTCGTTTCCAATAATACTTCTCCTCGCGGTGAAACAATTATACTATTACCGTTATATTCTTCATTAGGGTCTGTGCCTGTTCGATTAACCCCTATAAAATAACATTGGTTTTCAATTGCTCTTGCCCTGCACAGAGTCTGCCAATGGGCTATTCTGGTGCTTGGCCAATTTGCTATGTTTACCATAAGTTCAACTCGTTCTTTAGCATATAAACGAAATAATTCAGGGAATCGCAAATCGTAGCAAATAGACAATCCGATATTGCATCCGAAATTATGAACAATGCTTAGTTTTTCGCCGGCACTATAATGAACATTTTCATTTGAATAGGAAAATGGATGTATTTTCCTATAGACATCGAAAAGAACACCGCCTGAATCGATATACAGCGCGCAGTTGTAGAATTTCCTTTTTTCTCCGGATACCATTCCCGCTATAATTGCAGTCCTGTATTTTTGAGCAAGTTTTGAAAAAAATATAACGGAATCACCGTTAAGGTTTTCTGTAGCCGAGCCGGAGTTCATTGTAAATCCGGTCAATGTCATTTCCGGAAAAATTAACAAATCACATTTTAGCGGATTATTGTTCAATAGTTGTTCTATCTGCTGCTGGTTTTGTAATTTGTCTTCCCATACGGGGGCGTATTGAAAAATTCCTATTTTCATTCTAAATATTCCGTGTATTCCGATAAGTTGAAGAATGAAAAATAACTATATTAGCAGAAACAAAAGAGAAATATTTTGACAGGAAAAACTTCAATGCTTTCAGCGGGATTAACCGAATCCCAAAGAGCAGTAATGACGCGGCTGCATCGGTTCTTTAATTCTTCCGATAATTGTTTTATTATGAAAGGATACGCTGGAACCGGTAAAACATTTCTAATATCGCACCTTACCGCGTATCTTGAAAGAAAAGAAATTCCATTTATTTTGGCAGCTCCAACAGGCCGTGCTGCACGTATGCTTTCACAAAAGACTAATCAGCCTTCCGTTACAATACATTCCCTTATTTATGCCGGTGCTGATGAAACTATTAGCAGCCCCAAAGATATAGAACAAACAGTATTAAATTTTCAGATGAAAAAAGCACAGACTCCTTCGGAAACTGTCTTTATCATTGATGAAGCCTCTATGGTTGCTGATACCGGAGGAAGCAGCGGGTTCCTCAATTTTGGGACAGGCAGACTGCTATGCGATTTATTAGATTACTGCGGATTAAACTATAAAGCTGCAGGTAAAAGATCAAAGCGAAAAATTATTTTTGTAGGCGATCCTGCCCAGCTGCCCCCAATCAATCAAAGTAATTCTCCCGCGCTTTCAAAAGATTATCTAATGAGTGAATTTGAATTGCCGGCTGAAGAGGCGCAGCTCACGGAAGTAATAAGGCAGGACGCTAATAGCGGTATTTTGAATTTTGCCACTGATATCCGAGATGCCCTGCAAGAGGATGGTTTTCAATTCCCTCTTTATAAGTTGAGTCCGCAGTCACGGTTAATTAAAAAAGAAAATTTTATCGGGGAGTGGATTAAAGTTGCTTTAAAAAATCTTGATGAAACAGCGGTAATCACGTGGACAAACGAACTCGCGCTTTATTATAACAGGGCAGTCCGCCATCATATATTCAAAACAAAAAATGATGCTCCGAGAAAAGGTGACCGTATTCTTGTTGTGAACAACAATCAGCATTATAAATTTCTAAATGGGGATATAATCGAAATAAAAGAGATTTCTTCCGATAGAGATGTCCGGCAAGTGAAAAACTCATATACCGGTGAAGAGGTAATGCTGGCATTTCGTGATGTAGTAGTGCAATGGCGCGATGAAGAATCTGAATTGAATGAACGGTATTGCAAGATTTTAGAAAATATGCTGGATTCTAAAAAGAGCGGACTTTCCCGCGAAGAATATACAGCACTGCGGATATTGTCTTTGGAACAAGCAGGTATTAAACTAAAACGTTATAGCGCGAAAAATTCTCAAAAGATGCTTGACCAAAAAAAAGCAGTCGATGAAGCATTGAAAGAGAGCGAGTTTCATAACGCGCTGCAAGTAAAATACGGCTACGCGCTTACCTGCCATAAGGCGCAAGGCGGCGAATGGCAAAATGTATTTCTTGATTTCTCCACTTTTGGTTCGCGAAATACCGAGGACTATCTGCGGTGGGCATACACCGCGGTTACAAGGGGGAAAGAAACATTGTATGCAATTAATATCCCAACAGCGGAGACAGGCATTGGTTCAGCGGGATTCAGATATGAAACCGTTGAATAAAGCCAACGGCAAACCGGATTTGTTAAATTCAAGAGCCGACAGTACAGCACTGTCGGCTTTTTTGTCACATCAATTTCTGTTATGCTTTTATCCAATCGCTAAAATTTATAATAATCCTCCTTAAACGATTTGCGGAAATTTGACCTTTTAGTATTTTTCAATGAAAGTAACATTCTGAAAAGCGGAAGTATCTTCATCTTCCATATCACTTAAAGCCCTCTGCAATGAAAAATCGTTCATTCTGCAAAGTTCAGCCCTGGTTTTTTCCTCAACATTCTTCATTTGGAGATAATCTATGTAATGCATAATCTCCTCTTGAAAATGTTCGGGAAGCACGTTTATTTTTTTTATTATTAGGTCTTGATTAAACATAGTATTCCATAGAAAAAATTTACCCGTAAAATAAATAAAAAATCAGATACCGCCAATATTTAAAAAGCGGCAAAATGAACTATAGCCAGACTTCGCGTAACACGCGTAAATAATATTTAACATATTAAATAAAATGTAACTACTCAGCCACTTACAAAAGTGTAGAAATTCGTGCTGAAGGAATTGACCTGTTAATAACAGAAAAATTCATGTCAGTTAAGAAATTGATATTAATGAAGTGAGTGCCAAGCGAAGCTTGGACATTACTAATTGGGTGCGGCGGGAGAGTTGCGACTTCCGCCAAGTCCCATTCTCATACCAAACTTATAACAAGATAATCATAAAACAAAAAGCCCGGCATTGTTGTCGGGCTTTGAATTATTTTTCTGAAACGAAAAATCAATATCGATAGTATTCCGGTTTGTATGGTCCATCAACCGTAACACCGATATAGTCGGCTTGTTCTTTGCTTAATACATCAAGTTCAGCATTGAGTTTGCCAAGATGCAGCCGTGCCACTTCTTCATCAAGTTTTTTGGGAAGTGTATAAACCTTGTTCTCATACTTTTCAGAATTTGCCCAAAGTTCCAACTGTGCCAATACTTGATTTGTGAACGAGTTTGACATAACAAAAGAAGGATGACCCATCGCGCAGCCAAGATTTACCAAGCGGCCTTCGGCAAGCACGATAATGTCTTTACCATTGATAGTGTATTTATCAACCTGCGGTTTGATAACTTCTTTAGTATGTCCGTAGTTTTCGTTTAACCACGCCATATCTATCTCATTATCAAAGTGACCAATATTGCAGACAACCGTGTTGTGTTTCATCGCGAGGAAATGTTCCGCTCCGACAATTTTAGTGTTTCCGGTTGCTGTAACTACAATATCGCATTCGGGAATAGCATTGATAAGTTTTTTGACTTCATAAGCTTCCATCGAAGCCTGAAGCGCGCAAATCGGGTCAACCTCGGTAACTAATACGCGAACACCCGCGTGGCGCAACGATTCCGATGATCCTTTTCCGACATCACCATAACCACAGACAACGGCAACTTTTCCTGCCATCATTAAATCGGTTGCCCTGCGAAGCGCATCAACTAATGATTCGCGGCAGCCATATTTATTGTCAAACTTCGATTTCGTGACCGAATCATTCACGTTAAACGCGGGAACCGGCAGAGTTCCTTTTGTAACTCGTTCATACAAACGATGCACGCCGGTAGTGGTTTCTTCCGATAAACCGCGAATTCCTTTTACGAGTTCAGGATATTTATCCAGTACCATATTAGTTAAATCACCGCCGTCATCAAGAATCATATTAAGCTGTTTATTGTCTTCACCAAAGAACAATGTCTGCTCGATACACCAGTCAGCCTCTTCCAATGTTTCGCCTTTCCAAGCATAGACAGGAACACCTGCCGCTGCAATTGCCGCCGCCGCGTGGTCTTGCGTGGAAAAAATGTTGCACGATGACCATTGCACTTCCGCGCCAAGCTCAACTAATGTTTCAATCAACACCGCGGTTTGAATTGTCATATGCAGGCAGCCGGCAATACGCGCGCCTTTTAAAGGTTTGCTCGCGCTTAATCTTTTACGCAGAGTCATTAAACCCGGCATTTCTTCTTCTGCCAGCCGAATTTCTTTTCTTCCCCATTCCGAAAGGGAAATATCTTTCACTTTATAAGGAAGTTTTTTTTCAGCCTTATTTAATACGTTAACACTCATTTTTATACCTTACCTTTTAATCATTTTTTTAAATACTTGGAGAACACGGTGACGAGGTCAAATTGTTCCCAAGTAAAATCTTTATCATTTCTTCCGAAATGACCATAAGCGGCTGTCTTCCTGTAAATAGGACGGCGAAGCTGCAATCTTTCAATAATTCCAGCAGGTGTTAAATCCACTTCTTTCATTACCATCGCGGAAAGGTCGGCATCACTGATAGCACCGCTGCCTTTGGTATCAATAAATATTGAAACAGGTTTTGCAACGCCAATTGCATAAGCAAGCTGCACTAAACATTCTTTCGCGAGCTTTGCCTTCACTATATTTTTCGCGATATGACGGGCTGCATAAGCCGCGCTTCTATCAACCTTTGATGGGTCTTTACCGGAGAACGCACCGCCGCCGTGAGGAGCCCATCCGCCGTAAGTATCAACAATAATTTTTCTGCCTGTCAAACCCGTGTCGCCGTGAGGTCCGCCGATTTCAAATCTTCCCGTCGGGTTAACGTGATAAGTGGTTTTCTTCAGCAAATTTTCGGGGATGACTGCCTTGATAACGTGTTTAATAACATCATCTTTAATTTTCTTTTGCGAAACACTTGGATCGTGCTGTGTAGAGATAACCACTGTATCCACCCGGATAGGTTTGTGATTATCATCGTATTCGATTGTAACCTGCGATTTCGCGTCAGGACGTAAATAAGGCATTAACTTGGGTTGTTTCTTGCGGATGTCGGCAAGTTTTTTCATCAGTTTATGAGCGAACATAATCGGCATAGGCATAAGCTCAGCTGTTTGGTCGCAGGCATAACCAAACATAAGCCCCTGATCTCCGGCACCGCCGGTATCAACACCCATAGCAATATCCCGGGACTGTGAATGAATTAAATTCAATACCCCGCAAGACTCAGCTTCAAATTTATATTCAGCTTTAGTATATCCGATATCTTTTATGGCTTGGCGGGCTACCTCTTGATAATCAACTTCAATACCTTTTTTATGAGTGATTTCGCCGCCGATCACCACGGTACCGGTTGTAACAAATGATTCGCAGGCAACTCTCGCGTCGGGGTCCTGCGCGAGTATTGCATCAAGTATGCTATCTGAAATTGCATCGCAAACTTTGTCAGGATGTCCTTCTGATACAGATTCTGATGTGAATAAGTAAGACATAGTTTCTTTCTTTTTTTTTAGTTATGAATTAGTAAAATTTAATTTCCGTAGAATCGCCTGAATTCAGCTGTTTGAATGAGCCGATGATTTCAGAGTTTCTGCCAATAAGGGAATCCGTCAATAAGGAGCAGTGTATTTTAGCATCATCGCCAATAATCGAATTACGAAGTATGGAATCTTTAATCTCAACATTTTCACCAATTGTTGCATAAGGACCTATTACCGAATTAGAAATTTTCGCACTGTCAGGAATATATACCGGCGGGATAATAATTGCAGAGTCTGTAGATGTATAACTGCCTCCTCGGGAAAGCAAGAAACTATTAGTCGCGAGAAGTGTTTCAGGTTTACCGCAGTCATACCATCCTTCAATTGGATAGGCTGTAACTTTTTCACCGGCATCAATCAATAGCTGCAGTGCATCTGTTAATTGCAATTCGCCTTTTGTCCGAATATCTTCGTTAACAAGTTTTTCGAGACACTCGGTAAATAAATTTTTGTTAGTAATATAATAAAGCCCGACTAAAGCAAGATTTGAAACAGGCTCGCGCGGTTTTTCAATTAATTTTTCGATAAAACCATCACGTAATATAGCCACGCCAAAACGGCGCGGATCATCAACTTTCTTAACACCTAATGATGTATGCTTCTGCCGAAACAGTTCTTTTAAATTTGCATCAAAAATTGTATCCCCAAGAATGATGAACAGTTCATCATCATCGAAAGTGGGGATAGCTGTATAAATAGCGTGTCCTAATCCTTGAGCAGTAACCTGCTCAACATAATCGGCAGTGATATTCGGATATGTAGTATCAACATAATCCCGCACCATCTCACCGAGATGTCCAAGAACGAATGTAAATTTTGTAACACCGGCATCAACAACTTTATCGATAATATGCCCTAAAATGGGCTTACCGCCGACATTTAAAAGAACTTTCGGCGTTGTGTGCGTGTGTGGTTTTAATCTGCTGCCAATTCCGGCAACGGGGATAATAGCTCTCATAATTCCTAATTATTTTTGACAATATAAATTAGGCAAATTCCCTGCAAATAACAATAACACGTCAAATAAATTATAGTTGACACGTGACTTGTCACGTCTCAATAAATCACACTTCCTCAAATTTCATCCAGTTCAATCGGCTCTTTTCAGAATACGGCGCACCTGCAGTAAAGAGAACTAAATCACCTTTTTTAACGTGCCCGGATTCTAAGATAAGTTTTTTTATACCTTCAATGGCAAATCCGTCTTTCTTAATCTCGTGATGAAACAAAGAGGTAACACCCCATTTGAGGCACAACGAATTTATAGTATCGAAACTATCCGAGATAGCAATAATGCGGGCTTTTGGCCTAAATTTAGAAAGTCTTCTTGCAGTCCGTCCTTCGTGAGTCAATACAACCACTGCCACTGCTTTCGTTTGGTCACTTATTGAGCAAATAGCGTGATTGGTTGCATCGAACAAATTTTCTTCCGTTGAATTGGGAATAACAAACTCAATCTGACGTTTAGTCTGCAGGTTGCTCTCTGCTTTCAGCAAAATATTATTCATCACTTCCACTGCTTTATGCGGAAACTTGCCAACTGATGTCTCACCGCTCAACATAACAACATCAGTGCCATCCCATACAGCATTCGCTACATCAGAAGCTTCTGCTCTCGTGGGTATAGGATTTGTTATCATAGACTCCAGCATCTGTGTCGCGGTAATAACAAGCTTGCCGACAGCGTTGCATTTCTTTATTATCATTTTTTGAATGATAGGAACATCCTCGGGATTCATCTCAACACCAAGGTCTCCCCGCGCCACCATAATCCCATCTGCCGCTGAAAGAATTTCATCGAAATTATCTACTGCTTCTTTCTTTTCGATTTTTGCAATTACCGGTTTCTGATAACCCCGCTCGTTCATCCAGGCTTTCAAGTCAATTATATCCTTTGCCTGCCGCACGAAAGAAAGCGCGACATAATCAATCCGGTGTTTAAGCGCGAAACTCAAATCGTTCAAATCCTTTTCAGTCACGGATGGAGTTGATAGATTCATTCCCGGAAGATTCATTCCTTTCTTGGGTTTTACTATGCCGCCATTTTCAATTTCACAAATAACCGAACGTTCTGTTTTAGAAATAATTCGCAACCGCAATAATCCGTCATCAATTAAAATTATCTCGCCAATTTTGGCATCCCGCGGAAGGGGGGAATAAGATGTCGATACAACATTCTTATTGCCTAAAATTTTATCAATTGTTATTTCAATTTTATCACCGGTGAAAATTTCAAACTGAGGCTGTTCTAATTCGCCAATTCTAATTTTAGGTCCCTGCAAATCTAATAGAATAGCAAGCGGTGCGCTTGCCAGTTTACAGGACTGATTAATAGTAGTAAAAAGTTCTTCATAAAAGTCATAATTACCGTGAGAAAAATTAAGCCGCACACCGTCAATTCCCACCTTAATCAACTTGATAATTGCCTCTTTGGATGAGGTTGCCGGTCCCAGTGTACCAAGTATTTTTGTTTTCGCGAATTTCTCATTGCTCTCGTGTATCATTATAATTTGCCTTTCAATTATTTCTTGTTTTTATTTGGTTTGTTAATTTCGGTTTCATTGTTTGCTATCTTATACATTTTCAGTAAACTTGCCTCAACTTTGCCAAAAACGGAATCATCGGGAAAATCACCGGATTTATTTTTAATGCCGGCGGGAATACCGGTAAATATTTCAATACCCTCGGCAACAGTTCTCACGGGATAGATGTGGAATAAGCCTTCGCGGACTGCATCAATAATTTTATCGCTTAGCATCAGGTGTACTATATTCTGCCGCGGTATTACAACGCCGTGTTCGCCGGTCAAACCGCGTTTGACACAAATCTCAAAAAAACCTTCTATCTTTTCATTAATACCGCCGATAGGCTGCATCTCACCGCGTTGATTTACAGAGCCTGTTACTGCCAATGACTGTTTTAACGGCACTTCGCTTAATGATGAAAGCAAGATAAATATTTCTGCCGCTGTTGCCGAATCGCCGTCAATACCGCCGTAAGACTGTTCAAACACGAAACTTGCATTAAAGGAAAGAGGAATATTTCTGCCGAATAGTTCACCGATATATCCGGTAATAACTAATGTTGCTTTGTCAAAGATATGTCCACTCAATCCCGATTCACGCTCAACATTAACAATAACGCCATCACCGATAGAAACAGAACAAGTTATTCGCGCGGGTTTCCCAAATCCAAAAGATTCATCTTCAAAATACAGCAATCCATTGATACATCCAACCTGTTTTCCGGATGTTTGAATTAAAATTTGATTATCAATTATTGCTTCCGTCAGTTTTTCATCACCGAGTGAATGGCGTTCTTTCGATTTATTATAGGCATACTTAACATACTCCGCGGTAATTGTTTTTGACTTACCTTTTCGTGCCCAATAGTCAGCCTCTCGTGCAATATCGGCAAGAAAAGAAAATCGGGTTGTCAATCGTTCTTTATGTTCAGCATAACGTGCCGCGTGTTCCATAAGCGAAGCAACCGCGCCGGCTTCAAGTTCCAGCAGCTTCTCTTCATTTACCAGCCGCTTCAATACACGAGCGTATTCTTTCACGATATCATCGCTCTTTGTAACGACAGAATCAAAATCGACTTTTACTTTAAATATCTTTTTAAAATCATCTTCATTTGACGCGAGAAATGAATACCAGTATGCTCCGCCAATCAAAATTACTTTTGTCGTAATCTCGATAGGTTCCGGTTTCAACGATGCGGGAGGCAAATAGTGCGATGAAAAGTTTTCCTGAATTTCAAGCTTATTATATGTCAATACGCGTTTAAGAGTCTGCCAGACTCCCTGCTCTTCAAATAGGTGTACAGCACGGATAACAATATATCCGCCATTTGCTTTTAATAAGGAGCCTGCTTTAATCTTAGTGAAGTCTGCTGTCCACTTTCCGCTTCCATCGCCTGTCCGCTCGATAGAACCAAATAAATTATTTCCGGATGGTGAAATTTCAACAATAACAGGGCGCAGCTTCGTGTTTGAATTATCCAAGATTATATTAACTTCAAAACCGCGCAAATAAGTTTCTAATGCTTCCACTTGCGCCGCTTCTTCTTCTTCAGCATCCCGCTTAAATATCCACAGGTTGGATAATAAACTATCTTGTATCCCGCGTAAATATTTTTGAATCTTAGCATCTTTGAATTTTTCAAACAAGTCCTGCATAACTGCATCAAGAACCAGATTAACTTCGGCTTTTTCAAGTTCTTCCAATTCAAGGTGCATCTTTTGATTGAGCTTCATAGCCTTATGAAAAATAGTAATTAACTTCTGCCGATGATTTTCATATCGGGTAAGCAAACTTTTATGTGCCTTTGGTCCGATTTCGCCCTTTGCAGCTGCTTCCATCACCTCGTCAATTGTAACAGCTTTTTTGTTAATAACTGTAAGAATTTGCGGAACAGAGTTATCCTTTTCATCAGGCTCTGACAATGTAAATCCATCACCGGTGAGTTTTGTCTTGAAACTTTCAAACATCTCCCATTCAGTTGCTTTATATTTTGCGATTATAACATCGCGCTTTTTACGATACGATTCAGCCTGCATATGCACGGGTATCCGTTCGGATATATAAACGATCAAGGATCGGATTTCTTTTTTGAATTCTTTTGCTTTCCCCGCCGGAAAAGTCAGTAATGCCGGACAGTCTGCAGCTTCAAAATTATTTACATATACAAAATCAAAAAGTTTTGCTTTTCCGTTTCCAATAGCTCGCAGCATATTTTCCACGGTAGTGGCTTTCCCCGTTCCGGAAAGTCCGGATATATAAATATTATAACCGGGCTTATCAATATTTACACCAAGCTCAAGAGCAGAAAGCGCGCGTGCCTGCCCGATAGTTTCATCTGCCGGAGTTAATTCCGCGGTTGTTGCAAATCCAAGTACTTCAGGATCGCAAAACCACTTCATTTCTTCAGGCTGTAACTCGCTAAATTTATTCTTTTGTTTCATAATAAGAGTATTGTATTAAAAAATGTTACGCGTAAATCAGGATCACTCATTTTCGCCGGCAAGACCAATAACCTTTATTACGGCGACAGCCTTGGTGAGCATATATACATTTTTTAATTCCGTTGTTAATAGATTCATTATTTCATCGTAGTCTCCAAACAATTGAGTGCTTAATTGGTTTGTTTCAACCGCGATATTCGGGTGAATATTCAGTTTTGAAATAAAGGATTTGATTATTTCAATAAAATCATTGTTTAAGGGATATAGGCTAATTTCAACTTTTGCCTGCATAAGCTACACTCGATATATTTTAAATTAAGACTGTAAGCAATTTACACATTGTTCTGAATAATAGGAACAAGAACATTACCGTACTGCACACCTATCAAAAAACTAAGGGCTTGTCAAGAAATAACCTTTACATCTTCCAACATATTAGCCTTCGCGTTCATTGCGTCTTTGCGTGAAAAAGTGTTAAGTCCTTGTCAAGAAATAACCTTTGCATCTTCTAAATCTAACCTTTGCGGTCTTTGCGTGAGAAATTATTAAAGTTATTTGTGAACAAGTCCTAAACTTCAGCAGCGGGCTTATCATACCAAGAGAAAAACTCAGTCAATGCAACTTTCCTATTTTCAGAAACAAAGAAAAAGTTTATACCGCGCCCGGTAATCTCCCAATATTCCTCATCTGTATTCATTTCAATTAAATCTTGAATTATTCTTATCCGATTTAAAGGTTCATCTTTCATATCATCAAATATTTTGCGTGCCAAATCACAACGTTCTTTCATAATATAAAACGCCGCGAGCTTAACTTGCGCTATACGTACACCAATTAGGGAAAGTTCCTGCTGGGTTAAAGGTCCACCACTGCTTTCTTCAGGAGACTGATCCAATTTTAGGAACATATCTAATAACCTATCCTGACAACTAATGTTAAGTTCAAATGCAAGTTCATTTAATTTACAGATATCGTGCGCGGCTGTTTCCAAAATAAACAATACGTGTCGTTTTTGGGCTTCTAAAGCGTAGTACTTAAAATAAAAAGTTACCCGTTCTACTTCTTCAGGCATATTGAACATAAGAATTTCCCCAAAATTTCTATAATGCTCGAGAATATTAAATGCTGTCCGCGGGTCAGAACTATTTATTGCAAATCGCAAAAAAGTATTAAAATATTGAATCACTGTAAAAATGACTTCTTTATTTTGTAGTTTGCTCGCCTTTTCACCAATTTTTGTGCTGTTTAATAGAACACCGGATGCAACTGTTTTTAGATTTTCTCGAGAAATAGTAAATATAATCTCCATTAATCGAAATATTTTTCTCTCTAACCAAATTTTCCGGGTGGTAATGATATCTTGTACAAATTCGGAAAAGTCAATAAAATCAGCATCTTCTCTTTCAACATCAGTTAACACGAAAAAACTTTCAGGTAAATCCTTTTTAATATCAAGATAAGCTATGAATAAATCGGTAAGAATGTTTGAACAATATTGAGAAACAGCCCTATCGCCTTGAATAACCGAATTGATCGCGATATCTCCCACGAATTCAATACTTTCAACTATGCTGTTCTTAATGCGATGAACTTCTTCATTTGTCATAGATGGATTTTTCAATTTCTCCAAATTCTTGATGGCACCATCTTCTACGTAGGCAATAAAATTATGGGGATGAAGAAAAGTAAAAATATGATTAAAATATGGAATAACTATCAGCAAAGAAATTGAAACAAGAAAAGCATTTAAAATTATACTTACGATAGGGAAAAAACTTGATGTCAGAATATGAGCGACCCAAATGGAATTAACAGAGCAAACAACGAACAAAGCCATCACCCAAAAATTCAATTTGTCATTAACGAATAAGTCCATAACTTTAGGTGAATATTTATTGGAGGCCATTTCAACAACTATCGCGATTACTGTAATTGTGATTCCAAGTATTGCAGGGGCAACCTGCGTTAATCCTCCCAGTACGTTTGCTATTGTACCGGCATCGTTTGAGAAAAATTTTCTGAATATATGTTCATTTATCCATTGACCATCTAAGTGTTTATCAATAACAAATGTTATTAACGAAAATGCCATACAAAGAATAATTTGTACTAATAATGGTATTGCCCAAGAGTTTAATATTTTTCTATTCAATTTAGACCTGTTAGTTTGGAATTTGAAATATTTAAAACAATTTTCAATGAAAGTGGTGTAATATTAACAAGATACACGTTTATTGCAAAATAATATAATTATCTTTATAATTTGTGCTTATTTGAAAATTTTTCTGTTTTTTCAACAAGTTTCTTTGAACTGCAAGATATTCCTGTCAAAAAAAGTGCATATTGATAAGCCTATTGTTTAAATTACGCGGCTTTCAAAAAAAAAATTGCAGTGTGATTTGCAGCACATTGTTTGTTAAAATACTTATGTAGATTTACTACATCAATAAAATAAAGGATTACAAAATGTCTAAAGAGATTAACGCGCGAGAGCAAAATACGGTGCTACGGAATGATACTGCAGACAGAGCAGCAGATGTAAAGAAACTGCTGTTTTGGCTCGCCGCTTCAGTTTGCTTTGTTTTGTTAGTATTATACGTATAGGTTTATTTAATGGATAAAGAAAAAAAAATTTACGGTTGGGATGTCGGAATGGGAGATTATAAACAATTTCCCGCGGAGGATACCGCTCCGGTTAGAACTAATTATGGATTGAAATTGCTTTTTAGGTCGTTTCAAGATAGAGTTAGTGCAGCATTCCGATTGAAGCTGCTGTTCAGTGCAATTATTATCGCGGGTATCGGGATAGTAATCGGACTGACTTTAGTTTTTTGGTAAGTTATAGTATAGAATGAATATAAGGGCAGAGCTTTCACGATGGTCTGCCCTTTTTTAAATAAGAATGATTTGTGAATAAGCCTTACATACCGCGCCATTATAGCGCGGTATTATATTCCTCTATTCGGATGGAATTTATTCGCGGTGTTCCACGGCATCTATTCCTTCCGGTAACGGCAGATAAAACCGAATCTGCTGCACTGTACCGTCTTTTTTAACTATCTTGTTCACGTGCTTATTTATCAAAACACAATGTTCGATATACACATCATCTTCCGTGCTTGAACCAAACAAGTAAGTTGTTCCTTTAATTATTACATTTTTTCCTATCCGTACAGGATGTTCATCGCTTCCGGTTATATGAACACTTGATTCAACACGGCTGTATTTGCCGATAGACACATTCCCTTTTATCTGAACACCCGCGAGAATTTGAACATTCTCACCAAAGCTCATTGACTGCTCCGGGAAACAGGATACCGAAACATTTTCACCTACAACAACATTTTTCCCCAGTGTTATGCTGCCGCTTATATGCGCGTTCCTTTTAATAACGCAGTTATAGTTTAGCTTAACGCCTTTTCCGATATATGCACCCTTGCCAACGTGAATATCAAGAGGAGTTCCTTGTTTATCCATTTCGAGAATTTGCTCTACAATTTGCTCGTCAATAAAAAAATCATCAGCATCATCAATCTCGATAATGTTTTTTAGATTCTCGTATATTTTTTCTCTGAAGATAGCATCCATTTCCTTGAGAACTGTTTTATCGTTAAATCCCATTACCACGTATTCTTCTTTGGGACTTGCAGCACCGACAATATATCCTTCCTTGTTAAAAAGCCCGATTAAATCAGTAATGTAAATTTCTTTTTGCGCGTTTTGACTGGATATTTCAAAAATAAGTTTATGAAGTTTTTTTGAATCAAACGCGTAAACTCCGGAATTGTATTCTTTTATCCACAGCAAATCCTCGCGCATAAAACCGTAGATTTTACCCTTGTAAGAAGTTGTATAGGGAACGTTGGCAGCAAGAGCCAGAATGTCCTTATGTTCAATAATCTCGATAACATTTTGAAAATCGCTGCCTGAGGGAGTGCCGGTTATGTCTTGTTCAGGGACACGAATAATTCGACCGTAAGAATTTTCTTCATTTGGTCCTTCGTAAACTCCTGTAAGCACCATCATATCGCTTTTTTGAGAGATGAAGTTTTCCCTGAATTGAGCAATTGTATCTTTATCTATAAGTCCCATATCACCGGGAAAGACGTAAACTATCCCGTCAAAGTCTTTGTCGATTTCTGCAAGCCCGATTTGAACCGCGTGCCCTGTCCCTTTCTGTTCCTCCTGATAGGCATAAGCGGTATTTGGGTTTTTGCCAATCACCTCCATAACATCCACAGCTTTTATTCCAACAACAATTACCGAGTTAATATCCGGTATAGCGGAAGCACACGCGCGATAGACGCGTTCAACGGTTGTCATTCCCCAAATTTCGTGCAGCATTTTTGAGCGGTGGGACTTTATTCGTTTGCCGTGTCCTGCCGCGAGAATGATTGCAACTTCGTTTGTTTTGTATTCAAATTTAGATGATAGATCTTGTTTAGCTTGATTGATAGTTTCTAAAGAACTCACGAATTATTCACTTTCAGTAAATTATAAAGTGCAATTTTATCAATTAATTAATTGAATTGCAAATAGTTGATGATTTTAGATTTTTTTTGGTGTACGACAAAGCTTCGCTTGGCACTCATTTCATTAAGAGCAATTTCTTAACAGATTTAAATTTCTCTGTATGAATTTGATAGAAATAAACTCCCGAACTCATATTCAACGCGTTCCACGTGATTTCGTGATAACCGGCTTCCATTGGTCCGTTCACAAGGTTTGCAACCTGCTCACCAATTTGGTTATATATGGTTAAACGTACATAGGCATTATCGGGAAGCCCGAAGCGAATTATTGTTGCAGGGTTAAATGGATTTGGATAGTTTTGTAATAATTCATAAGCAAGCGGCTTTGTTATCTTACTCACTTCGATAGATGTAATATTTTCGTTTGAGATAACGATTGATGAACCTGCTTTTACTATTTTGTTTATCAGTTTGCCGGTAACTTTGTCTTTTATTAACAAATCAATTCCTTCTGCTTGAACTTCAACAGGGTAGGTCGCGCTGCTGATAGAAATAACTTTTGCAGGACTGTCCAAGTTTTCAACTAAAGATTGTGATGCAAACCTTGCATCAAATATTCCTGATGGCGGAACCGGCGGCAGCTGGTATTTGCTAAGGTCTTGAGCAGCCGTGGAAAAATAAAGACTTGATTTATTGCCAGCTGCATCACTCAACCGTACTGAACTCCATTTAGAATCAATGACCGGAGCTGCTGCAGAAACATTTTTAAATAGTGCAGCCGATAAAGTCAGCACGCCCGCGGCAGAGGCTCGAACCCAGTAACCTTTACCGCTCTGTAAAGATGTGGCGGTTGAATAGCCATTATTGAAGCCATAGAATAATGAATTAATTATTCCTGCAGGAGTGGTTGTAAATGCAGATACCGGAACATCATTCTCATAAGCTGATATTATATTCCATCCTTCGGAAAGAGCAACTGTTAGCTGGCTTACTTGAGTACCGCAAATCTTTATGGCTGCATTGGGATAACGAACCCAATAGCCTTTGCTTGGAACCACAGCGGCAACAATAGTATATCTGCCATTGTAACCATATACTTGAGATGTTGCTGATGGTAATAGTGCTGCAACAGTCATATCAGAAGCATTCACCGGAACACCAAATATGTTCCAACCAGATATAAATGAAACATCTTTGCACAGCTCAGTAGTAATAGGTACATCATCAAAGAAAGTACAGTTTGAAGTAATTACAGCATTTGTTGTTCCGATATAAGACGTTATGTTAGTGTATGGAGTTACAGTGGGCTTACGAAATACCATATTCAAAGTCTCAGCAGATGCAAAACCCGCGTGACAATTAATGGAAACCTTCATTACCATTACAGAGTCACCTGCCGGAATTATTTGCCCGTTACCTGCTCCCTGAGTAGAATTAGAAGCAAAACGAAATTGACAGGGAGTTGAATCGGTGTAAACAGTTGGATTTTCTGGTTGAAATGCCGTTGTTAATCCGCTGGAAAGTATTGATAATGTCGCGATCCCATTTAAATATGCTTTGTTAAAGTCCCAAAAATATTGACCCGCGGCATATTCGATCGAACTGGCCGATACGTTTTTAAACCATACCTCGAATGTAACAGTAGAGTCATTGACTTTTGCAGTTTTAATGACTCTAAGTGTTGTTGCCGGTAATTGAGCATACACGACTGAACTATTTACAGTGAGAGTTATTAGAATTGCTGAAAGTAACAAAAAGAAACTTTTTTTCATAGCATCGGTCTTTCTTGAATTTTAGATTGCTCTTTAATATACATTAAACCTATTATTATTGCAAAGAAAAAATTATGGTCCGGCCTAATGGCAATATTTAGTTGTACCCTCGAGAGGAATTGAACCTCCGACCAATAGTTTAGGAAACTACTGCTCTATCCACTGAGCTACGAGGGCAAATCAAGATTCCAAATTTCGTCACATTTGACCGGAATTCCAAGCCGGAAATATCTTTATTGGGTATGCATCAAATTATTCTGTATTTTGATTGCTGCTCAACAATTCAGCCAACTTTCTGTATCGTAAAATAGAACGTACTACCGACACCCTCTTTGCTTTCTACCCAAATTTTGCCGCCGTGCTTTTCTACAAATTCCTTGCATAGAATTAATCCCAGCCCTGTGCTTGGTTCATCGTCTGTTCCGGTTGTGCCTACTTTTTCGCCTACTATGAATAACTTATCTATCACATCATCGGGAATGCCGACACCCGTATCTGTTACCGATATTTCTATCATTCCGTCTCGCGTTTCGTTTGCCCTGACTGTAACTTTCCCGCCCCTTTCCGTGAATTTTACAGCATTTGTCAAAAGATTTCTCAGCACAGTAGAAATCATTTTTTCATCGGCATATATTTTATCGATTTTTGTACTTTGGTGGAATATCGTGATTCCTTTTTGTTTTGCTCTTTCTTCTATTGATCTTTTGCATTGCAAAAATATATCCGAGAAACTTAATTCAACAGGAAGAAAATTTATAGCTCCTTTTTGAAACATAGCCCATTCCAATAGATTTTCAACCAATTTATAAAGATTTACAATAGACACGCGCAAAGCTTTGCTGAATTGAGAAAATTCATCTAAAGTCCATTTTTGGTCATCGGCTGACATTATTTCGGATAATCCCAACAACCCTTGGAACGGACTTCTCAAATCGTGAGCGATGATTGAAAAGAATTTATCTTTCGCGGAATTAGCTCTATGGAGTTCCAAATTAGTTCTAATTATTTCGTCTTCCATCCGCTTGCGTTCGGTGATGTCGCGGTAATTCAGTATCACGCCGCCAATAATAGGATCATTCCCGAGATTCTTGGCTGTGAGTTCTATCGGCTTATAACTCCCGTCTTTACATTTATATCTGTAAACCACGGTTGTTGTTTGGTCGTCTTTTTCCAAGAGAGAATAGAATTCCTTTTGGATACGCTCAAGGTCATCCGGATGAACCGTTTCCCATCCGTTAGTACCAACAAGGTCTCTCGCCTGCCATCCGAACAATTTCTCAATATTCGGACTTTTATATTTCATAATGCCGTCAATACCCATTATGCCGATTACGTCCGAAATATTAGCTATCATCGAAGTGTGTTTTGCTTCACTCGCTCGGACAGCTTCTTCCATCTGCCTGCGTTCGGTTATGTCGCGAAACAACCAGATTCTACCATATAACTTTGCATCCTTTCCTATAACAGGTGCGGAATATCTCTCAAATATCATTCCGCTTTTGAATTCGACCTCGTCTCTGCCGCTCTCTGTGTTATGTTCATAAAGGTACTTTACTCTCTCATAGAATTTATCGGGATATTTTGATAAGCTTACAAAATACCGAAGCATCGGTGCATCTTCATCGTCTTCCAAAAGATGAGAGGGAACATTGAACAAATCGATGAATCGCTGATTTAAAAGGATTATTTTCTGATTCTCGTCAACAATTAATATTCCATCGATAGTTGCGTTCATCTGTGCTTCGAGTAAGGCTGTTTTGGATCTAAGCTCATCCTCCGCGTGCCTGCGTTCGGTGATGTCATTTACAACTGTATATCGTAATGTTTTATCCTGGATATTTAGATACTCTGCCGATATCAGCACATTCTTGATTTTGCCGTCTTTCGCTATTAAATCGGTTTCAATATTGGTTATTTTCCCGTTTTTATCGGCATTCTTTAATATGTCTTGTTTAGCTTCAAGTGTTAGAATACCCAATTCATCGGCTGTTTTGCCTATCACTTCATCTTTCTTATATCCAAACAATGAACAAAATGCTTCGTTGACTTCAACGTATTTACCGGTAACTACATCACTTAATCCGCAGGCAGAAGGATTGAGATAAAACACCTTTGAGAATTTTTCCTCGGATAACGCGATTTGGGAAATGTCCTTCGTTACTCCGAAAATAGCCGGCTTTCCGTCCCAATGTCCGGTGGTTACTCTTGTTTCAACCGGAATGTAAACACCTGCCTTAGTAATAATCGGAACAGGGCAAAATTCCGTGGTGCCGCTCAGCATCTCTCCGACAATTCTGCCCGCTTCATTCCTGCGCTCGGGCGGATGAACCATTAAAACCGAACTCCCTATAAGTTCCTCACGTGTATAGCCGAGACGGTCTATAACGGTGGAATTAAAATGAATAATATTCCCTTGTTCGTCAAGAACAAAAAGGAATTCATCTATCGTGTTAAAGAATGTTTCGTAGTTTTGACGGGTTTGGCGCAATAAATCTTCCGACTTTATTCGTTCAGTAATGTCGCGTGCCGAAGCACAAAGGTACTTGTGGCCTTCAATAACGATGCCTACTGCATTAATTTCTACATCCCGTACCCCCCCCCCGCGGTAGCGTTGTTTTGTTGTAAAAACTCCCGGATTTGCGATTAATTCGCCTATCTTTTTCAATAACTCTTTCTTGGTAAATTTAGCATCCCAGTCAGACACGTTCATTTTCAGAATCTCTTCGCGTGAATATCCCAATAATTTACAAAATGAATCATTAGCTTCTACGACATTACCGTTTTCGTCAAGGATATGAATGCCATCGCTTGTCAGTTGAAACAAGGCTTGGTTGACTAACGAGGCAAGAGCTTTCTGTGCTTTTTTTTGCTCGGTGATATCAATCGCGGTCACGTAGCATTGCTCTATCTTTTCGTCACCTATGCCGGAAAGGCGCACATACTTCGGAAAGTCTTCATTCGCCGATAGGCACACTTCGCATACTTCATCGGCTTTGCCAAAAAAGACTTCCTTGAGAAAAGAATTGAAAATAGGTCTCGTCTCTTCAGTTACAAAAAAGCCAAACTGGATGTTTATTAAAAGCGAGCGTTCTTTGCCTATCATTTGAGACCCGCAGAGGTTTAATCCGATGATATTGCCTTCTTTGGAAAGAGTGAAATAACCCGACGGGGCGAAATCGTATAGATCGGTATATTTTTCTGCGGCTGCCTCGGCTTTTTTTGCAGCTGTTTCTGCTTTCTCTTTTGCCAGCAGCAGCTCTTCATTCAGCAGTTCCAGCTCGATCTGGTGTACTTCCAGTTCGTGAATAAGTTTAAGCGTATCAATCTCTGAAAGATCCAAGCTTGATTTTTTATTTCTCAGCAATTCTTCTGCTTTTTGTCGAATAGATAAGCTATCTTGTTGCATAATAATTTGGCAGTTTCTAATGGATGTTTTTAACCAACTAATAATAAAATATAAGCTATTTCTTTATCTTTACCAAGCACTATCGCGGTCTTCGCGTGAGAAAGATTCAGGTGCTGCTTTTTGTAATTGTAGCTTTTTTTGGCTCTATTACGTTTTGAGTGGGTGGTTATTCTTTCATAAAGAACCTTAATGTCTAATTTCACAGTGTAAAAAATGTAATTGATCTCAATGCAAATAAAAACATCGCGTACCTAATCCCAACCCGATAACAAGTTGAATAGTATGCCGATACAATCTACAATCAGTAAATGGAATGCTTGCGGCGATACTCTAAAGGAGAATAATTTGAATAACCGTGAGTTTCGGAGCCGCGAAGCGGTACAAAGCTCACGGAAAGGAAACGAACAAAAGCCTGTTCCCTTCAGGGGACAACCAAAATCCGGTGTAATCAGTAACTTCTTGGCGATAGTGAATGATAAGTTCTCCTCCTGCAGAGACAAGAAAGTGGGCTGTGCGTTTTACCGTGAGCATCGCACCGGCTTCGCGGCACTCGCTCACGGTTATTCAAATTGAACCACGTTGTGGTTCTATAAACTACAAACTTGGCATAGCTTTCAACTTTTCATCGGTTTGGTATGATATGGACATTTTATCGTACATCCCCTTTATTTCATTCCTTGAATGCCGACTTTCTTTTTTATACATTTGATGTTTGGATATTTCTATTTATTTCAAGGATTTTAATGGATTCAGATAATTTATATAATCACCTCAAGGAAAGCATCGTATCCGAGGATATTCCATCGATTTTGCCTGTACTTCCACTTCGTGATATAGTGATTTACCCTTATATGTTATTCCCCGTGGTAATTGGCAGGGACCAGTCCATTAAAGCCGCTAACGTGGCTATCAACTCTAATCAATATATTTTTCTTGTAGCACAAAAAAAATCAACTATCGAATCTCCTAAAATATCTGATATCTATACTGATGGCACTGTAGGGAAAATTATTCAAACTATGAGGATGCCTAACGGGATAATGAAAATTCTCGTGGACGGCTTGGTACAGGGCAGAATAATCAACTATACGAATCAAAACGATTATTTCGAGGCAAAGATTGAGATAATTATACCCGAAACTACCGCTGACAACGAGATGAGCGCGCTGATTCGGCAAATGGACCAGCTGTTTAAGGACTATGTAAAGAGCAACCGCGGCATTCCGTCTGAAACTATTCAATCGTTTGAAACTATTGAAGAACCGGACAGAAAGTTGTTTTATGCTGCCGCTAACGTGGTTCAGTCGCTGGAAGTTAAACAGGCTATATTACAGAAGGTTACTTTAAAAGAACAATACTACGAGTTTATAAACATACTCAACTCGGAAATAGACATTCTCCGTATCGAAAAAGAAATTGATGGGAAAGTGCAGGAAAATATCGCGAAATCGCAGCGCCGCTATATTATTCAGGAGCAGATTAAAATTCTGCAGAGCGAACTGGGCGATGAAAGCGAAAGTTCACCTGAACTTGATAAATTAAGCGAAAAGATTGAAAAAGCTAAAATGCCGAAACTTGCTCACGAGAAAGCATTAGAAGAGCTGCAAAAACTTTCAAAGATTCCATCACTCTCCCCTGAGTACGTGGTAGTGAGTAATTATCTTGAGTGGTTAGTATCGCTCCCTTGGTCAAAGCGTTCGCCGGATAAACTCGATATAACGCACGTGCGAAAAATACTTGATGAAGATCACTATGGATTGGAAAAGCCGAAAGAGCGGCTGATAGAACATATAGCAGTACTCAACCTCGTGAAAAATATGCGCGGTCAGAATCTATGTTTTGTTGGACCTCCCGGGGTCGGCAAAACATCGCTCGGCAGATCAATTGCCCGTGCCCTCGGCAGAGAATTTGTGCGTATTAGTCTTGGCGGTGTCCGTGATGAAGCTGAAATTCGCGGTCATAGGCGCACCTATATCGGCTCGATGCCGGGGAAAATAATTCAGGCAATGAAACGTGCCGGCACTATGAATCCCGTTATTTTACTTGATGAGATAGACAAACTAAATTCCGATTTTCGCGGCGACCCTTCTTCTGCTATGCTTGAAGTGCTTGACCCGGAACAGAACCATACATTTCAGGATCACTATCTTGAAGTTGATTATGACCTTTCGCAGGTAATGTTTATCACTACCGCGAATATTCGATACTCTATTCCGCCTCCGCTTTTGGACAGAATGGAAATTATAGAACTGACAAGTTATCTGGAACACGATAAAATTGAAATCGCGAAACGGCATATCATTCCCAAGCAAATTAAGCAGCACGGGCTTGATAAATATAATGTCACCTTTGATGGAGATGCATTAAGGAAAATTATCACCGATTACACTCGTGAAGCAGGTGTCCGAAATCTCGAGCGCGAGATTGCTTCGTTATTGCGGAAAACTGCAAAGGATATTGTTGTCCGCGACAGCAGCACGAAATCCAAAAAAGCAAAACAGCCGAAAATTATATTAAGTCTCGAACGCGTTGAAGAAATGCTCGGCATTCCAAAATACAGGCGAAAAGCTTTGGTGCATCAGCCGCGAATCGGCAGTGCTGTTGGATTGGCGTGGACAAGCGTTGGCGGCGAGATACTAATAGTTGACGTAACCACTATGAAAGGCGGAGAACGCCTGACACTAACAGGGCAGCTTGGCGATGTGATGAAAGAATCGGCAATGGCGGCACTGAGTTATATTCGTTCCGCGGCTTCAGCATTAGGTATTGATGAAAATTTCGCGCAGGGGAAAACCATACATATTCATCTTCCCGAAGGGGCAATTCCTAAAGATGGTCCGTCCGCTGGGATAACAATGGCAATAGCTATTCTCTCTGCAGTTTCCGGCATCAGCGCGTCCGATGAAGTTGCAATGACAGGCGAGATTACTCTCCGCGGAGTCATCCTCCCTATTGGAGGCTTGACGGAAAAATTGCTTGCCGCGAAACGAAATGATATTTCCACGGTGCTTATTCCTGCCGACAATGAAATTGATTTGCGGGAAATGCCCGCCGGAGTAACCGAAGGATTGAAAATTGTTCCATTGAAAAACTTCACCGATGCGCTGCCTTACGTTTTCCCGGGTCACAAATTTACCAAACTAAAAGCAGCTGCAATTAAAAAAGCTGTTAAGAAAACCGCCGTAAAAAAGACTGCACCGGCAAAGAAACGTAAGTAATGTTTAGTTTAAGTTTGCAGCCCGATCAAATCATTCAAACGGATACACTGCTTTAATGAATGTTGTCGGTAATGCTAACCGCCTTGTCTTTATGGACTTGCTCCGTGCTTATGCCGTATTGATGATGGTGCAGGGACACACGATTGAAGTGTTTCTTAAATCTGAGTACAGGACTTTGGACAACTATTTCTTTAATATATGGAATTTTAATCGGGGACTGACTGCCCCGATATTTCTATTCTCCACGGGATTAGTTTTTAATTTTCTCTTTACAAAGTATGATACAAGTTTTTTCGCGAATCCGAGACTGCTCAAAGGAATTAAACGGGCTGTGTTCTTGTTATGTATTACTTTAGTATTTCGATATCCCGGGCTTAAACTTTCTAAATATGCAGGGTTATCATTCGATGGATGGAAACAGTTCCTTGCTGTGGATGTACTGCAATTAATTGCTGTCTCGTTGTTGATAGTCATCATCTTGAATTATATAGCCGGATTATTTAACAAAGCATATTTGCCGGTATTTATGTTTGCAGCATTTGCAATATTGTTTTCATCGCGGTCTGTTTACAATATTACCTGGTCGGATACGATGCCGGTAGTAATAGCCGCGTTTATAAATAATAATACTGGTTCACAATTCCCGCTGTTTCCGTGGCTGTTCTATGTTCTATGCGGTGCTGTCTTTGGAACTATACTGCATCGTTACCGCTCCCCTGAAAAATTGCGCCGGTTAATTCGTTACTGTTTGGCAGGAGCAATATTTATTATCCTGCCGATAGGTGCGGCAGAGGCAATTTTTGCTTACGGATTCGGCATAACTTTTCTTTGGGTTACACCTGCATTGGATATATTCCGTATGGGTTTCGTGCTGTTCGCTGTTTCTTTGTTTATCTATGTATCGCTCGTGTGGAAAGAGATTCCTCAAGTGATAACTTGGGCAGGCAGGAATTCGTTATGGATTTACTTATTGCACACCATAATACTATATGGCAGCACGTATAATGAAGGTTTTTCCACTTATTATAGAGAACGTTATGAGGCAGTGCCATCCATATTTTTTGCAATGCTGATGCTTATAGCAATGATGCTGTTCGTGTATATAAAAGAAAAAGGGACATTGCTGTTTAAAGAGGGGGTCTCCGCGCTACCGTTGGCAAGGAAAAGTTAGTTGACAAAATCAGAGTATGCTGATGAGCATCGCGCTTCCTCGAAATGCTTTCTATGTTCTATTGACGGGCTGCTCTATTATCTGCCGCTGATTCTGACACTGCTTTATATTCCGATATTCATTGTTGTTCAATCCGTCAACAAATACGCGATAGTATCTTATGGAGATTCAAACTCGCACGCTGTTATCGCCCGTGCCGTGTTTGATTCTACAGAACAGTTTTCTCTCGGAACAACCTGGCTGCCTCTCTATCATTTACTGCTTGCCCCTTTTTGCGCACCCGATATATTGTTCTTCAACTACATCAGCGGATTCGCGCTCAATTTGATAATGGTTTTTGCCGCGTTGACATACCTCCGAAAATTGCTGACTGAATTGCAGCTTGAACGCCCGACTATCCTATTTGCATTGCTGTTATTTGCCCTAAACCCGGACTATATATATCTGTCACTGACTCCAATGACAGAAACAACATTTATCGCGTCGTGTATTGCATCTGCATATTATTTCAGTGTATTTGTAAAACAAAACAACTTCTCCTCAGCTATTTCAGCATCATTCGCGATAATACCTGCAACACTCATCCGCTACGAATCGTGGTTTTTCGTGCCATTGCCGATGCTGTTCGCGGTTTATGAAACTTACCAAACAAAAAAGACTTTCCGTCAATCAAAAGCGGTAATTTTAGGAAGTATAGTTTCATTTGCAGGAATAGTGTTTTGGATTATATATAATCAAATTGCTTATGGTTCGGCACTTGGTTTTTTAGGTTCAACAAAAAGTGCTGGCTATGCTCCGGCAAGCGCGCATCTTCGACTGAATTTCCCCGCGGTGGGTGACGCGTTTCTATCAAATTTTATCCCGATGTACGGCGCGATAATTTCTATAATGGTACTCGTGTATTTTTTTCTGAGCTTTCGGCAAAAACCACCGTTTGTTGGTCATAACTTTATAATATTATTCTTGTTTGCTCCAATCGCCTACCTGCTGGTATCGCTGCTGTTTGGATATGCACAGATTAAAGTACACTGGAATTCGCGCTATTTGCTGGCTGCACTGCCTTACGTTATTACAGTTTCCGCAATAACGCTCGATGCTTTTTCAATCAGGGCACGTTCAGCAACGGTTATTGGCGCGGTGATATACTATTTATTTCAAGCAGCCGGTTACCTGCCGCTTGTAAGTTATGCCGATGCACAAAACCACATCTATGAACGCACATTCGAATCAAGTTATCTTGGCGGATATATTGCCGATTCTCTAAATGGCGGCAGAGTTGTTCATATTGGCGGACCTGCAAATTCCGCGCACCGGATTATGATGTTCTCGAAGCAGTCATTGAAAAGATACGAAGTTATCCGCTGTGAAATAGCAGATTCTATTTCATTAGTTAAAAGAGAGATTGAAGCTACACGGGCATTTCAAGAACGAAACTCGCTGCTGATACTGGAATATCGCGTTGCCGGATACCAAGGGGAAGTCATCCCCGCTATAAAAGCCATTGCCGATGAATGTGAAAAGATATATAAGGTCTTGATAAAAACGGAGTATTTTGTGGTTGTGGTTCGGTAGAGGATTATTCTAAAATTGAAAAACGAGATTGTTTGTCTTGGAGAAAGTACATAGGCACTCCTTAAAAAGTCAAAAGAGCGATATTCTACAAGATTGCTCTTTTGACTTTTTCAAGAGACCCTAATTTCAACAAGGAGCAACCCTGCTTTTCAAATTAAATTTCATAATAGGTGGTAATTTTTGTTTTTTATGTAGAACAACCAAAAACATTTCCTGTTTTCTTTATATATTTCGTAAACAATTTATCGTACTTCCATAAACATTTTTAAAAATAGAAATATAATAATGCGCATTCAATTAAACGACTTAAATTCGTGGCAAGAAAACATTTCGAATTTTCACGAGAAAGCTGTCAATGATTTTTTGTTGGACGAACTTGTAGCAGTTGATTTATATATTATCCTCGAAGAATTGGTAAGCAACTATTTCAAGTATTCAATTGCTCCCGGATATAATGTTGGAATAAATATTTCCATAGATAGAATTCAGGAATCAATAGAAATAGTAATGGAATATGAAGCTGTTCCGTTCAATCCTTTTATGTATAACAAGGAAGAGGAATTTTCAGTTGAAAGCGCGCGTATTGGCGGTAAAGGCTTATATTTGGTAGGCTGCCTCGCGGATTCTTATTTTTATAATACTAAAGACAAAAAAATCATTCTTAAACTAACAAAAAGACTAAATAGCGAGGACATTATGAATATTACAATAGAAGATATTTCAGGAATTACAGTTGTTCATTTGGATGGAAGACTTGATATTCTTTCAGGTGAAAATCTCCAAAAAACCATTGATGAATTGATAGAAGATCAAAAAAAATATCAAATTCTTGTTGACTGCGAAAAACTATCTTTCATTTCAAGTGCTGGATTGCGCCTGTTTATGATCGCGTTGAAAAAACTAAACAAACTTGGCGGCAGGCTTGCTTTTTCTGCTTTTAACGGAAATAATAAAAAGATTTTTGAAATCACCGGCTATAACAAATTTTTTAGCATTTTTTCATCTGTTGAAGAAGGTGTTGCTACTTTTAACTCATAATTCTGTAATTGCAAATTATTAACACGCATTTTTTGCAGAGTATGGAATCGGGTATCCTTTTCCAAGAAAGAAAGTTGTAAATTATGGAAAATAATTTAAATATTACTGTTGAAGAATTTGAAAATGTCACCATAATACACCTTGAGGGCAGATTAGATATTCTGTCCGCCGAATCTCTACAGACTATAATGGATAAACTGATTGATGATGACGATAAAATTCATCTAATTATTAACTGTCAGAAATTGTCTTTTATCTCAAGCGCGGGTCTTTGCTTATTTATGATATATTTGAAGAAAATTGAAAAATGCGGCGGCAAACTAACATTTTCAGCCTTTAACGGCACAAACAGGAAAATATTCGAAATCACCGGCTATAATAAATTTTTTACTGTTTTCCCTTCCGTTGAAGAGGGAATTAAATTCTATAACCGATAGCCTGCCAAATACAGCAAAAATTGTTAATGACTAAATCATTCTTATTTTGCATTTTATTGTTATCAGGTTTCACATTTCGAGCATATTCCCAAGAATCAAATTATTTTTATTCGGGAAAAAACTATGGCAGCGAGGCAACATTCAGCCCCGTTTCTCTTTTGTTGAATGGCAGTTATGATATTATCCAGTTAGAAAATAATTCAAGGGATCCATTTAGTTATCCTTATAGCTCAGCTTGGACAAATGTATGGCGTAATATCAGCAATCCATTTCACTCTATTCGTGTATATGGTGTAAAGAATTTTTTCAGAGATGAAGTTATTCCTTTTGATTTATCAAGGAAAAACGCTCAATGGTGGCCCAATTATCAGCTTCATCTGGTGGGCGGCGGGATGACTTATGTTGCAATCAAAGAGTGGTATCAACTTCATAATTACCCACAGCCAAAATTATTTGCTCTTGCCACCACGGCGGCTTATCAATTTTTGAACGAAACTATAGAAAACAATACTTATCAAGGAATTACCGTTGACCCAATTTCGGATATTTATATTTTCAATACGGGCGGAATACTGCTTTTTTCAGATACATCAGTATGCAGATTTTTCAGCGAAACTTTAAATTTGCGGGACTGGTCTCTGCAGCCAACAATTTCATTCAACGACCACCATCTCCACAATAATGGTCAGTATTTTTCTATTAAATGGTTTACTCCCTTGAGCGAACAATTTGGAGTCTTCTATTATTTTGGAATGAACGGGTTGAATGGAGTTTCATATCGTTATGATGATTCTTATACAATTTCAGGCGGCTTTGGACTAAGGGCTAAAAAGCTATTATTGCTTGATGAACAGACTAATAAAAAAACAGTTGAAATGGTGTGGAATACAGGGTTTTTCATTGACAAGAACAATTCACTGCTTGCATCAATATTCTTTAGCGGACTTTCAGATTATACAGCCTTGATAAACATATATCCCGGTTTGATAAATATCGGCGGCTTAGACCTTGGATGCTGGACTGCTTTATCACGAGATTACAAAATAGCTATGGGTATAAATTTTTCCAGGCTGCGGGGTATAGGTTATTCAATGTTTAGGTGATAAATTAAAATAATCCTGTTTTTTATAATAGACTGGAAAATGTGTTTTACCCGCTAATAGGGGCTATGATGTTTATTGAAAATATTCTCGATAATCATATCCCGTACTTGTTCAGACTCAACGTCCTCAAGTAAATTATGTCCTGATTTTTCAAAGGTCAAACTTTCTAATCCCTCATTTATTTTTCTCAACTTGTCGAGGGTGCGTTCAATTTCAATAGTATAGTCTTTATTGCCAAATAGGACTACCATATTATTTTGTTTAACATTATTGTATTCTATCAATTCTGTTAACCGCCATAATTCTTTCACCGCCTGAATAGGCACAGCTACATATACGAACCGCCCGCTCAGGGCAACCTCTTCCAAATCTTGTTTTGAATTTTTCTTCACGATCGGGTTGAGAAACATTAGGATTTTGCATAATGCCGGATATCTCATTATCGAGGCAAATGTCCGATGTTCCATTTTATACTGAATATACGGAGAAGTTAAAACAAGTTTTTTTACAGGGTATTTGCCCGATAGATGCAGCGCGATAAGAGACCCCATAGAATGAGCAATAATGCTTATCTCTTCAGCCATCCGCGAAAGCAGCAAATACCCTTTTTCGCCGTCTCTAAGCCACTGTTCGGCACTAATATTTTTTAGCTCCCGAATTGAATCCGCGCCAAAACCGGAAAGCGCGGGCGCATAGTATAAAATACCCCTTTTATCAAGTTCGGGATATAGGCAATTAAACTCAGAAGTCGATGCCGAGAATCCGTGAAGAAGTAATATCGCGTGTTTGACTTTGGCGCGGGGTTCATTAAACCTGGGCATTGTTTCCTTGAACGTTGCAGTTTTGTTAATTTTTGTAAAATGGCGGAAATGTTTGTTTGCTAAATCAATTGATTTTCCATCCATCATCCTGCTTAGAAAAAATAAGATAACAAAACCCAAAATCGAGGCAATTAAATACGCGTCAGTAATAATATGATAGAAAAATAATATTATTGAGCTTAATAGCAGCAATAATATTAATATATTCTGAATTTGTAGTTTATTTATTTTTTTACAAAATTGAGTTAACATTAAGGCACCTTTTATGCCGATAGTATCAAAAAATAGTCCGCTTTTTATTTCACATCGATTGAAAGGATTCGATGCAGCTGACGCGACACCGCGAGGTCTATATTCAGCAATAAACGCGGGTATAACCGCCATAGAAATTGATTTACGAATTACTAAAGATAAACAAATAATCATCAATCACGACAGCCATTTATTCAAGCAATTCGGAATTGATAAATATATTGCGGCTCTTACTCTGTATGAAATAGAACACTTGCAGCCAAATATCGCGGAGGATCAAAGAGTTCTTTCACTGCTGCATTTATTTGAAATTATTGCATCTTCTTCAATTTATTTATTCCTGGATATTAAAGAGTATGGATATGAAGTACAAATTATCAAACTTATTGATTCGTTCGGATTGAGTGATCGGGTAACAATTGTATCCTGGCTGCCGGAGTCGTTACTCAAGGTTCACGAGATTGCACCAACTCTCCCACTCTGCTTTAGCCATTACCCGATCAATAACTATCGGGAATATCTTCTGAGAAAAACAATCATCAAGACAAAAAATTATATTGATAAGAAAGTAACGAACAGAAAATCACCGGAACAAATAGAATTTCATTTTAACAATTACAATCGAGTAAATTTTAGCAGGTATGATGCATTTGAATACCGCGGAAATGATTATGAACATTTCGTTATACATCCTTTGAAAGGGAAACTTGCAGATGTTATAAGCGCATCTGCCGGATACATTTGTATTCATCGCGGTGAAATAAGTAAACCCATAATAAAAAACGCCGCGGCACAAGGCTTTAGAATTATGTGCTACGGTATAGTTAATGAATCTCATATTAACCAAATGCTTAAACACGATATCGATGCATTACTGATTGACTCACCAATAGGATTACTCCATCAATCCTAAATTAATCTCTAATAAAGGCTATTGAAATCCATTCATCAAGGGTGACAGTTTCGATATGCTGTAATCCCCATACTAAATATTTTTCAAGAATTATAGATTCATCTTCGACAAGTAAGCCGGAAAGCAGGATTACTCCGGTTGATTTCCCTTTAGCAACAATAGCCGGACATAAATCGAGCAGAGGATTGCGCTGTATATTGGCAATTACCAAATCAAAATCTTTTTCGGGTATATCGGAAAGCTCGGCAGTCCGAATTTCTACAAAATCAGTTACATTGTTTAATTGGCAATTTTCAACCCCGTTTTCAAAACACCACGGGTCATTATCAAATGCAATTGCTTTCTTTGCTCCTATTTTCGCGGCTGCTATTGCAAGTATGCCCGTACCTGTGCCGATATCAAGAATAAAATCAGCCGGCTTACAATATTTTTCAATTGCTCTAATCATAAGTTTTGTTGTTTGGTGTTCACCGGTGCCAAAAGACATTTTTGGATCGATCGTGAGAACAATTTCATTTGCATTATTGGGGGTATATTCTCTGAATGTTGGTTTAATGACAAAAGTTTCCGATACTTTTATGACATTTATAGTTTTTTCCCATTCCTCATTCCAATTTTTGTTCTGCAAAATTGATTCCATCAGAGAATATGATTCAAGCATTTTATCCTGCCTCAAATCGTTTAGATATTTTTCCAGAACAGACAGCTGGAAATCTTCAGAGAAATAACATTTGAGAATGGATGTTGAAATCTCCTCAATTCCAAGCGGTTCTAACTCCCACAAGAGGTCCGAAACTAATGAAGGATTTTCGGCAGTTAATCGGACTTCGATTTCTTTATATTGATTCATTTTTTTCTTCGTGTAATATGGTTAAGAATCAAATTTTTGGAATGAATGACTGCCGTACTCAAAAAAACTGGTGGTTTTTTTGTCCTAAATTGAACTCTATATTTTTGTATAATCAATGGAATAATTATAGACATTTCAAATAGCGCGAGACGGCTGCCGATAGAAATGCGCGGACCTTGAGAAAATGGTATATAATCATATCTGACAGGAATCGAGTTTTCCTCATTCTCAAAACGAGTAATATCAAACTTTTTGGGATTTTTCCAATACTTTTCATTCCGGTGCATAGTATATGGAGAAATCATAATCCACGCATTTTTGGGAATATAATAGCCGTCTATAACATCTTCATTCATTGCAATCCGGTGAAATGACCACGCCGGCGGATATAGACGCAGTGATTCTTTAATTGTTTGATATAGTAATTTGAATTCATTTAATTTCTCAACCGTTAATATGCCGTCAGGCATTACTCTGTCTATTTCTGCTTCAAGCTGTTTGCGTAACCCGGGTTCTTTGTCGATTGAGTATAACGTCCAAGTAATGCCCGCCGCGATTGTTTCAAACCCTGCAAAGAATAAAGTCTTTATTTCATCAATTGCCTGATCCACATCAATTTCGTTTGCTTTGTAAGCATCAAAGAGCAATTGTAAAAAAAAGCTCTTTTCACTTCGCTCGTTGAAGAACTCTTCAACTATTTGCTGAGCTAACCCGTTTAAATATTCTAATGCTTCAGCAACGTGCTTTTTTTTCCGAATCGATATTGGCAGCCTCCTTGAAACAGCCATTTTAACTTTATGCCTGATATGGCTGGGTACATCCGCGGATTCAAAAATATCATTTAGCGCATCTATAATCGGATCAGTATTAATTTCAAGCTGCGGTGATAGAAATAATTTTGCTGAAATCTTTAATGTAAGTCGTTTAATTTCCAATTCCATATTTATTATTACATCGTCATTTGATGGTTCAATATTTTTGGAAATATAGTCTAAAGATTCCTCAAGTATCGTAGAAAAATTACTCTCAATTTGTTTTTGATGAAATGCAGGGGATAGAGTTTTTTTCATCTTAACCCATAGTTCGTGCTCCGCGCTGAAAAGTCCCTTACCCATTAATTCGGCAAAAAGCTCCAGTGAATGAGCCCTTTGATAATTCACATAATTATCTTTCAGTATATACTGTATATATTCAGGATTATTGACTATAAACATTTCCTGACCCAATAGTTCAACTTTAAAAAACTCGCCGTATTTTTCCGTCAAACGCTGAAAACCTTCTAAAGGGTTAGTGTGAAAAAGCCGATAAAGTTTAATGAACGAGAATAAACCCGCTGTCGGGATTTTTTTCAATTTATCTTTGTCAAAAGTTGCCATAGTGTTCCTTGAAATTAATTAATCAGTGAATATTTCTTATTATTATAGTTATTAACATCGAATTCGCATACGTGGCCGTTATAGTTCATATATTGTTTGCCATACACAGGACCGTGAATATTGCATATAATTATGCCGATTTATCATACTTTAAAATTGGGCGTTTTGCACAGAGACATAAAAATATTTTTGTTTTTCAATATCACTTAACAACAAAAATAACATCTGTTATTGAATTATAAGTTTGAGGACGTTTATGATAATTAAAATATATTTTTAAGTCAGAAATAGGCTTATGCATAAAATTTTCAAGAAATATATTAATGGTCGGTTTCAATAATTCGATGTTCCTTTTAAGTTTCCACGAACTCGAAAAATCTTCAGTATCTATTAAAACTAAAAATAATCTGTTCTCAGAGCCAAAACGCATTTCACCCTGATTTTCGTATAGCCAGCGTGAAAGATTTTTGGAGTCATTTTGAGCTTCTTTCACAATAAGCATATTTTGATTCTTTAATTCAGACAATACGTTTAAGCTGGAGCTGCCGCCCTTGTCTTTTAGTTTTTCTGTTATTTCATAATAAATATCTGAGGGGCTGCCATTTTTGTCGAAATCTATTGATAATTCTCTTGCTTTGGACTTGAGATATGTTAATTCGACTGGCAGTCCCTTTTCCTTTCTTTTTAATTTTAGATATTCAGAAGGAAAATATGTCACTTTAAGGTCAAAAGGTATGTTGTTTATAAAAAAATCAACGCTTTTTATCTGCCCGACAGTCGGTAACACAGATGGGTGTGATTTGAAAATGTGTTCAATCAAAATACTTGACCAGTGATTATACCAGCTATTTAATACATAACCCTGCACAGCGCGATTGATTTCATATTCAAATTTAGACATCAAGGTATCATAAGAGGTAATAGCTTTTACATAGTGACTTACCAAATATTTGTCCAAAGAGTTTTGATAGTCACCGCCCCATTCAAATACTTTTAATTTATACAATTCAGACACTAATTGAGTGCTATCAAGTTTATTAAGAACTGAGTTGTTTTTTGTCTTAAAATAATTATCCAGCAGCAAATGTGAATTGTCGATGTTGACAAGTAATACAGAAAATAATTCTTCAAATTGTGCAGTTAAATTACTTGAAGACAGTTTGATCGAGTTCTGCGATGTAAATTCTGCTATCAATTCTTTCCTGACAATTGATTTTGTTTTAAGCCAAAGTTGACCGATTAAGTTTTCATTGAAGATTGATAAATCCTCGCCATCGTGCTTTTTTTTCCAAAACGAGAAATCATTATTCATTACATTTTCCATTAAAATTATTAGGCGACAATAGAATCGATTTTTGGCACAGTATTGATCCATCCGGGGATCTCAGATAATTCATTTTCACTAAAGAAATCTTTGTTTTTATGTTTCATAACAAGTACATAATCTGTTTTCATCCCGCCAGCTCTGTTATCTTGTATAACTGAATTAGCAGAATATTCCATTGGGAAAGCCCCAACAAAACATAGATCGCTGTTGGTTTCAAGTATTTCCATAAATCTCCAACTTTGTTTATCTCTTGCATTAAAATATAACAAGAAAAGTCCATCATCTTTTAATATTCTGCTTGATTCCGATATTAATATTTTCATATCCTCGATATAACTTGACTTTTTCTTGTTACGTTCCTTTGCATTTGATACTATGATTTCATCTTCAAAAGACACTTTTTTATTCAATATTGAATTCCATATTTCACTAAGTTCCAAGTATGGTATCCTGTCACTATGCGGGGGATCTGTACAGATAAGTTTGATTGTTTTGTCGGGAATAAGTTTCATTATATTCAAACAATTTCCTTCAACAAGGGTTGCCCCATTTTGAGCCGCTAACAATTTATCAACATTATCATAAATGTTATAGTTTGTACTCTCTGTCTCCATAAGGGCTTTATGCATTTTTTTAGTTCTGCTCTCAAAACAATTCCAAACATTTATTTCAAAATGCAATTTGGGACACCAAAAGCCTATTACCCAGCTCCCAACTTCAACTTTATCAGAAATAAGATTTTTTGTTTTTCCACGACCAGTAATTGCAAATACCATCGAAGACATTTGCCCCGAAGATGACGTCAAAGTTAAAATCAATGCCCGCTGTAAAGACTTGGGATATTTTTTAATTTCATCAATTAATATATCAATGTTATGAACTGCTCTTCTCGTGAACAAATCATATATGGACATAGTTGTTTTGGAATTGATTCTTGAATTGGTAAAAAAAGTAACTTTTCTAATATTTTTAACTTCATAGTTTGAGAAAGAGTTAAATTGATTAATATCAAATTGACTAGGTTCAAATTCAATTTTTCGATTTCCTCTTTCTGCCTTACTCCAAATTTTTCTTAATATTTCTTCTTCCCATAAAAAATGAGATGCAATTTTGCCATTTTCACATTTATATGAATCATATATTCGCGTTTTTGCAATCTTTTCAATATCTTTTACCGCTTGCTGATATTCATCAGGGTTGGGTAAATCCAATACTAATTTTGTATGTTCTATTGAAAAAGGATTCAAGTCGATTCCAATAAATCTCCGCTGTCTCGATAAACACTCTCTGCTGATCAATCCTGACCCTAAAAATGGATCAAATACAATATCTGACTCCTTTGTATATTTTTGAATAAAATAGGCTATGCTTTCGGTCGGTTTTTTACCCCAGTACTTATGAAAAGAGTATATTCCTTTATAAGTATTTGGGTTGCTGATATCACCAACTGTTTTGTGCTGCAAATCAAAAAGTGAAGGCTGGATATAGACCTCGATTATTTTATATGATTAAAAAATTCACCAGGATCCGAAGCCCCCATAGCTAACGATATTCATTTCTGTCGTTTTTCCACTCAACATAGCTATAACCATCCAATCGATTGCCAAAATCTTTGGCTTTCTTTTGTGCAGTTTTCTGTTTCGCATCAAATGATGTTTTTTTGATTTTAGCAATGTAATGGGTTTAGGGCTAATAAAAAAATAACTTTCTCATATTAATAAAAATACGCGAATTTAGTTTGGTCTTTACCCAACATCTTTATTTACCGATAGGGAATAAATGTTATAATCAACTAAAATCCATTTCATAAGACACATTCTTCCAATCAAGCCAAATACCGTGTACTTTATTTGGAAGCGTAAAGTTGTTATGAAACAATACTTGTTTTCAGATACTTTCGAGAATATTGAGTACTTGCTCGATAACAGTTGGATCGATTCCCTTCCTTTCGAGCCTTTCCAAGCAAGTATGACAAATATCCCTTGTTCGCTGACTTCAACGCGGCACAAGAAAAGTGTATAAATATTTTTTCTATCGCTTATTTGAGGTTATTTTGAATCTTGGTTTTAGATTGTTTTTAAATTGGAAAAGGAGTATCGTGGAGTTTATAAAATCGGCTATTGATTTATTTTTACATTTGGATGTCCATTTGACGGATATAACCGCTCTATATGGAACAACTACTTACATTATTTTATGCTGCGTTATATTCGCGGAGACAGGTTTCGTGTTCACGCCGTTTTTACCGGGAGACTCGCTTCTATTCGCTGCCGGTTCCGTTGCAGCATTGGGAACGATTAATATTCACTTGTTGGTAATAATGTTGATAGTGTCCGCGGTTTTGGGCGACACCGTGAACTATTGGGCAGGTAAAAAAATTGGAATGAAGTTGTTCGAGCGCAACAGCAGATTCCTAAAAAAGGAGTATTTAGATAAAACCCATAAATTTTATGAAACACACGGCGGGCGGACAATTATATTCGCGAGATTCGTGCCGATAGTAAGAACATTCGCTCCTTTTGTTGCAGGGCTGGGTGCGATGACTTATAGAAAATTTATTATTTATTGCGTCACGGCGGCTGTTATCTGGGTTGGCTTATTAGCATACGCGGGCTATTTTTTCGGGGCGCAGCCGATAATAAAGAAGAATTTTTCGATAGTGATTCTCGTCATTATTTTTATTTCCATATTGCCGGCAATTATCGAGTTTATAAAACATAAGCGGGCGAAAGGGGTTTAACTAATTTGTGAACGATCCCGTAGTCTTTCGCGCGAGTGCCAAATCAATTATATGTTTAATCATTGATTGATAGGTATAGCCTGCGGCTTCAGCAGAGCGCATAAAGCCGGCTCCTTCGCTTAGGTCAGGGTTTGGATTCGCTTCAAGCACGAACGGCTCAAAATCGGAATTTACACGAATATCAACACGGCAATAGTCGCGGAGTTCCATAATGTGATAAACTTGCAGTGCAATTTCTTCAACGTGTAACCTGACTTCATCGGGTAGAATCGCGGGACATATCGGGATGGTACGATGGTATGCTTCGTGAAGGGAATCCCACTTTGCCTGATAGCTGACAATTTTCTCCAAGTGGTCGGGCATTTTGGAAAAATCAATTTCACTAATCGGCAGAACACGCGGGTTTGTACCGCCAAGAACAGAGACATTCAATTCTCTCCCCGCGATGAACTGTTCAACAAGTGCCGGCTGCTTAAATTCATCGTGAACATATTCTACACGGCTGCGAAGCTGCTCAGGCGAGTGTACAACAGACGCGTTTTCTATTCCCGCGCTTGCATCTTCAGCAATTGGTTTCACGATAAGCGGATAACAATCCAATGCTATGGGATGTTCCGGAGTATAGGCGATTTCGAATAGCGGTGTGGGAATGCCGTTCTCACGGAGGATTTTTTTTGTTAATGATTTATTTTGGCAGTTAGCAAGTGCTAACGATGGCGCACCTGTATAGGGAACTTCGAGCAGTTCAAATAAACCGGCAAGGTTCATCTCTAACGGGGCTTTACCGTAAAAAATTTCTATGCAATTGAAAACAGCATCCGGCTTTTCGCGTTCCAGAGTATCAAGAAGAATTTGAAAATTATCATTCAGGTTTAACGAGATAACGTCAAATCCGGCGTTTTCAATGACTTTTGCCATAATATCAAACTCTTCCATAGGGGTTGAGTTTTCAATCTCAAAATAAGGCAGAAAATTCAAATTAGATTTTTGTAAATCGGATTTATAAACGTATAATTCAGGGTTTGTTTCGTTATACGCTAATAATATTTTTTTCTTTTGCATCAAGTATAATAATTTCGTTATAGTTAATGTGTAAATTACGATAAATTATTCAATAAAAATTAAGACCCTTTAAATATGAGTTTCTATCCTCAGCCAAATAAATATCAATGCGGTCCCTTTGCATTAAAATATGCTTTAGTAATGCTGGGGCAGTTTCACAACGAAAAAGTCATTGCTGCAAAAGCCGGAAGTTCGTGGTGGTATGGCACTGATGAGATTGGCTTGGCAAATGCGGCAAATTATTTCGACTGCACGATGAAGTACTTTCAGTCATCTGCCCACGCCGATTCTATTAATCAATTAATTTCATACTTAGAGAAGAAAATCCCCTGCATTTTGTCGGTAGATAATTGGGGACACTGGCTTGCAGTACTGAATTATGACAAACAGAAATTTATTGTTGTGGACAGCGGTTTGGAAAAAGTTATTGTTACATATAGCGCGAGGCAGCTGCTGAAGCGATGGCGTTATTACGATGAAGCACAGGCTTTTGAAAGCTATGACGGCTATGCACTGATACCAAACATAAAAGTGGTAACAAAGGCAAATTTTACATTCGAGAGAGCAAAATTTGTGATGCGTGAGCGCAACGCGGATTTAGCATCTAAGTGGGATTCCTACTTTAATGATTTGATTAATATTTGCAGCCCTATTCGCCCGAATGCAAAGCTGACAATGTCGTTTACCGAATTCGTGCGCCGACACGAAAACTTGCTGATAAAACAGGTTGCCTATTGGCACGGAACACCGAGTCATCCTGAGCTGAACAAAATATTGGATAATATGATTTTCGTGGCAGAGACATACGACTTGATAATATATGCGCGGGATCAGAAGAAAGCACTAATAGATTTATCCGCTTTGCTGATGATGTACACGTGCGGAAAGTATGGTATGTCGCGGATATATTAAAGCAACGATAAGCCATTGCCCGAGAATAACATTTACATCTAATTTTTCAGTACTTTCAATACAAGGTCTATCAACTCTTGCTTTCTAAACGGTTTTGCAAGATAGCAGGAGCAGCCTGCAGCTAAGCATTCTTCGCTGTTTTCGTGCAGGGCATAAGCAGTCAGGGCAATAATCGGGGTTTCTTTATATTGGGGCAATTTTCTTATAAATTTTGTTACTTCTTTACCGTCAGTTTCACCTCCAAGATGAATATCCATTAGGAACAAATCATAAGCAGTTGAAATTATTTTTGTTGAAGCAACATCGCTATTTTCAGCATTTTCCACATTGCAGATATCTTGTAAAAATAGTTTTATTACGCTAAAGGTAATAAGATCATCTTCAACATATAGAAGATTAGGCAGGGAGGAACTTTTCGTTAATGTATCGGGAATCTGTACTTGCTCACCACTATCCATATCCAAATGCGGATATGGAAACTTTATTGTAAAAACAGAGCCAAAATTTACTTTGCTCTCAACCAAAATTTCGCCATTCATTATGTTTGCCAGCCTATTAGCAATTGATAGTCCTAAGCCGGTGCCTTCATACCTTCTGCCTAAGCCTTCACTCGCCTGTCTGAATTCATCAAAAATAATTCTTTGATGATTGGGCGATATTCCCCTTCCTGTATCAGCTATTTTTATGTAAAAGAACTCGCTGTCTATTTTGGTTATTACATTGATCATTCCTTTGTCGGTAAATTTAATCGCGTTCCCTAACAAATTAATGAAAATATCTTTGAGAAATGACTTATCTAAATAGCCATAAAAAGGTATCAGCTCATATTCTGTTTTAAGTCGTAGTCCTTTTTCTTTTACTCGGCTCGCTAAACCATCTAATAATTCTTTGACGAATTGATTTATATCTATTTTTTCAAAATGCGGTTTTAATTTTTTACTTTCGATCTGCGAAAATTGAAGCAGGTTATTAAGAGTATCAAGTAACCTATTGCCGCCGTTCATAATATATTTTGCCATATCTTTAACGGAATCATCCACAGCTTCTTCCTGAATAAGTTCAGAAAAACCAAGAATAGAAATCAAAGGAGTGCGTAACTCGTGGCTCATATTGGCGAGCAATAGTGATTTGAATTTGCTCAACTCCTCTGCTTTTTCCTTCGCCCGCGTCAATTCTTCTTCGGCGTGTTTTCTTTCAGTAATATCGGTTGAAATACCCAGCAAACCCCAAATCGTGTTATTATCAGCACCGGTGTAAATGGGTGTTTTAACTTCCCAGTAAATACATCTCCTGCCGTCTTTATCGGTAACTTCAATTTCTTCAGAGGTATGTTCTCCTCTGAACACGCGCGCGTCAACTTCTCGCAGTTTTTTTGCTACGTCCCGCGGGAAAAACCGGGTGTCATCGCAGCCGATCAGTTCCTCGGCTGAACATCCAAACAACTCCAAAGTGGAAT
The DNA here is from genome assembly GCA_903929035.1 of uncultured Ignavibacteriales bacterium. Classification (GTDB taxonomy): domain Bacteria; phylum Bacteroidota; class Ignavibacteria; order Ignavibacteriales; family Ignavibacteriaceae; genus CAIYTF01. Next base: position 76,554 of record CAIYTF010000082.1, read on the forward strand.
GATTTGCATAGACATAATGGGAATTTGGATCTTTCATATAAACGAAAGCAGAAACACGATCTAATGCCTCCCTGAAATGCATAGCCTCTGAAAGTACTTCCCTTAATTTAAATTCCGCGTTTTTGTGCTCCGTTATGTCAATAACGGTACTAAGCTGACAAATATTTCCTTTCAATTTAATATAAACAATGGATAACAACCCTATCATTATTTTGCCGTATTTTGAACGAAAACGACATTCGTATCCGAAAGCCATCCCTTTGCTTTCCAATATTGAAACCAACTTCTGCCTGTCGTTAGGATCATCAAAAATTCCAAGTTCCACCGTGGTCTTCCCAATCACCTCTTCCCGTTCATATTCCATATCTTTAAGGAATGTACCGTTGACATCAATTATTACACCATCGCGAGGAGTTGTTAAGGAATGAATTAAAAATAAGTGATAACAGTTCATAAAATATAGTTACAATTGTGTTATGAATAAAAATGAATATAATTTTGATATTGAAAAGGCCACGATACTTTTCTTTAATAA
>CAIYTF010000083.1 GCA_903929035.1 uncultured Ignavibacteriales bacterium
AATTTGCCCCCTTTGGGGACATAGATGCTTTTTATCATTCTCCCGTGAGTTGTCACTCACGGTTATTCAAATTTAGTCCCTTTGGGACATAATATCAGTACCGTATATTTTCTTGATTTCAGGAGGCTGAGTAGTTACGATGGAAATAATATTTAGTTTGCCGGTATTTCTCAATCCGGAACAGTGATTACTAAACGAAGACATTAGATGCTATTGTGTTCTTACAATCCTTAGCCAAAAAAGAAAAATTCGTATATTTGAATGTACGCGAAATAAATATAAACGGATAAATGATTCATAAATTTCAATATATACTCCTTTCAGTAGCACAAACATTCTTTGGGATGATAGGATTGAAGCATTCAAGGGCTTTTGCAAGGTTATTAGGTAAATGGATTTACTTAATTATCCCGATACGAAAAGGGGTTGTGCTAAAAAATCTTGCTATCGCTTTTCCCGGGAAAACTGCATTAGAGCTGCGGGATTTGACAAAAAAAATATATTCTTCTATTGCAACGGTTTTCGTTGAAATACTTTGCATTAAATCAATGACACGAGAAGAAATGATTGCTAACGTGAGTTTTCCGCGATTAGAACTTGTTCGGGAAAGATACAAGGAAGGGAAAGGCGTGATATTGATGAGCGCGCATTTCGGCAATTGGGAGTTTGCCGCGATTTCTATCGGGCTGCAGTTAGGATTTCCTGTTACCGGAATTACTAAAGACCAAAGCAATCAATTTGTAACAGCCGAGTTATCAAGTCTTCGTACGAAATGGGGAAATAAAGCCGTAAAACTTGGTGTATCAATACGTGAAGTATATAAGGCACTCAAAAGCAAAGAAGTTGTTGCAATGGTGGGCGATCAGCGTGGACCGTCAGATGGTCCGAGAGTTATGATGTTTGGCAGGTCATCAGCGGCATATACCGGACCCGCGGCATTAGCATTGAAAACCGGCGCGCCTTTGATATTTGGCGCGATGTTCAGAAAGGAAGATGAAACCTATGAATTCAGGATGACCGAGATTTCTAAAGAAAATTTGCCTGCAGATGATAATGAAGCAATTACAGAAATGACTCAGCGGCATACAACACTGCTTGAAGATGCAATCAGGCAGCAGCCTGAAGCATGGCTTTGGCTGCATAACCGGTGGAAGTATTGAGATTAAACCGGTTGCTTGTAAACACAAGTTATTCGGATTTTTTCGACTACAATACATTAGTTTCCCATATTGATATCAAACCGATAACAAGTTAGATTAAATCAAGCGTGTTTTTCCGATAACTCTGAAAGAGTTCAATTTGAATAACCGTGAGTTTCGAGCCGCGAAGCGGTACGAAGCTCACGGAAAGGAAACGAACAAGAGCCTGTTCCCTGCAAGGGGACAACCAAAATCGGGTGTAATCAGTAACTTTTTGGCGATAGTGAGTGGTAAGTTCGCCTCCCCGCGGAGATGATAGAGATTGTGTAGGCTGCGCGTTTTACCGTGAGCATCGCACCGCTTCGCGGCACTTGCTCACGGTTATTCAAATTTTACTCCTTTGGAGTATCGCTGCGCGCATTCCATTTACTGATTGGAGATTGTATCGGCATACTATTCAACTTGTTGTCGGTTTGGTATGATACCAGCTATCGTCCAAAATTTTGTCATCCAAAAATTCAGAACTTATACGTAAATTTAAATTAATAATAAATATAATTGAATAATTAACGAGAGAAATTATGGGACGTATTTTTGAGACAAGAAAACATAAAATGTTCGCGCGATTTGCTAAAATGTCCAAGGCTTTTAACAGGGTACGCAAAGATATTGAAATAGCGGTAAAAGCAGCGGGACCTGATCCAAAAATAAATTCCAAACTGCGTCTTTCTTTGCAGAATGCCAAGGCTGTAAATATGCCGAAAGACAGGATTGACGCGGCTATTAAACGCGCTGTCTCGGTTGATACTACCGGTTATCAGGAAGTAATTTACGAAGGGTACGCCCCGCACGGCGTGGGCATCGTGGTTGAGTGCGCTACTGATAATCCCACGCGTACAGTGGCAAATGTCCGCTTTCACTTCAAAAAACACTATGGCTCTCTCGGTAACAATGGTTCAATCGTGTTTATGTTTGAAAAAAAAGCATTGTTCAAGATTGATAAATCAAGTACTCCCGATTCTGATGCTTTGGAATTAGAACTAATTGATTCAGGATTAGAAGACTTCTCGTATGATGATGAATTTATTTATATTTACACTACTTTCCAAGATTTTGGCACAATGCAAAAAGCATTGGAAGAAAGAAATATTGAATTAAAGGGAACTGAAATTCAATATCTGCCGACAAACTACAAAGAATTGAATGAAGAGCAGCAAAAAGAGGTGAATGATTTGATTGATACATTAGAAGAAGATGATGATGTACAGTCAGTCTATCACAATATGCAATAATATTATATAAATCCGCTGATATTGGATGGAATAGTGATGAATTTGTCGTTAAAATTTTGCATATTTCTACATAGTTGTTCAAAGATTAATGAACATATTTATGCAAATGATATTGATTATATCTAAAAGGTGATTTTATTATGGACGGAAATTTTTCGGAAAGAATGCAGGATGTTATCCGATTAAGTCGCGAAGAAGCCCTCAGACTTGGCCACGATTATATTGGAACAGAACATTTACTATTAGGAATTATTAAAGAAGGTCAAGGAGTCTCGCTTAAGATTCTCCGTAACCTTGAATGTGATCTTGTTAAATTAAAAAAAGCAGTCGAGGATTCGGTAAGAACCAGCGGCGGCACGCTTACTATTGGCAATATCCCGCTTACCAAGCAGGCAGAAAAAGTACTGAAGATTACACAGATAGAGGCTAAGCTTTACAAAGCTGATGTAATTGGGACAGAGCATTTATTATTATCCATTCTCAGGGATGAAGATTGTATTGCCACCCAAATACTGCACCAGTTTAATGTAACCCACCAGGCAGCCCGTTCTGAATTAAATGCTATGTTATCAAATAAGGAATCTAAAGAATCCGTTAAAGGAAATACTCCTTCTTCCTCAAGCGATAAGAAAAGTGAAAAAACAAAAACTCCCGTGCTTGATAATTTCGGACGCGATCTTACTAAATATGCTTTAGAAGATAAGTTAGACCCTGTTGTTGGACGCGAAAAAGAAATTGAACGTGTCGCGCAAATTCTGAGTCGAAGGAAAAAAAATAACCCCGTGCTGATTGGCGAACCGGGCGTAGGGAAAACCGCGATTGCCGAGGGACTTGCAATAAGAATTATAGAAAAGAAAGTCCCGCGTATCTTACAAGATAAACGTGTTGTAACTTTAGACCTTGCCGGACTTGTTGCCGGAACAAAATATCGCGGTCAATTTGAAGAACGAATGAAAGCATTAATGAATGAATTGGAAAAGGCAAAAGATGTCATCCTGTTCATTGACGAACTGCATACTATTGTTGGTGCCGGTGGTGCTTCCGGGTCGTTAGATGCTTCTAATATGTTTAAGCCCGCGCTTGCACGCGGCGATATCCAGTGTATAGGTGCCACTACTTTAGATGAGTATCGAAAATTTATAGAAACTGACGGCGCGCTTGACAGGCGTTTTCAAAAAGTGATGGTCGAACCGCCAAACTATGAAGAGACAATACAAATTTTAAATAACATTAAATTCAAGTATGAAGAACATCACCACGTTCGTTATACTAATGCAGCTATTGAAGCAGCGGTCAAGCTAAGCAACCGCTATATCACCGACCGTCATCTTCCTGATAAAGCAATTGATGTGCTTGATGAAGCCGGGTCGCGTGTCCATATGGGAAATTTTGAAGTTCCGCCGGAGATTCTTAGTTTGGAATCGGATATTGAACTGGTGAAACTTGAAAAAGCAGCAGTAGTTAAAAAACAAGATTATGAAGAAGCTGCCCGGTTGCGCGATAAAGAAAGAAGACTGCAGTCTGACTTGGAACTTGCCAAGCGAGAATGGGATGAACGTTCAAAAGATTTGGTTTTTGAAGTTGGCGAAGAGGATATGGCAACGGTGGTAGCAATGATGACAGGAATTCCTGTTAATCGGGTTGCTCAGACAGAATCTGCAAAACTTATGGATATGGAGAAGAGGCTGAAAGGAAAGATTGTCGGGCAAGATGAAGCTGTTCTTAAACTGACTAAAGCAATCCGCCGCGCCCGCGCGGGTTTGAAAAATCCAAACCGGCCGATTGGCAGTTTCCTTTTCCTTGGTCCTACCGGAGTTGGGAAAACCGAGCTTTGCAAAGTATTGGCGCGATATTTATTCGATTCCGATAATGCTCTTATCAAGATTGATATGAGCGAATATATGGAAAAATTCGCGGTATCTCGTCTTGTTGGAGCTCCTCCGGGATATGTTGGTTTTGAAGAGGGCGGACAGCTTACAGAGAAGGTTCGGCGTAAGCCATATTCAGTTGTCCTGTTTGATGAAATTGAAAAAGCACATCCGGATATTTTCAGTATTTTACTGCAAGTTTTGGATGAAGGCGTTTTAACTGACAGCCTTGGAAGAAAGGTTGATTTTAAGAACACGATTATTATTATGACTTCAAACGTGGGGACAAGAGAAATTAAAAGTATTGGTTCGTTTGGCTTTGGCAAACAGGAAACTGATGACGGTTATAATTCAATGAAAGGCACTCTTGAAGATGCAATGAAGCGGCTGTTTAGTCCTGAGTTTATTAATAGATTGGATGAAAACATCGTGTTCAGAAGCCTTGATAAAGAGGATATTGTCAAGATAATCGAAATCGAGGTTAAAGACCTTTTGAAAAATATTAAAGAAAACAAGATGGACCTTGTACTTGATGAATCTGCTAGAAATTTCATTGCCGACCGCGGTTATGACCCTAAATTAGGCGCACGTCCGCTTCGCAGGGCTTTGCAGCAATATATTGAAGATGCACTTGCAGAAGAAATACTGAAAGGTTCTTTCAAGGAAGGAAGCAAGATTATTGCCCGCCATTATGAAGGTGATAATCATCTTGTATTTGTAGAAGAAGAAGCTGCAGTTCCGCATTCCAGCGAAGCTGAAGAGAAAACCGAGACAGGAACCGTTGTTTAATGTTTTCTTATGTTCAAATTATTATTCAATATATACGGACTTTCACACGTAACGACATCTCCGCGCTTTCTATCTCTTGCGTAGTTGTCTTTTTTATCTTTGTTATTTTAGCAAAGACTCTTTCAATTCTATTATGTCGTATTGTCAGGCCGTTTGTTAAAAAGAAAGAAGGCTATAGAGATGACAAACTGCTTGAAACTTTTGAAAAAAGCAGCTACCGGCTTCTTATAATACTTGGCGCGTATCTTGCTTTGGGCTATTTTCAAACAGGTATTGATTCATTTCCATATTATACCAACAGGAGATTAGAAGCGGATTATAAAGGGCTTATAAACACGGGGCAATATATCGGCGATATATTGTATATTATTCTGGTTATAGAAAGTTCGATTATTATTGCCAAAGTAATATCGCATTTTCTTGATTGGTATGGCGAAAGAATCGACGCGGGAGAAAACAAGGATTTAAGCGGGAGTTTATTCCCTTTATTAAATAAAATTGCGCGTTTAGCACTTGCCTGCGGTGCCCTAATTATTATCCTTACAAAATTCAAAGTTGATATTACCGCTTTCGTGCTGTCGCTTGGCGTTGGTTCTTTGGCTATCGCGTTAGCTGCTCAGGATACTCTTTCAAATATGATATCCGGCTTTATTATAATGACAGATCGCCCTTTCAGGATCGGGGATAGAATCAAAATTGGGAATGATATTTTTGGTGATGTTGCAGCGATAGGAATCAGGAGTACAAAAATATTAGACTTTGATAAAAATATTATAATACTGCCAAATAATGATGTAGTAAAATCACGCATTATTAATTTAACCTATCCCGCCACAAGCACAAGAATTGTTGTTGAAGTGCAATTACCTTATGGAATTGATACAGAAATTATTAAAAATAAATTGATTGCGATTGCCAAAGAAGAGCCGGCACTGGACCCTGACACACCGCCTGAAGCCTTAATGGTTAAATTTGGCGAAAACGGATTGGATTTTCGGCTTACAGCGCGAATTTTAGATTATACTAAAGCATTTGATATCAGCTGCGGTTTGCGTGAAAAAATCTACAAAAGATTCATTGCTGAAGGAATAGAATTTTCTTACTCGCGCAGGGTTATTCAAATCGATAATAAAAGCTTTCAAAACTTAAATGTATGACTATGAAAAAAATTGCTCTAATATTATTATGCGCCTGCTCGCTTTATTCTCAAAATACATTTGAAACATTTTTCTATGACCGCGCTCTGCGTTTGGATTATCAGCGCGCAGGTAACGCGGAGAAACAAGATGTTTTTTTGGATGAACTAATAGATGAGCCTTTATGGGGCGGTCCAAAAGCAAATTTAATTGAGACGTCACTTTATGGCAAGTATAGGGTTGAAATTATTGATTCTGCAACAGGCAAAATAATTTTTGCAAAAAACTATTCAACGCTGTTTAGCGAGTGGCAGACAACCGCGGAGGCAAAAATAACTCCGCGAAGTTTTCCGGAAGTGGTTACATTTCCATATCCAAGAAACAAATTTATTATTAACTTTTATTCCAGAGATAAACGAAACGATATCCACCTCACTCAAAAGTTTACTATTGATCCGAACAGTTATTTTATAAAAAAAGATCGCAGACTTGTATTTGATAATTTTAAGGTGCAATATTCCGGTGATTCACAGCATAAAGTTGATATAGTAATTCTTCCGGAGGGATATACAGAAAGCGAAATGGAATTATTCAAAAAAGATTGTGAAAAGTTTAAGAATTATCTTTTTAACAGTTCGCCGTTTAAAGAAAACAAAGACAAATTTAATATTTGGGGAGTTGCCGCGCCTTCACCGGATACCGGCACTGATATACCCGGTAAAGGAGTTTATAAGAAGACCTTGATGAATACTTCTTTCTACACGTTTGATATTGAACGCTATTGTATGACTACTGACTATAAAAGTGTTAGAGACCTTGCTGCAAACGCGCCTTATGACCAGATATATATTCTTGTGAATACTCCCAAATATGGCGGCGGTTCGATTTATAATTTCTATTCTATTTGCGTGAATAATAGTAAGTTTGAAGAATATATTTTCGTTCACGAATTTGGGCACGGCTTTGCTTCATTGGCAGATGAATATTATGAAAGTGCAACCGCCTATCAAGATTTTTACGCGAAAGACGTGGAACCAAGCGACCCAAATCTGACAACGCTGGTTGATTTTGACAAGAAGTGGAAAGACCTTGTTGAAAAAGATACTCCAATTCCTACACCTATGGAAGCCAAGTATAAAAACACGGTTGGAGCTTTTGAAGGCGGCGGTTATGTAGATAAAGGTATTTATCGCCCGCGGCAGGACTGCGCTATGAAATCAAAGTCGGTTGACAATTTTTGCCCCGTGTGCAAGCGGGCAATTGAGCAAATGATTGACTACTACGCACGGTAATATAAATCTGAATTTGTAACTGTTTAGGTATCCTAACCGGTAAAATAATCAATAATTTTCGGCTATGTTATTAAACAATTAAATTGCACTGGCTTATGGAACCCCTCACCCTGCCCTCTCCCGAAGTAATGTCACTAACATAGTAAAAATTGCCCATTTAGGCCCCCCTATAATTCCTCCCTTATAAAGGGAGGGCGGGGGTGGGTTTGTTTTATTTTGTTAAGTTAGTGCCATTACCACGAAGGCGGGTGGACGGAGAAATAGGGCGACCTCACCCCTTAATTCCCTTTCCTATATGGCGAGGGGACATAATTGCAATGTATGATGTATTCGCGTGTATTATGCATTTCCCTCTCCTTCGGGAGAGGGCAGGGTGAGGGGCTTTTTTATTTAACCATAAAATGTTTTAAACCTAAATACTTGACCTATGAGTAGTTTCATAGAATCCCAAAAAAAATCTGACTTTTTGCCTGCATAAATGAACACCGTTCATTATATTTACAATACATATTTAATAATAAACTGTCAAAATGAGTATATCTGAACGTAAAGAACGGGAAAAATCCGAGATGCGGGAGCTGGTTCTCCAAACCGCGCTGAAGCTTTTTATTGATAAGGGTTTCGAGAACGTGAGCATTCGTAAAATTGCCGATGCTATTGATTATAGTCCCGGCACCATCTATCTCTATTATAAAGATAAAGATGAAATATTATTTGAATTGCATAATCGCGGATTTTCCGAATTTTACAAGTTCCAGCTTGCCGTGCAAAATATTGAAGACCCGATTGCCCGTCTTGACGCTCACGGCAGAGCATATATTGATTTCGCGCTCTCCAATCCCGAGTATTATGATATAATGTTTATTGCACGCGCACCGGCAAAGAAGATTAAGCTGTTTAATAATTGGGAGCTTGGCGACCGCACTTACAGCCTGCTAAAAGATAATGTTAAAAGCTGCATAGATGCAGGGTACTATCAGGGACAGAATCTTGAAGCTGTCGTTTTCGCGTTATGGGCATTTGTACACGGTATTGCCTCGCTGATTATACGCGAAAGAATGCAGCTGGTTCCAAAGGATGTTTTGCAGCAGCTTACTGCCGGAGCTTTACAGTTTATGAAGAGTACAGCTAAATAAAATATGCCTATATAGAGATATGAAAAAGCAAAAGATATTTCAGTATAAACAAACAATTTTAATTTAATCACTTATATACAACAAATGAAAGGTAACTTAGTTATGAAACGCGGTATAATTCTATTCACATTTGCCCTGCTTTCCCTGACGGGAACGCTAAATCAAATTTTTGCCGAAACCATCGGTAAAGGCAGCATTCAAGGACGGGTAATAGACACGGATACCAAACAGGAAATTCCGGGGGCAATTATTAATATTGTCGGGACAAAGAAAACCGTGGTCAGTGACGAAAACGGAGATTTTTCATTCTCTGAGCTTGAACCGAAGTTATACTCGCTTATGGTGAAAGTTGCCTTTTATGAAGAGGTAATCAAGACAGATATACGCGTTGGAAGTTCCCAAAGCGCGAAGATAACCATCGAAATGAAAATGAGAGGACATCAGGAGGCTGAAGTTGTTGTTACCGGCAGAAAGCTTTTCGAAAGACCAAGCGGAGCATCGGTGAGCGTGAATGCTCTTTCACCTGAAGAAATCCGGCGGGCACCGGGAGCTGCTGAAGATGTTCAGCGTTTAGCGCAGGCTTTACCGGGCGTTACTACAGCTACTGACAGCCGTAACGACCTTATCGTTCGCGGCGGAAGTCCTTTTGAAAATTTCATTCTTATCGATGGAATTGAAGTGCCGAACGTGAATCACTTTGGCACGCAGGGTGCTTCGGGCGGTCCTATCGGTATGGTCAACACTGATTTTCTAAATAATGTTAATTTCAGTTCCGGCGGTTTTCCGGCAAAGTACGGCGATAAACTTTCTTCCATAATGGACATTTCATACCGCGATGGCGACAGGAATAAAATCGCTGGTAAATTTGACCTCGGAATGGCAGGCGCAGGAATTGATATCGAAGGACCTATTCAGAAAGACAAAAGTTCTTTCCTTTTCTCAGCGCGCAAAAGTTATCTTGACCTGATATTTTCTTCGACCGGGCTTACCGCCATTCCGCACTATTCTAACTTCAATTTCAAGGCAACATATCAAATCAATGATCAGCATAAATTAGAAGTCCTTGACCTCGCGGGTATCGATGATATCAATTTCAAGAATTTCGATAAAGTTGATGCTCCGGAAATGGCAAACACTAAATATAGCGGGTGGCAGAATATTTCGGGATTGATGCACAAATGGCTCTTAGGTACTAACACCTATTTGCAGACATCGCTTTCTCACACGGTTTATGAAAAACAAGTCAACGTTGATTCATTAGGCAAACTGCAATTTCACAGCATCTCGAGCGATCAAGAAATAGTGTTACGGAGTGATTTCTTTCACCGATTTACACCTACTGATTTATTCGAGGCAGGATTCACGGTACGCAGACTTAGTAGTCGCAATGAAATTAAATCAAATCCGGGGTTAAACGGTTTTGGCAGGGATGCCACCGGTATCGATTACAACGCCACGGCGAACGCGAAAAAATACGGAGCTTTCGTTCAGTATAACAAAGAACTGTTCAGCGGGCTATCGCTAACGCCAAGTTTACGTTATGATTATTTCGACTACCTTAATAACCCATCGGTGGTTTCTCCCCGCGTTGCTGCATCATATTCAGCAGCAGAAAATTTCAGAATTAACGCTGCTTATGGAATATACCATCAAGCACCCCCGCTGATTTGGCTTATCGCGGACCCCCGTAACAAGGATTTGAAACAGATAAAGGCTACTCACATCATCGCGGGTATTGAGTATTATCCTTCAGAAGACGTGAAAATAACAGTTGAAGCTTATCAAAAAGATTACTCTGACTACACAGCGAGCTATCTAAACAGGGAAGTAAGCTACGCCAACTCCGGCGCGGATTATAATTCAGCGGGATTGGAATACCTCGTTTCCGGGAGTACCGGCAAAGCCAGAGGAATCGAGTTTTTCCTGCAGAAGAAACTTACCGATAAACTGTATGGAATGATAAACTATTCATATTCAAAAATCGCGTTCAAGCCTCTCGATGGCATAGAACGACCGAGCAGTTTTGATTACAAAAACGTGTTTACTCTAATTGTTGGTTATAAATTTAACGATGATATTGAAATCAGCGGCAAGTATCGACTTATGGGAGGAAGACCATATACGCCATTTAATATAGATAGTTCAATGAAATATAATCAGTCAATATTCGATTATAACCGATATAACGAAGCACGCTTCGACGCGTATCAACGATTCGACATCCGCGTTGATTTCCGCAATGAATTTAACGGATGGAATCTTGTCACTTTCCTTGATTTTGAAAATGTTCTTAACACGAAGAACATTGACCAGCTTATATGGAATCAGCATAAAAATCAGCCTGACAAAGTTTTGCAATGGTCATTCATACCGGCAGGCGGGGTAAAGATAGAATTTTAAAATAAATGCAGCTGTTTGGTAAAAAAAACGCGTATGTTTTGTTACCGATAGAGGAGATATGCTGCTAACAGTGACAGAACAAAGATACAAAACCTCACCCCTTAATCCCCTCTCCTATAAGGAGAGGGGATATGATATCGATTGCAATTTCCTCTGTTATGTTAAATGTCAAGAAAAAAGTACGACTCTCAAATTAACTATATTATTAAGGGGCACAAAGCTTCATAGTATCCTCGTATTACGCTCTTCCTTGTTGCACTTTCAATTTTTGTATTATACTTTAGTGTTTGCCAACAAATAACTTTTACATCGTCTAAAGATAACCTTTGCGATCTTCGCGTGAGAAAGTGATAATGTTATTTCTGAACGCGCCCTTAACTGTTTTCGATCTTCCCGCGAAGCGGGACAGGCTCTAATAGGGATGGGAATAATTATCAATGGTTAATTTTGAAAACTTGTTATCCGGTTGGTCTTATTTGAGCTGTAATACGTCAAATAGAAGTTGAGAAACATAATTATTAGCTTTTAATATACCGCGAAATCCTGTATTTTTGATAATTTAACCAACGAAAATTTATGAAAAATTTCTTTGCTCTTTTCCTGCTCTTTGTTTCAATCACGATCTCTTGGCATTGCTCCGGCTCTGTTAATACTGCCGCTATGAATGATAAAGATAGACTGCAATATGCACTCAAGACTTTCAATGATGCTGATTATGAAGCCGCGTTGAAGGAATTTGAAGCTGTCGTTCTACAATTCCCCGGCAGCGAAGTAGTGGATGACGCGCAGTATTATTCAGGCCAATGCCGCTTCAAGCGGAAAGAATATCTTCTTGCTGCCTATGAATTCAGTAAACTGATTAAAAGTATGGCTTCAAGCACATTCGTACCGGAAGCGCAGTTTATGCTTGCATCCTGCTATGAGCAGTTATCTCCTGCATATCCCCTTGACCAGAAATACACGAAAAAAGCTATTGATGAGTTTCAGGCATTCATAGATTTCTTCCCCGCTGATAAGCGCGTACCTAAAGCCGATTCTACTATCAAGTTTTTGTATGAGAAACTTGCCGAGAAAGAATTTCACAACGCGGTAATTTACGAGCGAATGGAATATTATACTGCCGCGATAATGACCTACGGCAAGGTTGTTGATGTTTATCACGATACAAAATACGCGCCTTCAGCATTGCTAAGCAAAATTAAATTGTTGGTTTACAAGAATCGTAAATCTGATGCACTTCAGGAAATAAGTTCTTTTCTTACTAAATACCCTAAAAACGAATCAGCGGATGAGGTAAAAAAAATAAAGACGGAAATAGATTCAGATACATCCGTAAAAAAGGGATAATGGAAAATCGTCCGGTCCGGTCAACTTTAGTACAAATGACAGAATTAGTTTTGCCGCAGCATACCAATCAATTGGGCAGCCTGCTTGGCGGACAATTGATGCACTGGATAGACATTTGTGCCGCGATCAGCGGCTATAAACTGAACGGGAAAGTATGTGTTACTGCTTCTGTTGATAAAATAGATTTTCTTTCACCGATTAGAATTGGTGATGTTGTCAGCTTAGTATCTTCCGTGAACAGAGCTTTTTCCACTTCAATGGAAGTGGGGGTGAAAGTTTTTGCGGAGTCGTTCAAAGAGGGAATAAAAACTCATTCAAATTCCGCTTACCTTACCTTTGTCTCAATTACCGAATCCGGAATACCCGTTGAATCCAATAAAGTATTTCCTGAAACAGGGGAGGAAGAAAGAAGATTTCAAGAGGCATTTCAGAGGAGAGAAAATCGGATCCGGAAACGCTGTAAATAAGTTCTTACTTATTTCAATTCTCATTTTTTGTTTTTGTCGGGGAACTTACCCGCAAGTTTCTTTAGGTGATTTTATCGGTATTAAACACGCTGACTTGCCGGAGGAGTTTAGTGCATTTGAGAAATTGCAAGGGAAAACTAATCAGGATTCTTACCTTATTTATTCTCCAAAAGTGCAATCGTGCAGGGTGATTTCTTTTTCGGATTCATTGAAAAAAAATGTTAAGCTCAAATATCAGCGGCACTATCCCATCTCGAAATTAATTCCTATCGGGAATCCTGCATTGAATCAATTCCTTTTTTTTTCTGCAAAAAAAAATATACTTGGCGTTCTTAAGCTATTGGCGGATTCTTCATTGAAAGTTGAAACTATTCTAAAAGTAAAGAATATTCCCGGCGAATTTTGCAATGTTGATTTAAACAAAGACGGGAATCTCGAAGTTTTTGGTTTTGGTGCAAATTATGGCGGGTTATTATTAATTGATTTCGTAAATAAAAGCTGGCGGACCAGAGTTTTTGAGAAGGAAACAAGCTTTTCCATTGGTGCAGCAGGCGATTTTAATAACGATGATGTTCCTGATTTCGCCGGCATTAATATAAAAAATTCATCAATTTGTTATCTAATCAATAACCAGCGGAATGAGTTTTATTTAGCGAGAACACGCTCCCTAATAAAATTTCCCGATACATTTATCGCGGGTGATGTTAATCGCGATGGCTATACTGATATTGTTTATACATCTCAAAGTTCCTGTGAAATTATCTATGGCGACAGCGTCCATTCTTATGAAAGTAAGAAGAATTGGATGCTGCCAAACTCAGTTTCTAAAATTGGTCTCGGTGATTTTAACGAGGACAAACGACTTGATTTATGGTATTGTTCTTCAAATATGAATGATATTAATATAATGTTTCAAAATACCGATTCGAAGTTTTCACCGCCAATTACTTATTTTTACGGAAGTGAAGTGGTTGATATAAAAACTGTTAGAAAGGATAAAAGGGATTGTATATGTTTTCTGTCAGGTGAAAACTTATCGCTGTTGTGTCCTGCTCCGCAATTTAGAGAATTGGATAGGCTTCCATTTGGCAGGGCAGGCAGTTTTTTTGCCCGATCTAAAAATTTATCTGAACGGCTGATATTTGTTATTGTAAATAAACAAAAAAAAGCCTTAGAAATTCTCTACTCAACATCAGCTGCTAATTATGTATTCGCGGATTACCCCGTGTTTGGGGACTATGATGACGCGTTTTATGATTTTGAAAAGAATCAATTCATAGACATTATGCTGTTTGACAGAAAAAAACGTAACTTGCAGTTTATAAAAATTGATTTGAAACTCAAAAATGTTGAACGTAAATATTTGCCATTTGATGGTAATTTAATGGATGCCGACTTTGTATATCCGGCAAAAAATGAAAAAAAGTTTGCTCTCCTGTTAAAGCAGGGCAATAAAGTTGAATATACTGTTTATGAGACCAATCCTTTTGGGAAAAAAATTTCACAAAATAGCAAGGATTCCCCTAACTGTTTGAACGGGAAAATTGTAAGCTTCTCGAATGTTATTTTGTCCGATACTTATATGAACACGACTGAGCTAATGAGCTGGTACCCGCTGACAGGGAAAACAATATCAATTGAAAAAACTAAAGATTTGGATGGTAATAGCCCCGATTTTTATATCGGTGATTTTCTTGCTAACAAGAAATTTCAAATTGTCAATATTTATAATGATGATAATGAATTTCGCTACAAATTTTTAGCCGGCAAGGAACGTAAAGGGAGAATTAAAATTGATTTTCCTCATAAGAGTGAAATTAGCTTATCGGATGGAAGCGTGCAGTTCTCATCCCCTGAAAAGGGAGCGAGCCTGTTTTTTTATGATGAGAATAATGAATCGCTGTACACTCTGAATTTTTACGATCAAGTTGAGCCGGCATTGAAACCGGTTGCAGCCGGTATATCGATTTCGTCTATGTTAGCAAAACATATCGGCAAAGGTGAAGATTACATATTTATGATTATGAAAGATTCGGATGGAATGTTGGTTAAAAGACAAAGGTAGATTATTTATTTATTTGTTTTTTCTTATGCTCGGAGAGATTTTGGGTCAGGCTGTTCCTGTTTCCCAACAAGATTCTATTCTTTTACGCTGCTATGAATTACGTAATCGGAATATGGAGCAAAATACTCCGGCACAGGGTAACGGGAAATGTTTTTTTGAAAGTTCTGTTCAGGCACATTTCGCGGCAGCCGGTGCCTCACCTGATATTTTAAGCAAAACAAGTTCAATTCTTTCAAGACCGATAACAGATACTTCTATTGTATCTCCTTCCGGATTTTTCAGGATTCATTATAATAATTTGACAGGTACGCCTGCTTATTCAGTTACTGAATTTGCAAAAGCATTAGATTCATCCTATCGTTTTGAGGTGGGATTTCTCGGCTATCCTGCTCCGCCTAAAGACGGGACTAATGGCGGCGATGACAAATATGATGTATATTTGACTCCGCAGGGTAATTTCTATGGCTCAACAGAAATAGACTATGAATTATCGTCCGGTTCACAAACATTCGTGACATACATTTTGGTCAACAACGATTTTTCAGGATTCTTTACAAAAGGGATAGATGCTGCCAGAGTCACTGCCGCTCACGAGTTTCATCACGCTATTCAAATCGGGAACTATATTTTGCGGCTGAAAGGATCAGAAATTACTGACTTGTTTTTTTATGAATTGACTTCAACATCAATGGAGGAATTTGTTTATCCGACCGTCAACGATTATGTCAACTACTTAAAAGAATTTTTTCATAACCCGGGCAACGCGTTTGCCAATAATTCCGGCTATGATATACCAATTTGGAATTTTCATCTTCGGCAAAGATACGGGTTTGACTTAATCAAACGACAATGGGAGCTATTCAAAACTAATCGCGCGATGTTGGCTATCGCGAACAGTTTGCTTGAGAAAAAAGCTTCCTTTTCTAATGAAATTTCCGTATTTGCCAACAAATGTTTTTATACAAACTATCGCTGCAGAATAAAAAAATATTTCGATGATGCCGATTTGTATCCTGAGTTAAGTTTTATGACTTCTAATCTGCCAAATAGCGGCCCAAAACAAATGCTGCTGAATGTTTATCCGACTTCAATAGTCCCTTTGATGGTTATTAATTCCAATGTTTCCCCCGTGGATACTATTCAAATGATTATTACGAACGGCGATACGCGAAGGGGAATTGATTCCCTTTCCGTGCTGTTACCGGTGCAAATTTTAATTTCATTGGATTCTATACCCGGTATATCAAAAATTAATAATAGATACTATGTTAAAATCACAACCACCGACTACTCGGTTTGGAACACATCTATTTATATTAATAATATATTATTTTCTACCACAACCGATACATCCTCCACCGATACATCAATCATTAAGGATACATCCACTACCGGATTAAATTTTAATTTAATCCCTTACCCCAATCCATTCATTATTAACCAGAGCAAGATCATAGTATTTCCTGTCCAATTTTGGGGAACAAACGAGGAAATTGAGTTAAGTATATTTGATTTAAGAATGAATCTTATATTTCAAGCTTCGAGGAAACTTAGTCTTATCGCCGGTAAATATTGTCTTAGCTGGGACCCGATCAGAGAAAAGCGTGTTTCAAGTCTCGGATCAGGTGTTTATTTTTACTATATAAAAAGCAGCCAAACCCAGCTATCGGGCAAGATAGTAATTATTAATAAGTGAATCCGGCTGAATGAGCTTGTACGAACTTAAAATTCAAAATCTTAGAAAAATGTATTCCCGAAGAATAATTTTTTCAGGGGTGACTATTCATTTTTCTAAACCGGGTGTTTACGGGATTGCCGGCACGAACGGCAGCGGCAAATCGACACTTGTTAAAATTATTGCAGGTCTGCTTATTCCTTCTTCCGGCACGATAACTCATATTCTTAACGGGAAAAATTTACCGGAGGATCAATCAATTAATTTAGTCGGATTTTCATCTCCTTATTTGAATTTTTATGAAGAATTTTCAGCATTGGAAAATATGAAAATGCTGACCGGTATAAGAGGATTAGTCCCTGATGAAGATTATCTTAATAAACTTTTTGATCATTTTCATTTAGCAGATAGAAAAAATGACCCTGTAAAAGCCTATTCATCGGGTATGAAACAACGTCTGCGGTTAATTTTTGCATTTTTTCACAATCCGCGGCTTGTTATTTTAGATGAGCCTGTTTCAAACTTGGATAATTCCGGCAAAGAGCAAATTTACCGTTTAGTGAATCAAAAACAGACTGAAAGCATTATTTTGATTGCCTCGAATGATGATAGTGATTTAGCCTTGTGTGAACAAGTCACCAATATTGAAGAATTTAAAGAAACTCAATGACACGGCAGATAATAGCTGTATTTAAGAAAGACCTGTTATCGGAAATCCGAACAAGATATGCCATAAACTCGCTTGTTATGTTCGTGGTAATAACTATCAGTGTTATATTATTCTCCGTGGGGAATGAATCTGTACCTGCCGACTTAACAGGAGGATTATTTTGGGTAGTAGTATTTTTTACTGCAATGTCAGGGCTGTCGCGGGTATTCGTAACCGAAGAAGAACGCGGCACAACTCTCACGCTGCGGCTGCTCGCGAAACCGGCGGTTATTTATCTTGGAAAACTTCTTTTCAATAATGTCCTGATTTTCTCGATGAATATCGTTATTGCAATACTTTACAGTGCTTTTTTTGATACATTTGTAATAGAGAGTAAAGAAATTTTTATTATTGCATTCATATTAGGAAATTTAGGCATTGCATCAGCTTCAACAGTTTTAGCTGCAATAATTGCCAAAGCAAGTTCAAAAGGTACACTTTATCCTGTGCTGAGTTTCCCGATTTTATTACCTTTAATATTAACATTAATAAATTTATCAAAATCCTGCATTAGCGGCACAAGTTTTGAAGAATCTCAAGTGTCCTTACTCATTCTTTTTTGTTATAACGTAATGATGATAGCAGCATCGCTTTTATTATTTGATTTTATTTGGAAAGATTAGAAAGTTTTAATAATTAACATCCGGCAATATTTATGATTTGGAAAGTGTTTCTTTATTTTTTTATATTAGCAGTTTCGATAATGGGAATAGCCTTTCCTATTGTTGAGAACCCAATTCATTGGAATGAATATCCGTATATACCGGCATTGGGTGAGAACGCTAAAATTATTTTTTTTCACGTGCCGACAGCTTGGTTAGCCAGCATCGCGTTTTTAATGTCCGCGTATTTTGGTATAAAGTACTTGAAAAATAAAACATTGGTGGATGATATAAAGTCTTACACTGCCGCCCAGTTGGGCTTAGTATTTTGCGTGTTGGCAACGATCACGGGTGCGGTATGGGCTAATTACACGTGGGGGAAACCTTGGAGCTGGGACCCGCGCCAGACAAGTATTTTCGCGCTGATGCTTATTTACGGCGCGTATTTCGCACTTCGTTCCGCGATTGAAGATTCCGAAAAAAAAGCAGTGTTATCAGCGGTTTATTCTCTCATCGCGTTTGTGACTGTTCCTTTTTTTGTATTTATTATTCCGAAAATGGTGAATAGTTTGCACCCCGGTTCAGCCGGCGACCCGAGCCCAATAGGTTTTAAGATGAATCCCAATATGAAAATAGAATTTTTCTTATCCCTGACTGCTTTCAGCATTTTATTTTATTGGCTGTGGTCGATTGGCTATCGTTCATTGATATTAAAAGAAAAAAATAATAACCTATTATAAAGGACTTGAATGGATTCCCTAAAAACATTAATGACTACCGACTCTCTTAAACATCTGGTTGACTCCTTAAAGAATAGCCGGCTTATGGCTCCTGCTCCGCGAGGTAACTCGTTGTATATTGTTTTAAGTATTGTTGTAATCATTTGGACAGGTATATTTTTATACCTTTACAACTTAGATAAAAGATTAAAAAAATTAGAAAGTGAAAATAAATGAATAAGAAATATCTCTTAGGCGGTATAGTTGTTGTTCTTTTTTTGGGAATGACTATGTTTCTCTTTATGCAAAGCGGTATGCAGTATGAATCCGACTTTTCAAAAGTAATGACAAAATCTAAAGCAATTAAAGCAACAGGGCATTGGGTAAAAGAAAAAAGCTATGACCAGAACCTTCAGGATAAAACTTTTACATTTGTTATGGCTGATGAGAAAGGCACTGAAATGAAAGTTAATTTTAAAGGAGTTATGCCGAATAATTTTGAAATGGCATCAAGCATTGTAGTAACCGGTAAATATGAAAACGGTGTTTTTCACGCGTCCGATATACTCACTAAATGCCCGTCAAAATATCAAGATCAAAAATCGGCAAATTCTTAACGATCAATACTAATCCCCCAATAAAGAGAACAATATGGCAGGAAATATTTTAATAACAATAGCACTAGTCTTGAGTATCTATTCTATGGCGATGTACTATTTTGCTTTTCGGGGAGCAAAAAATACAATTAACTTGGCGCGAATTTCATACCACGGTATGTCGATAATAGTGTTTATCATTTCCACGTATTTTTGGTATTTAATCTTCACGCACCAGTACCAATATAAATATATATATGAATATAGCGGTCACGAGTTACCCATTGGTTATCTGATTTCCTCATTCTGGGCGGGACAGGAAGGCAGTTTCTTATTATGGCTGCTGCTCGCGGCAATTATCGGGATTCTTCTTCAATCCTATACCGCGAAAAGGGGAGAATTGGAATATAGGGTTATGGCTGTTTATACTCTATCGACATCATTTTTATTAATAATGATTTGCCCGCTTCTGAAATCGCCTTTTGCTATGATTTGGAGTGAAAGTGTTCCGATTATTGCATCATCCATAAATCCCGATATAATGAACCTTGACGTTATAAAGCACGCTTTCGATCATATTCTTGCATCAAATCAACAGCCTACATTTGCAGATATTTATCCGATTCTACAATCCAACAATATTCCGCTTAATGAGTTTTTACTGACAGGTAAAGGACTAAATCCTCTATTACAAAACTTTTGGATGCAGATTCACCCCCCTATTCTCTTCGCGGGATTTGCCTTAACAACAGTTCCGTTCGCTTTTTCAATTGCCGCGTTGATGAAAAACGAATATAAAGACTGGGTGAAACAGTCTTTTCCTTGGATGCTTGCTGCTGCCGGTGTATTGGGACTCGGAATTATGATGGGCGGCTATTGGGCTTATGGCGTGCTGGGATGGGGCGGCTATTGGGCTTGGGACCCTGTTGAAAATTCAAGTCTGGTCCCTTGGCTTATTAGTGTCGCGGCAATTCACACGTTTTTAGTACAACGAAAAACTCAAAATAAAGAGAATTCACTTGGCAGATTTACCCGGACGAATCTAATCTTGTCTATTCTTACTTACGTAACGGTAATTTACAGTACTTTCCTTACAAGAAGCGGAATTTTAGGAAATGCTTCAGTGCATTCCTTTATTGATCAAGGGCGGGCAGTATTCATTTTCTTGGTATTATTTATTCTTACTTTTCTTGGCTTAGGAGCGGGATTGATTATATACCGTTGGAAAAGTTTTGTATCGGATGTGCCTGCCGAAGAATCACTGCTTTCAAGAGAATTAGCTCTATTTACCGCGGCAGTTGCTCTTTGTGCTTCCGCGTTTATTGTTTGCTTTGGCACTTCTATGGCGATGGTGGATGTTACTGTTCCCGCCGCGTTGTACAACGAGATGCACGTGCCGATAGCAATACTTATCGGTTTGCTGAATGGTATCAGCCTTGCTATCCGCTGGAAATCTTCTTCATTTGAAGATGTTTGGAAAAAGTCTATGTGGTCGGTTGGCTTGAGTCTTATTGCAACCGCGATAGCAATATTCAGCGGCGTTCATAATGTTATGATGATATTGCTTTTCTTAACCTCAATATTTACTTTAATAGTTAATACGGAAATCGCCATAAAAATTATGCGCGGAAATACTCATAAGATAGGTGCTTATGTGGCGCATATCGGCATCGCGCTTTTCCTGCTTGGAGTGATAGGTTCAGCAGGTTATTCAAAAGAGCAAAATATCGATCTTATCCGCGGTAAGAAAACAGATGTATTGGGATATAATATGACTTTTACCGGATATCATCCTCTGAAAAACGATCCGAAGAAGTTTGCCTTCAACGTGAAGATTGACCAGGGCGGTTCAGCAAAAGTTGTTCAGCCTGTTATGTATCAAAGCGAGATGAACGGCGGTCTTATGAGAGAGCCTGATATTTTAGAAGGTTTATTAAGAGATGTTTATATTTCACCGCTGGGTTTTGATGAAGCCGGCGTAGATGTTAACAATAAGGGACCAAAGCAGGAAATACTATCAGTTACAGCAAGCATAAAACCTTTTGTAAGTTTGGTATGGATTGGTGTTATAGTTATGTCGCTCGGTTTTGTTGTTGCAATGTTACGCAGATTGAAAGAATCATTGATAGTTTCCTCTTTTAGCTAACTCAAGTCTCTCTTTTTCAACTTCATCAATCATTATTTTGACAAAAATATCCGCTGTTCTATAGGAAAGGGGGGAGTTTCAAATTATGGATCTTTTTAAACTCGACTTTTCGTGCAGGCACTAAATATTAAATGCAATTATTCTTATTCTTCAAATGTATTTATGAACGGCTATAGCAATTACCAAAAAGGCGGTGAAAAAATCACCGCCTTTTGGATAATTTTATTTTACAGCAACTTTAGTGCTTGTGTCAGGGGCACTCTTGAGTGCTTTATACTTTTGTATTGATGATTCAATGCTCCGATCACCTGGATATACTGATTGAAGTTTCGTGAACAACGTGATTAGTTTATCATAGTTCTTTACATCTTCATACATCCGTATCAGCACTTGGTAGGAAACTGTCTCCGATGGATAATCTTCAATATTCTTCCAAGCCTCTTTTTCCACGTCCTTATAGTAGGAATCTCTCTTTGCTGCCGCGCCGGCTGACCCATAGATTCTTCCAATCTCATACAATAAGCGGAATTCTATCCGAATATGGTCCTTTGGCATCTGTGCTTCCATTAAGTCAAGTGTTTCGATACACTTCGCGTTTCTTTCGGAATTCATATAATAAATTGCCATACGTAAATAGGAATTGCGATAATTCTGCACTAGGCGTTCCTGATTGTCATCAAGAAAAACTGTTTTATCATTTAACCCGCGGAACTTGAACCCCGGTTCATATAATTTGCTATATGAGGGGTTAGGTTGAAATAACTGAGCAAACATAATTTTCTCATTAACCATTTCGGTCGCCCTTGCATCGTGTTTTTCAGGTACTAACCGCAGGGCGATTCCTTCCATTTTCAAGTAGTCACCTAATCCGGATTTGCAGTCTTCTGAGCAGGTAATTGAAAAATAAATTGGACGTTTCCATCCATTGTTTAATATAATGTCTCTTACTAACAAATCTTGAACACGGACAGCTTTAGTTCCACTGTATTCAACCGTGTTTGGTGTAGTCCAGCGCATTATACCATCCCTGATTACAGTTGAATCTTTAATATCATATTCATCTTTATTAAAGGCAGCTGCTTTTTCCGACAAACCGTTAACGTTATTATAATTAACCGAGAGCTTATTGAAATCTCGGGGAATTAGGATAGAATCTTGCCGCGGTTCCCAAGGCTCGGGGCGAAGATTCTCTTCATTAAGTATTTCATCGGGAAAACTGATGTCAACTTTCATCGCGCCGTGCGGTTCAAGATTTTTCAATTGATACACGTACCAGGGGGTGTTACCCAAGCTCAAATTAACAATTCTGATGTCGGTGCGTATTCCCTCAACTTCCTGCATATACCATAATGGGAAAGTATCGTTGTCGCCGTTTGTGAAGAGTATTGCATTGGGGGCACAACTTTGTAATAAGTTATAAGCTAAATCCCAGGGAACCCAGTTTCTTGAACGATCGTGCTCTGAATAGTTTGCTTGTAGCATTCGCAAAGGAAGGAATATTAATGCTAAAGCAATAACGCCCCACGATAGTGATTTAGCCATTGATGCTGATTTTACTTTTGTTACTAATAAATCAACAAGTGATTGAATGGCTATTCCTATCCATATAGCAAACGCGAATCCGCCCGCGGCATAGAACTTATCACGTTCACGCGGCTGTGGTTCCTGCTGATTCTGATAGAAAGCAAATAGATAGGTGGTAAAAACAAACAATATCAGGAATGCAGTTGCCATCTTCCAATCTTTTCGGAAGTGGAAATAAATTCCCAGCAAACCAATGAAAAACGGAATGCCGAAGAATGAATTGTGACTATCTCCTTCAAATTTCAGATTAAACATCTTCCCAAATACATTTGCAATCCCGTTGAACGGGTAAATATTTGGACCGGCATCCTGATTCCAAGATGATCTTCCGCCGTAGGTCCATAGGATATAGCGCGTCATCATATGGTTCATCTGGTACTTCCAGAAAAAACTTAAATCAGTTGAATAGCGGGCAGTATCATAAATGCCCTGTTGATGCGACTCTTGAGAGAATCTTCTCTTGAAAGTAGGGAAATCGCCATATTGTTCACGGTTAAGATATGACAGAAACTGTGTAAAGTTTTTTGGTGCATTCTCATTGACAGGCGTATCCTGATTTGCTCGAATGATAATAGTTACATAGGTAGTATAGCCGATTATTATGAAAAACACGCTCGTCACGATAGTAAAGACTAAAGAGTGTTTATTCTTGTGTGCCCAATACATAATCCCGCCTATCAGGGATAGCAGGAAAATAAAAAGTAGAATAGCGAGAGCTGAGTTTTCTTTTGCAACATCGCCTAATACCTGCGGAATCCATTTTACAACGCCCGGGTAAATAATTGTTTTGGCAACTACACCAATCAGGAAAGCAATGTAAATAGAATTTTTGTTTATTAACTTCTTCCAGAATGCACCGACTATAATAGCACTGACAATAAGCATAATAACTTTGAACTGAGAATCATATTCTTTAAATTCATCAACCGAAGGAGCTATAGTTGAAATTTCAGTATGCCATAGATATAAAGTAATAAGAATAATAAGCGCGAAATGTCCAAGGAAGATATAGCCGGTCTGTTTTATTGCCTTTTCATCTGTCACGTATCTTCTATACATAATAATCATAACAACAGTAATTATAGCAAGAATACCGAACATTCTGAGCGTCGTGGAAACGCCAATTAAATATGCAATGATATATATATACTTTGAGCTGTCCGGGTCATCGGCTTTTTCGTTCCACACCATTCCAAAATATACAATTGCAGCAAAAATTGTAGTGTTGAGCGCGTAAATTTCCGATTCGGTTCCGTTAAACCAAAAAGAGTGGCTGAAAGAAAAAGCCAAAGCACCGATAGCGGCTGAAATATAGGTTATCAAGGCACTATGTGTATCTTGATACTTCCTGCCTTTGTAATTTTCAATCAGTTTTACGATAATGAAGTATAACATTAGGATAGTAAATCCGCTGGTAACAACAGACAGATAATTAATTCTTAGCCCGTTGTTTTCGGCAATAGGCAGCATAGCGAAGAATCTGCCAAGTAATGTCATAAATGGAGAACCGGGAGGGTGCGGAATTTGTAAACCAAATGCAGCTGCAGAAACTTCACCGCAATCCCAAAACGAGACGGAAGGCTGAACTGTTTTGAAAAGAACAAGAACGGAGAACAGATAAACTATTGCCCCGATAATTCTTTCAAGCCGTTTGTTATTCATTGAATATAATCCTCAGAGTTTAAAAATAGAAAAATAAGGATGTGCAGGCACATTTTCAACACAAATCGAGTCATTAGCTGGATTAATCCTGAAATTCATCAAAAAAACTTTTTTGCCGCGCACCCTTTCTGCTTGCAATCAAATGCAAAAAGTGTTATAATTGTATATATAGCTTATTCATTTCTCAGAATCTAAGCTCTTAATTTTGTTTCTAAACAACAGCAAAAAATTGCCAGCGTAGCTCAGTTGGTAGAGCAGCTGATTTGTAATCAGCAGGTCACCGGTTCGAGTCCGGTTGCTGGCTCTTGAAAAGTGCGAAAATTAATAGTTTTCGCACTTTTTTTTGTCCAAAATTTACCGATTAATATAAATTACTACGAAACTTGCCTATCTGTACCTGTTATAACGGTACACTTGTCAGTGATTATTCAATAGAAAGTTTATACACTACCATCACTACACCTGCCGGTGTTTTATAAGTTGAACCAACTGTCAGTCCGCCTGCAATGGCAGCTGCATTATTCGCATAAGTTGGTAGCCTTACAAGCGTTGTAATAATCCCGCCACTTGCAGTAACTTTATTAACGCCTGCCGTGCCAAGTCTATTATTATTATCAGAGACTACCGTCCCATTTCCAATAACATATAACGACTTATGGACTAATTCAGCATCACTTGTCTCGTATGCTGTTGAACCATTTATGCAGACATATAATTTAGTGTCTATGTCCTCTAAATTACCTATTAACGCGAAAGACGCGGCAGTTGAATCAGATGTAAAACCAGAAGTATTATTAGCAAAAGTAGAACAACTATTAAGTGTTACACCTGATGAGCCAAATATATAAAATGGAGTTTTCCCATTTGCTTCAGCACCGCAAGAATTAAGTGTTATTTGCGATGCATTTATAAAATAACCATAACCCGAATTACCATCAGCCCCGCAAGATGTTAAACTTGAATAACCACAATTATTCAAAGACCATCCATCTTTCGCATTGCTTGCAGCCCAACAAGAAACAGCCGCTAAACTTGTCGTGGATGTAACTGTTCTTATGCCCCACTCTCCATTATGACGTGATTCCACTCTTTCCATATCTATCATAAAACAATTATCAAGCAGTATCCCTGTTTTAGCACTTCTCCATACCCCAAAATTCCTTAAACTTAAATGGAAATTGCAAGCCTGTGACCATCCGACTGTGGATGTGCCCTTAAACGTAAGACCATTACCTTTAGAATGGTCTATTCTGAAACTTTCAAGTTTAGTATAATTACCATCTGTAAAATATAATCCATCTGCATTTGCTGGAGCGTTTGCAAAATCAAAAGTGGTACTTTGCATACCCGCACCTATAATAGACATAGAGGTAGTCTGCGCGTAATCGTGAAAATGGGTCGCGCTCACGGTGATTGTATTTTCGCATCGATATGTACCCGGGCTAAGTCTAACAGTTCCGCCTGTCATATCTGAACCATCGCCTCTCCATCCTGAATAACCTGTATATAATGAATTAATAGCTTTTGAAATTGCTATATCCGAACGAGTAACGCGATCGGCTTTAGCCCCCCACCACTCTGGATATATTTCAGGAAGTTTAGCATTATCTAATTTAACACGACTTGTAGTATCGAATATTTGGTATAACCCGGATTGAATATCGCCATTTATTACAAGCGAATCTCCGGTTTGTAATTTCAATATTCCCCCGCGTTCAAATTGAAGCGTGATTGAATCCGGTATGGTAACAGAGTTTATGTTATATATTCCTTTGGGCACGATTAACGTGCCATTGCCAAATACTGCCAAAGCTCTATTAATTGCATTTGTATTAGAAGAGGCACTTCCTGTTGCAGATAAACCATACCGTGTCAAATATATGTTTGCATTAGAGTACTGGTCTTTACGCTGTCCAAATATCAACAGGGTAAATATTATAAATAATATAATCTGTTTCATTTAATTTTCATTTTAGTGATGTTCAATTCATTTGTTTTTCGTGAATTCGAGGTTAAACTAAATAATAAACCCGGATCAAACTTAGGTGAAGAAACACCATTGCTTAATCCGGGTTTTAAAATTATAGAATGACTTTTATTGGAATATAAACGTCTTTATAATATCCTTCTATTTAATCATAATCATCTTTTTCACGTTCTTATAACTTTGTTTACCATCAAGCGAAGTAGCTTTTAGTGTATAAAAGTAAATGCCTGAAGATAACTCAGAACCATCAAATCGGACATTTCGATAGCCTGCAGCAACCGTTTCGTTGACTAATTCCTTTACTACTTCACCAATGACATTATATACAACAATATTGACATTACTTTCAAAAGGCAATGCATACGAAATTACCGTTGAAGGGTTAAATGGATTCGGATAGTTCTGAGAAAGTGAAATTTCATTCGGTAGAAGACTCTCATCTTTAACAGCTACAACAGATGAAACAAATGATATATCATCAAAATAGTACGTATAATTTGATGTCCCATCACCCATTGTTCCTAAATCAAATTGGAATACTAATCTTTGATATGATTTATTTATATCAACACCACTGAAATTGAAAGATAATTCTTCCCACACGTTGGCTTTTTTACAGGTGGCTTCCTGTTGATAATTTTTAGTTGCATCTGCAGCATTCTCAACTTTTAATACTAACCTTGCACCAACTCTCGGCATATATACTTTTACCTTGAAACCTTTGTAAGAGGTAAAATTAATTGGATACCTTAATAATAAAGTAGATCCTCCATAAACCTGTCCGGATTTCTTTATCATCTTACAAATGTAAGAACTTGAGTCAATTGAGCCTTTAATCGTGTTTAATATTCTTGTTGTATTTCCGCCGCTAAAATCAGCGAAATTATAACTAATAGTATCAGGTTCAAAATTAAGTACTGAACCCGGAGACATAACAGGTGCCATTGTAGTTATCCCGCCAAACCGTATATCATCAAAGTAATATGTTTTGTCGACACCCACGGTTGAACCTGCAACACCATAATTAAAGAATATTGATAACTTATTATATGAAATATTAAGATTTAATGTATCCTTTATTGGAGTACCAAATGAAAAATTCAGCGTATCCCACTTATTTGCTACTTTAGTAACTGCTTCAGTTTCACAAATTAGGGTATCAACTAAGTTATTTTCAACTTTTAGCCGAACTCTAATTCCGGCATCCGGCGACCA
>CAIYTF010000084.1 GCA_903929035.1 uncultured Ignavibacteriales bacterium
CCCTTTCGGGGACATAGATGCTTTTTATCATTCTCCCGTGAGTTGTCACTCACGGTTATTCAAATTTAGTCCCTTTGGGACATAATATCAGTACCGTATATTTTCTTGATTTCAGGAGGCTGAGTAGTTACAATTTACCGTTAATGAGTCCACTCAAAAAAGGTAGATTTTACGAAAAAATGTTTTGTTTTTTAGATAAAATTGAATCCGAAAAGCTATTTTGGGGCTTTTTTGAGTGGACTCATTAATAATTTACCATTAACCATTAACAATTAAATGAAACCTACACATATTGAACACGTTGGCATCGCGGTAAAAGATTTAGATGCAGCAATTAAATACTATGAAAATATTTTTGGATTAGAATGCTATAAAATAGAGGAAGTACCTGACCAAAAAGTTAGAACTGCTTTTTTTCTTGTCGGGCAAACAAAAATTGAATTACTCGAATCCACATCAGATGACGGACCCGTGGCTAAATTTATCGAAAAAAAAGGTGAAGGAATTCATCATATAGCATTCGCGGTCAATCAGCTTGCTCCAACTCTGTCCTCAATTGAACAGAAAGGAATCCAGCTTATTGACAAGACGCCACGTAAAGGAGCTGAGAATATGAATATTGCATTCTTACATCCGAAATCAACATTCGGAGTTCTTACAGAACTCTGCGAAAAATCTTAGCTCATTCTTTAATAAAATCGTGATAGCAATATACGTGAGTAGTGGATCTGACACAACTAAGTCCTTGAAAAGAAATAACCTTTACAACTTCTAAATCTAACATTCGCGGTCTTCGCGTGAGAAAGTGTTAATGTTATTTCTGAACGAATCCTAAATCACGGATGGTTTAATAGTTTTCGTACTCGTGTTATTACGCGAGTCAAAATAGATAATCTGCTTGCTTTGAAATAGTCTTTTATAGCCAAAACAATTTGTTCGTTTTCCATTATTTGCTTTTTAGTTATTATCAGCGGTGCAGCCGCGAGCTTTATTTTAAACACATCTGTCAGCGTGCTGTGCGTGCCGCCGCCATCCATACCAATATTCTGCACGAATGAAATACCCGGGAATAGTGTAAACTTATTTGCAAGAAAATTAGCGGCGTGCCATCTGACTGCCCACGAATCAATTTTCCCTGATATCTGGCTGCAAAGCATTTTGATATTGCCGGCATAACCGCCATAATCGAAAACGTCCTCTAAGTTAGCTTTTTGTATTTCTGCTAATAATTTAGCAGAATCCGGTTCAAATAAATCCCACCTGTCTTTCCAAGTTGCCCAGCCCCAGCAATCTGCTCCGCGCAGGAAAAAGGTTTCCGGTAACTCGATTTTTAGAGGATAAGTATAGCCGTGAATTGATGCAACGGTTTTCTCTGCTTGATATAGTGTAAGTGCATCATTCATATAGCGTAAAAAGAAAGGTGAAAGCAGTAAGTCATCTTCAACAACAATTATAGTTTCGTTTTTCGCGAGTACGTCTGTTACTCCTGAAATAATTGAATTTGCCAGTCCCTTATTTTGCTCTTGCTTGATAATAATAATATCCGCGAATCCGGTAATTGAATCGATATATTTCCGGACTTCTGATACCGCGGATTCGTCTCGCGGAGTTCGCGCGGCATCAGAAAATATATATAGCTTGCTGTTACGCGCCTCTGCATTTAAAAGCAGCGATTCAACAGTTTGCTTGGTGTGCGCTAATCGTTTATAAACAAAGAGCGCGATGGGGGAAAATTTATCATTAACCATTAATAATTACCCCTTATAAACTATT
The DNA here is from genome assembly GCA_903929035.1 of uncultured Ignavibacteriales bacterium. Lineage (GTDB taxonomy): Bacteria > Bacteroidota > Ignavibacteria > Ignavibacteriales > Ignavibacteriaceae > CAIYTF01. The sequence goes on from CAIYTF010000084.1 coordinate 1,774, forward strand.
CCGACCATTTTTTAAAGACAACAGAAGTATTATGTCCGCCAAAGCCAAAGGCATTGCTCATAGCGATATTAACATCACGTTTTTGAGCCGTGTTGAATGTATAATTCAAGTCACATTCAGAGTCGGGATTAACAAAATTTATTGTTGGGGGAACAATACTGTCGCGTGTTGCCAATATAGAAGCGATCGCTTCCACTGCACCTGCAGCACCCAGCAAATGTCCGGTCATACTTTTAGTTGAAGAAACATTCATCTTATACGCGTGATCGCCAAAAACATTTTTAATAGCTTTTGTTTCGGCTATATCGCCAAGTCCGGTTGAAGTACCGTGCATATTAATATAGTCAATGTCAGTTATAACAATTTGAGCACTTCCTAAAGCGCGCTGCATTGCTAAACGGGCACCAACACCATTTGGATCCGGAGCAGTGATATGATAGGCATCCGCGGAAAGCCCAACGCCAATCATTTCCGCGTATATTTTCGCGCCGCGTTTTAGCGCGTGTTCATAATCTTCAAGAATTATGCAGCCGCCGCCTTCACCCATTACAAATCCATCGCGGGTAGAATCGAATGGACGACTCGCGGTTTCAGGTGAATCATTGCGGGTAGAAAGCGCGCGTGCGGAATTAAATCCTGCCATACCTATTTCGCAAACACTTGCTTCGCTTCCGCCGGTCAGAATAATATTTGCCATACCTTCTTTAATCAGGAGATAAGAATCAATAATATTATTATTCGCTGTCGCGCACGCGGAAACCGCGCAGTAGTTCGGACCTTTAAAACCAAATTCAATCGAGATTTGTCCCGGAGCAATATCAGGAATGAGCATAGGAATAAAAAACGGGGAAACCCTGTTAGGTCCCTGTTCTTTGCAAATCGCGGCTTGTTGATAGAATGTTTGAATTCCGCCAATACCGCTTCCCATCAGGACACCCACGCTTTCTTTTTCAGATTCCGGCATAGCGTGAGGGTCAAGATTTGCATCGGCGAGTGCCATTTTAGCCACTGCCATCGCGTATTGGCTGAACGGGTCTAACCTTCTTGCTGCTTTTTTATCAATATAATTAGTGGCATCAAAACTTTTAAGTTCGCACGCGAATTTAGTGTCTAAGCGCGAGCAGTCGAATGATTTGATTGTAGCTGCACCGCTCACACCGTTTACTGCATTTTCCCAAAATTTCTCTACCGTCAGCCCGATTGGAGTTAAAGCACCCAATCCGGTTACGACCACCCGTTTTTTTAAATTCGCCATAAGAATAATTCCTTTGTCTATTAAATATTCAATACCCAAAAATAATAAAAACTAAGCAATAATTAAGGAATCATTCGTGGTTTTTGGTGGTTAGCAAAATATTGATCTTCAATAGATGAAAGTATAAATTCGCCATTCTTACTCCATACTTAAATCAGGTACCAAAAATTCATATATTGCATATATAAAATACACGTACAATAGCACCAGAGAAGTTGGTGAGTTTTTTGGTCTAAAACCGTGCAAATATTTTAATATAAGAACTTTACAAACAATGAAACAAAACGACATACTGCTTTTCAGTGAAGAAAATTTAATCGTGCAGCTAAACCGCGAGCCTTATCAACTCGGTTTTTTTCGCGTGCAATTTTATGCAAAAAAAGGATTGCCTGCCACGGAAAAAACGGATTCTGTTTCCGTGTTTTATCTATATCCAAGCGGCGGTTCGCTCCGGGATGCAAACTTTAATATTGTATTTTACAGTTCTAAGTTTGATACCTACCGGGGATTCGTTATTCCTCAATCAGTGCAAAAAGATTAGTTGTTATGTGTGCAAAGCTATATTTGACTCCAACTCCCATAGGCAACTACGAAGACATCACGCTCCGCGCTTTACGGTTATTAAAGGAATCTGATTTCATAATTTGTGAAGAGTATAAAGAAGCCCGTAGATTGCTTTCGCATTATGGGATTACCAAAGAACTTATTTCAATGAACGAGCATAATGAAAAAGAGTCTGTACCGGAGTTAATTACAAAAATTGAAAGTGCAAATATAGTTACGATAATTTCAGACTGCGGCACTCCCCTTTTTTCAGATCCCGGCAAGCACCTGTTAGAAATGTGCTTACAGACGAAGATAGAAATTATCCCGCTCCCAGGAGCAAACTCTTTAATAACGGCACTCATCGGCTCAGGATTTTCACTTGATAAATTTTATTTCCGCGGGTGGCTATCTCCGAAAAAGGAGATTCGTTCACAGGAATTATTTCAATTAAAGAAAGTACGCGGGCTTATTGTTTTAATGGATACGCCATACAGGCTTATTCGGCTGCTTGAAGATGTGCAGCGATCATTTGGCAACGATGTATATTGCGTGCTTGCCTTTGAACTCACAGGCATCCGTGAAAGATTTTACAGGGGTAACATTCGTACAATTCTATCGGAAGCGCAGGCAGCGCGGCTGAAAGGGGAATTTGTGCTGATTATTGATAATGGAATGGAGTAACACCTTTATGCACGAAAATAAAATTTCTTTAATAAAAGAATATTTAAGAATCGTCAAGGCGGCAAATAAGGAACACGCTAAAAAAGAAGCTTTCAAGGATTTGCTGAACCGTTTATATTCCGGAGATAAAGACATTCTTTCAATTATTGACAGCATCACGCGTGGGGCTGAACGGACAGTGCTTAATATTCCCCGAAAAGACAGGGTGCATCGAGGCAGTGCCGATACACTTTATAATAAGATTATCATCGAGTTCGAGAATGATCTTAAAGCAACATTCAAACATAGCAAAGAACAGCTGGCAGGGTATCTGCTGGGGCAGTTCAATTCCGGCGAAGGCTATAACTTCATCTTGATTGCATCCGATTTTATTAACTGGAAAGTCCTCGCGCCAGATGTTAGCTGTATCGATAAATTGGATACATTAAATGAGGATGAACTTGTTCTAAACGAGGTTCCCGGTGCATCGTTCGTTCTCGGTGAAAAGAATGCCGAGGAATTTTATTACTGGATAGACCGTTTCCTTTTCAAGGAGGAGAAACTGAAAGCAACTTTAAAAAGAATTGAAGAAGCTTTCGGTTATCAGTCCGTTATTTTTATCGAGTGCTTCAGGGAGTTAAATTCGCATTTCACCGAATTAAAAAAGTATGGCGAGGTTCAGGTGGCTTTTGAGCAGTGGCGCAAGTTTTTAAGTTTTGCTTACGGCACATTCGAAGGTAACGAAAACCAGTTTCTTATTCATACTTACCTGAGCGTGTTCGCGAAGATGCTTGCCTACGCGGTGGTTTCCAATAATGATTTTATTGACGATGATGAATTAACAGGGATAATAGACGGCACTGTTTTTAACCGTTATAATCTGAGGAATTTTGTCGATAACGATTTCTTCCACTGGGTTAAAAACGACAGGAATTTTCGTAAGCTGAAAAAAGTGTTTCGGCTGATAGCTCAGGAAATAGCGGCATTCGATTTTTCCGATGTGGACGAGGATATTTTAAAAGGGGTATATCAGGAATTAATAGACCTTGATACCCGCCACGCTTTGGGAGAGTATTATACACCGGATTGGCTTTGCGAGCGAATAGTGAAAGAGTTTAATTTCAAGAAAGGCGAAAAGATTCTTGATCCTGCCTGCGGGAGCGGTTCGTTTCTGCGAGCGGTTGTACATAGAATAAGAGAATTGAATCCGGATAGTACAGCCGAAGAAATCAACAATAACGTGTATGGGATTGATATTCATCCTCTCTCTGTGCTGATAGCCAAAACCACTATGCTGCTTGCCTTAGGCAAAGATATAATCAATGCGAGAAAACCAATACACGTGAATGTTATCCTCGCGAATACCCTGATGGCTCCCGATGGCGTGGAGAATCTATTCGGAACAGAGTTTAGAATGGTGATTGACAAGGAAAAACTTGTTCTCAATTCTAAAGTTCTTGACGATGTGGAACTGTTTGATGAAGCTATTGAGGTATGCGAGGAGCTTTCGCATCAAACAATGAATATGCCCGCTATAAATGCCGATATGTTCGCGAACATCCTGCGCAGGAGATATACAAAAGGAAAGGTAAGCGACCTGATCGCGGATAACTTTTATCTTATTTTTGAAAGTTTCAAAGCCGTGAAAGAAAAAGAGAGAAACGGGATATGGAAATTCATCGTTCAAAACTTGTATAAGCCTTACTTTCTTTATCGCTCGTTTGATTACATCATAGGTAATCCGCCTTGGTTTACTTACAACTCCATAAAAAATGAAGAGTATCAGAATGAGCTTAACCGGCTCGCGGATAAATATTCTATGAAACCAGAGCGAGTGGCTAACTTCCCGCACCTCGAGATAGCGGCTATATTTATATCACATTGCAGCAGCTATTTTTTAAGAAATAACGGGCAACTTGCTTTTGTCATACCACGGAGTTTTTTCAGTGCCGACCACCACGAGAACACCAGAACCGGCAAAGCAGAAGGCTTCAGGATTGAAAAGCTTTGGGATTTGAATGAGGTGAGCCCGCTATTCAGGGTACCGAGCGCGGTAATTTTTACTATAAGAGCAGCGGTTGATGAAAAGAGGTCCATACCTGTTTCCGGACTGCGTGGACTAACATTATCAGGGAAACTACCTGTTCACAACTGCAATTGGGCTGCGGCATCTGAAACATTATCCGAGAAGGAAACAGTATGGTATCACGTTAAGCAGGGAAAGTCATCGGCATTTTCTCGGAAGAAAACCAAAAGCACGGACAAGGAAAATCCATACAAGAACGCGTTCCGGCAAGGCGCGACCATTGTCCCGCGAACACTCTATTTTGTCGAACTTACACAGGAGATGCCGCCTGATTTTGAGGGAAGAATCATCAACATAAAAACAGCAAATGCAATAAAACCGGACGCGAAACAACCTTGGAAAGACATTGCTCTTTCGGGCAGAGTTGAAAGCAATTTTTTGTTCAGAACTGCAATATCGAAAAGCATATTCCCATTCGCCTTATACAAGCCTGATTTGATAGTATTGCCGCTGATTATTGAAAAGAATGATACAGGGAAGAGTAAAGTAATCTTGTTAAATTCAGATGAGCTGCGAAACGAGGGATACCTATACGCGGCAAAATGGTTCAAAAGTGCCGAAAATATTTGGAATATTCATAGAACTGAAAAATCGGAGAAGATGACAAGCAATGCGCGTATTGATTATCAAAAAGGGTTGACCAATCAAAACATACATTCCCAGTATATGGTACTATATAATTCTTCAGCGAAAAATGCCAACGCGACAATCGTGAAAAGAAAAGAAATAGATTTTATTTTCTTTATCGAGAGTACCACTTACGTGTTTTATACAAGTTATATTAATGAAGCATACTATTTAACAGCAATATTAAATTCCAATATAACAAATGAAATGATTAAAGATTTTCAAGCACGGGGATTATTCGGAGCTCGTCACGTTCATAAAAAAATATTGGATATTTACTATCCGTTGTACGATAAGAAGAATGAAACACATCAAAAACTTGCAGTGTTGAGCAAAATAGCGCATAAAAAAGCAACGGAGTATATAACCAATAATCCGCCGCGACAGGAATTATCTGCAGTACATCTGGGCAGACTTCGCTTGGCAATAAAACAGCGTTTGTCGAAAGAATTAATTGAAATAGACAAATTGGTAAAACAAGTAATTGGGTAACGCGTAGCTTTGTTTGATAGACATATTGTCATTACCAAATGTGATTTAAATCACATTCCTGTATTCTTTTAATTTCCCGTAACACCCCGTTTAAAATTATATTTTTAATGAACATACTGCAAACACCAACTGAAATTCTTAAGCAATACTTTAACCATACAGCATTCCGCGTACAGCAGGAAAATATAATAAATCGTCTGGTGAAAGACGGCGGGCATTGCTTGGTTATTATGCCTACCGGCGGCGGTAAATCTATCTGCTATCAGGTTCCCGCGCTTTTGTTTGACGGCGGCACGTTGGTTATATCGCCTCTTATTGCACTTATGCAGGATCAGGTGGATGCACTCCGAAAAAAGGGAGTACCCGCAGCATTTATCAACTCGAGCATCTCGGCAGCAGACAAGAAAAAGCGTCTGCAGGCTTTTATTGACGGGAAAGTCAAGATACTGTATGTATCCCCCGAACGATTCCGCGATGAGGTATTCGCGTGCCGGATTCAGACCGCTAATATATCGCTGCTTGCCGTTGACGAAGCCCACTGCGTTTCGCTGTGGGGACACGATTTCAGACCGGATTATTCGCGCATTGCCGAGTTCAGAAAATTGATCGGGAATCCTCTAACGATAGCACTAACGGCCACCGCTACAAAAGCGGTGCAGGATGACATTGTTCATAAATTAGGACTTGAACCTGTAAATGTGAAAGTATATCACGAGGGAATCAATCGTCCGAATCTGCGGTTAGAAGCTCTTGATGTATTTGACGATAAACAAACATTGGCCGAGATACTTAATATACTTGATACCTATCAGGGGGCGGGAATTATTTATTTTTCTCTCATCAAAAATCTTGAAATCTATTCAGAGAAACTTCGGGATAGAGGATACGCGCATAATGTTTATCACGGGAAGCTTTCCTCGCGAATGCGAAAATCAACCCAGCGGCGATTCCTCGCGGGTGAGGATAAAATTATTCTTGCCACGAATGCTTTTGGAATGGGAATTGACAAAGCGGATATCCGGTTTGTAGTGCATACCGAGATGCCTGCAAGTATTGAATCATATTATCAGGAAATTGGGCGTGCCGGACGTGACGGAATTGACTCTGTCTGCGTGCTGCTATATAACAGCGAGGACTTGCTGACACAAATGCAGTTTATTAAATGGGCAAATCCCGATGCTGAATATTATTACCGGCTATATGCTCTTTTGCAGGGACACATTCAGGCAGTCAATTCAATGGGAATGGAATATATTATTGAACAAATGTCATTTAAAAACAGGAGCGACTTCAGGGCTGAAACCGCGCTTGGTATGCTGGATAGATACAGTGTTACATCCGGTTCTGTTGAGGAACATAATCTTGAAATAATTGCTCCCCTCGCGCCTGAACTTGAAAATGAAGAGTTTTTAAAAGAAAAATTACTGAATGATAATAAGAAACTGCTTTCAGTCGTTAAATATTTTCAAACAAAAAATTGCCGGCGGACTTTCATATCGGAATATTTCGGATTTCATAACACGAAGCCGTGTGGCAATTGCGATGTTTGCGCGGAGAACGCGTGTTAAATTGTCTGAACTGTATTTAAAAGATATTGGTTGCCCAAATATCAAAGAGCAGCTAACTTTTTGCATTTAATTCATCAATCTATAATTTTATATTTTCTTCTCTTTCCTGCCCTTGTTTTCTTTCGTAACTTGCACTATTAAAATTTAATAAATTTTTCGGAACGGTCTTTGATGTTGCTTTATATTTTTGACCGTTTTCCGTATCTTTTTAAAAACAAATCACGAGTAGCTTTCGATGGGATAGCTTTGCGTTAATCCAAGCGAAATATTTTTGAAAGGAGTTGTATTATGAAATATACAAGTCTCTACCTTAGCCGGATTTTAAATAACAAGGTATTCTCTTACGACTACCAAATCCTCGGGAAATTGGAAGATTTCGCCGTAACGGGTGATACCCAAAACCCGCAGGTTGTCGCGGCATTAATCAAAACGCCTGATGGTATAAAAACGCTTGCTTGGAATAACTTCATTCTCACCCGAAATGATTCAAGCTATCATATTGCCTGTCATAAAATTGAAGAAGTTCCTTTAACAGATTCTTTCCTCCTCAAAAAGAATGTTCTTGATAAGCAAATCATCGATATTAACGGGAGGAAAGTTGTTCGCGTTAATGACATTCGTATGGTTATTCTTAACACGGGCACTTTTGTCGTGGCTGTTGATGTCGGCACCGAAGGACTTTTGCGCCGTTTGGGTGTTGCTAAAACACTGAATAGTTTTGGCATAAAACTTCCGGGACAGCTAATCCTATGGAGCGATGTTGAAACTCTTGTTTCTTCCAATGATAATCTTGTCCTTTCAAAAACGTATGATAAATTAAATCTGCTCCATCCTTCCGATCTCGCTGATATTATCGAGGATTTCGATACTAATACTGCTATGAAAATCTTTTCAGGATTAGACAACGCGCGGGGTGCTGACGTTCTTGAAGAAATGGAAGAGGACACTCAGATTAAAATGATCGAGGGACTTTCCAAAGAAAAAGCCGCGGACATACTTGAAGAAATGCCTTCCGATGAAGCCGCTGATATTCTCGACAGTCTGAACGAAAGCAAAGCTGAAGAATTACTCTCCGAAATGGAACAGGATTCACGCGAGGAAATTCGCGAGTTAATGGAGTATGAAGACCACCTGATCGGCAGCGTTATGAACACAGAGTACGTGGTGTTTCCCGGCGAAACAACTGTTGATACCGCGCTCAAGTATCTGCGCGAAACAAAACCTGAAGAGGGCGTGATGAATTACATTTTCGTCACTAACCATAAAGGCAAACTTTCGGGCAAAGTTACCCTGCGCGATTTGATTCTCGCCGAAGAACGCGAACATTTAAAAAGCCTGATGCACCGCGATGTTATTTATTTATTCGATACCGATGAGATTGACAAACTTATCGAATATGTTTCTAAATATAACTTACTCAGTATCCCAATTGTTGATCGCGATATGCAAATCGTGGGCATAGTGCAAATTCACGATATATTAGATGAAATTCTTAATAAGTAAATCCGGATTGCTTAATGAAATTATTTAAGAAGAAGAACTTAAAGCGCAATTTCCTGATGCTAATCGCGCTCATCGGTCCCGGTATTATCACCGGCAGTGTTGATAATGATGCCGGCGGTATCACCACCTATTCTGTTGCAGGGGCACAATATGGCTACCATCTTCTATGGACACTCATTCCTGCATTTATTGTTTTGCTGGTTGTGCAGGAAATGAACGCGCGTATGGGAATTATAACAGGGAAAGGACTCGCTGATCTTATCCGCGAAAACTTCGGCGTAAAAATTACATTCTTGATTTTCCTTGGATTGTTGTTCGCGGATATAGGTAACACGACAACCGAGTTTGCAGGTGTTGCAGGGAGTATGGAGGTGTTGAACGTCAACAAGTATATATCGGTTCCAATATCCGCGTTCGCGGTGTGGCTTTTCGTGGTAAAAGGAAATTATAAATCTGCCGAAAAATTATTCCTGCTGTTTAGTTTCTTCCTGCTCAGTTATGTTGTTTCGGCAATTATGGCAAACCCGAATTGGGCTGAAGTGGGAACTGCTATTATTAAACCGAAAATTCAAGGTGATGTTGCATATATAGGTATGGTGATTGGTATTATCGGCACAACCATCGCGCCGTGGATGCAGTTCTATATGCAGTCAGCAGTGATTGAAAAAGGATTGAAAAAAGAAGATTACAGTTTCACGATGATTGATGTAGTGGTTGGGTGCGCTCTCACTGTAATAATTGCATTTTTTATTATGGTTGCCTGCGGTGCTACTCTGAATAAAACCGGCGTTCAAATAAATGACGCGAAAGATGCCGCGCTCGCGCTTGAACCGCTCGCGGGCCAATTTGCTAAATTCCTGTTTTCTTTCGGGCTGTTTATAGCATCCATTTTTGCCGCCGCGATATTACCCCTTGCAACCGCGTTCTATATTTGTGAAGCATTCGGCTTTGAAGCAGGAATTGATAAGAAACTCAAGGAAGCACCGCAATTCTATTTTTTCTTCACGGTTATTATTATTATATCGGTTCTGATTATTCTTATCCCCGGCGCACCGTTGATAGCCATTACCGTGTGGACACAAATTATCAACGGTATCCTTCTTCCTGTTGTACTCATTTCAATGATTATTATTGTTAACAAGAGCGATATTATGGGGTCAATGACGAACACTCGTCTGCAAAATTTTATATCTTACACCACGATAGTTGTTCTTATTATATTGACAATCATTCTCACCGTTGAACCTTTATTCGCTAAGTAACGAAAGCATAATATGAAAATAGGAATAACCTGTTACCCGACCTATGGAGGAAGCGGTGTGGTTGCTACCGAATTAGGAAAAGAACTCGCGCTTCGCGGACACGAAGTTCATTTTATAAGTTACGCCCTGCCGTTTCGTTTATCACATTATGTAGAAAATATATTTTTCCACGAAGTGGAAACATCCAATTATCCGCTTTTTGAATTTAGCCTGTACAGCCTCGCGCTCGCGAGCAAAATGGTGGAAGTTGCAACCTATGAAAATTTGGATTTGATGCACGTGCATTATGCTATTCCCCACGCCACGAGTGCCTATCTTGCAAAACAAATACTTAAAGAAAAGCGGGATATAAAAATAATTACCACTCTTCACGGCACTGATATTACTCTTGTTGGCCTCGAGCCATCATTCTTGCATTTAGTAAAATTCAGTATTGAACAAAGCGATGGCGTTACAACCGTGTCGCGTTATCTCAAGGAAAAAACTCTTACCAACTACTCGATCAAAAAAGATATTGAAGTAATACCAAATTTTATTGACTCCGGTTATTTTAAGCCGGAACAAGCCTGTCTATTCCGGAAACGCATCGCGCCAAATGGAGAAAAGATTCTTATCCACGTTTCCAATTTCAGGGTTGTTAAGCGTGTTGCGGACACCCTGCATATTCTAAAACAGGTGCAGAAAGATGTTAATGCCAAGTTAGTATTGGTTGGCGATGGTCCTGACCGTTCCGAATGCGAAAGACTTGCCCGCGAATTAGACCTTGGACAATCAGTTATTTTCCTTGGCAAACAGGAAGCCTTGGTAGAAATATTAAATGCGGCTGATTTGTTCCTAATTCCTTCGCAGTCAGAAAGTTTCGGGCTTTCCGCTCTTGAAGCAATGGCTTGCGGGCTTCCGGTAATTGCATCCAGCGTTGGCGGGCTTCCTGAATTGGTGCGTCATAATGAAACCGGTTTTATAGCTGAAATTGGCGATATTGACAGAATGGCACGCTATGCTGTTGATTTATTGACAAACGATAAAAAATACAAACTATTTTCAAACAATGCCCGCGGGCGGGCGGTCAACGAGTTTGATAAGTCTCTGATAATACCGCGATACGAATCATACTACACCAAAGTTCTTGGTCTTGAGCAAAATTAAAATTAGAATCCGTTGAAAAATAATACTGTTCCTCTTTCTCAAAATATTACAGAATATCTTTCAAATCTCTATGGTGCTGAGTGGGCTGATGATTACGCGCATTTTACACTCGAAGCACGCGGGATATATATCCGATTTAATTCTCTCCGCGCAACAAAAGACGAATTAATCGAGAGCCTTAAATCGGGTTATGACATAGAAGTTTCGGAAGTTGAAGGGTTTCCTTATGCACTCAAAGTTGAAAAAGACGAAAATGAAAACATAGGAAAAACTATTGAGCATATTACAGGCAGCTATTATATACAAAGCAGTTCATCAATGCTGCCGCCTTTGGTGCTGAATCCGCGACCCGGTGAGCGCGTGCTGGATATGTGCGCGGCACCCGGCTCAAAAACTACAATGATTGCCCAGATGATGCAAAACTCCGGAAGCCTTGTTGCAAATGAAGTCGCGCAAAACCGTGCCGGAATTCTTTCCTTTAATATGGAGCGGATGATCGTTGTTAATAGCGCGATACTTAAAATGCCCGGTGAACAAATGTCATCCTACTATCCCGAGTTTTTCGACAAGATTCTTGTTGATGCCCCTTGCAGCGGTCTTGGCATTATTCAAAAAAAAGGTGAAGTGAATAACCGGTGGAATATTGATTTGGTAAAACGTCTTGCCTTTTTGCAGCAAAAATTGCTTATTAGTGCTATTAAAATGCTTGCTCCGGGTGGTACTCTCGTCTATTCAACTTGTACATTAACACTTGAAGAAAATGAAGATATGATTAATTTCCTTCTCGAAAATTACCCGCTCGATATAGAGGATATAACATTGCCCATTCCGGCGGAAGACGGTTTTACTTCTATCAACGGGATACCTCTGAATAGCGGTGTTGCAAAAGCGCGACGTATAAATCCGCTTATCGCGAAAACCGAAGGTTTCTTTGTCGCTAAATTAACAAAACGTGAAAGTATCAACCACAAACCGAAGAATTATGTTAAATATGCACAGCCTAAATACCCGCGTACAAAACTTGTTACACTCGCGGTAAATGCAATGAGTGAACAGTTCGGTGTTCCGGCGGAAGCGATAGATAATTACAGTTATTATGAACAACACTCTGATATTTTTATCGTTTCAAAAAATTGGGATGGCGGAAATTTTACGCGGCAAAGCAAATTAGGATTGAAAATTGGCGCACTTGATAACTATGGAAACTTCATCTTTCATACCAATGGCGCGAAAATATTCGAGAAGCACATTACAAAAAACATTTATGAATGTTTATCGGCAGATGATATAAAAACATATTTGGACGGCGGAATAATACGAACAGGAACAAGCGGGCATAATAAAGGGCAGGCAGTTTTCTGCTATCGGAACCGCAAGCTCGGAACAGGCGTATTTGTAGAAAGCGGATTTAAAAGCCGCTTTCCCAGGGCGTTTCGAACCCAGTCAATTACAATGGCAAATGCCGAATAATTCAACTTGCGTGTATTTTGAGGCAAAATACGCATTTGTTTCGGCTTGGCTCTACTAAAATCCATAGTTCATCGCCGCATACAAACCGGCGCAAAAGTATTGATTTTCTCCATAAAAATGCATAATAAAAGCATTTGATAGCTAAACGAGTTTAAACTTCAAAGTCACATTGATTAAAGTTTATTTTTGAACAACATTATGCCTGCTACTGCATATTTTCTTCTTGAATAAGATCAAGCATAGAAAGTACCTCCATCGTGAAAATTTCAACTTCCCGCCATTCATAAGAAGCCATACGAATCTTGAGTCTTTTCTCAAGATGTTCACCAAGCAAAGTTAGCCGCGGATATCCTATTGTTGAACCGGTTCCCCTTAGTTCGTGCATAATATTGCGAAGCATAACTTCATTTTTGGCTTCAAGGGCTGAAAAAATATCAGATTTCTTTTGATCAATTGTCTTTACAAAAAACCTCAATAAATCGCGTTTAATTTGTGATGTAGTTACAGGTCTTAGAAATTCCTTTTCTTGTTCTTTCTTTCTTTCTTTTTCACCGACATATTTTTTAAATTTTACACGCGAAAGAATTTGATCTCCAATAACTTCTTCGACCGCGTTAAATATAACTTTTCTGGTAAGCGGTTTGGTTAATATTTTTTGCACCCCCAGCTCATTGCACTGGTCAATGAGATATGAATCATTGCTGCCTGTTATTACGATAACAGGTATATTTTTTGATTCATCAAACATTTTTATTACACGAAGAAGATCGATTCCATTTATGGTGGGTAAAAGTAAATCTAAAAATATTAATCCCGGTTTTGACTCGACAATTGCCTGAATACCCGATACACCATCCACGGAAACAATAACATCACATTCATAATCTTCAAGAAATTTTTTTATAGCCTCACGAAGAAAATCGGAGTCATCTATTACTAATATTTTTATTTTATCTTCGCTCATACGAGTGATCTTATCAGCATTACTTTTAAATTTATTATTATATATGAAAAATTATTAAGTCAACATTGGAAAATAACAAAATACCAATAAATTACTTCCAAGTATTTGAAATAGTGCAAAAGAATCCTTCTTGAGATTACCTTGCCTCTAAAAACTTTCGTATTTTTGAATATAAATATCAAATAACTATGAAGTATGGATATAAATTCGCCGCTATCAAATGACAATAGAAATTATGATTACACTGCCTATGCTGAAGAGTATCGAAGGGAATATGGAGTTATACTATCTTTGATTCCGGCAGGAGCAAAGGTTGTTGATCTTGCTTGTGGTAACGGTTCATTATTGAAGATATTACGTGACAATAAAAACACGAAAGGATGCGGGGTTGAACTTTCAAACAGCGGGGTTGCAGCTTCTCTTCACAAGGGATTACAAATCACGCGAGGACGAATTGATGATAAATTACCCTTTCTTGATAAGGAATTTGATTACGCTATTTGTAACGTCACCATCCAGATGGTGATGTATCCGGAGATTCTATTGCAGGAAATGAAACGAATTGCCTCACGTCTTATTATTTCTTTCCCAAATTTTGGCTTTTATAGAAACAGGATCGATTTACTCTTATATGGGCGAATGCCTAAACCAATGATGTTCGGGTATTCCTGGTATTCCACCGGACACATTCATCAACTTTCAATAGCGGATTTTATGGAATTAGTTGAACAAGTTGGCAATCTAAAAATAGAGCAGCATATTTGCGCTGATTCCACAGCCGGAATTAAGCGGTCTCTGCAGGAATTATTTCCTAATCTTTTCCAATTATTACCCGTTTTTTTACTTACATCCACTTAAATATAATGAAATCATTAATTCATAAAGTTTTAGAATCGCCCGAATTTGTTGAAAAACCGCCAGTGCTTATTGATGTCGGAGCATCCGGCGCGATACATAGTTATTGGCAAACGATAGCACGCCACTCTATTTGCCTCGCGTTTGACGCCGATGATCGCGAGTTACGCGTCGATGAAAAAGGCAGCTCTGCATTTAAAAAATTATTAGTTTTTAATTCACTTGTTCATCCTGAAGTAGAAGGTGAATTAGATTTCTATCTGACAAAATCTCCTTTTTGCTCAGGTGCGTTGCCGCCTGACAATAAATCATTAAACGATTGGGCATTTGGAGATAAGTTTGATATTGTCAAAACCGTCAAATTAAAATCCATTACCCTCAACTCTGCATTGAATCGCGCGAATATAGAATATGTTGATTGGTTTAAAACAGATTCACAAGGATTAGACCTGAATTTATATCTTTCGATGGCTGAAAATATTCGCCGTAATATTTTGTTGGCAGAATTTGAACCGGGAATAATTGATGCCTACCAAGGGGAAGATAAGATGTTTGTAACAATGCAATATATGGCAGCACAACCATACTGGTTAGCGGAATTAAAAATTAAAGGTTCTCAAAAAATATCGCGTGATGAGTTAGAGCTTATTGCTAATACCCCGCTCAGACGCAAATTACTTTCATACTCTCACAAAACTTCGCCCGGATGGGGTGAGATGCTTTATATTCAAAATATTTCAGCTATGGAAGATAGGCGTTCATTATTACTTGGATGGGTATTCGCTGCAGTTACCGGTCAATATGGCTTTGGAATTGAGATTGCTAAAAAAGGATGTATCCTCTCTAATAACTTACTTTTTCCCGAGTTACTGCAAGCCTCCCGTGAAGCAGTAACTAAACTATCGTTTAGAAGATTATTGCCCGTAATAATTCAAAAAATTCAGTCGTTAATAAAATGATGAAAAGAAATTACTGTACACTGTTTGATATAAACTATTTAAGCCGCGGAATCGCGATGTATAATTCGTTGAAACAATGGAGTAATGACTTCCATTTATATATTTTTGCATTTGATGACAAATCGCTCCAAATATTACGTGAGGAATGTCTTGAGCATACCACGGTCATTTCATTAAATGAATTTGAAGATGAGAAATTGCTTGCCGTAAAACCGAGCAGAAACCGTGCAGAGTATTGTTGGACTTGCACGTCATCAACCATTATTTACTGCATTAATAAATTTCACCTTGACAGCTGCACCTATTTAGATGCAGACCTTTTCTTCTATAGTTCACCTGAACCAATTTTCAAGGAACTTGGCACAAAATCTATTTTACTGACCGAACACAAATACTCAGCTCAATATGCCCGCGATAATAAGAACGGTAAATATTGTGTGCAGTTTATTAGTTTTAAAAATGATTCTGCCGGAATGGAGGCTTTAGAATGGTGGCGGGAACGTTGTTTAGAATGGTGTTATGATCGTCACGAATCCGGTAAATTTGGCGACCAAGGGTATTTGAACGACTGGTCAGAAAGATTTGAAGGCGTTCACTCGCTCCAACACCTCGGCGGAGGCGTAGCAGCTTGGAATGTGCAGCAATACGAAATATTTTCAGAAAATGGAGATATTAAAGGAAAAGAATTCAATACAGGAAATGTTTTCCCTATAATATTTTATCATTATCACTACTTGAAATTTATTAATAATGGCACAATAGAGTTAGGACGACGAAAATTAAGCCCAAATGTGTTTTCTTGTTTGTATATACCATATATTAAGGAGCTGCTAAAATTACAAGCATACATATCAGATAAATACCAAGGCATTAACTCAAGTGGCTCTGCCCCTTATCGGCTAAAGTGGAAAACGCCCATCCTATATATTTTACGTAAACTTCGCGGTGTCTATCATATCTATAAAGTGAAAGAACTTTTAGAATAAACTTGTACAAAAAAGGCTGCCCTTTTGAGGCAGCCTTCTATATAAATAAAAACATTTAGTCCTTGTAAAAAAATAACCTTTACAAGTTCTAAATCTAACCTTTGCAGTCTTCGCGTGAGAAAGTGTTAATGTTATTTCTGAACAAGTCCTTAAGTCTAAAGTTCGTAAGCTATTCCATATCTGAAAGCAAAATCAGGGAAGCTAAATACTAATATACCCACGTGGACCCTGTCATATATCGTGTATTCTCTTGAGATTGAAATACCTGTCGGGAATGGTATGCCCAAAACATCATTCATACTATTTTGTTGTACAGGATTTGTAAAGCCCTCCGCAATTGCCTTGCCGGTTACTATTCCTCCCTCTAAACGATAGTGCGGATTTTTATATTTCGTGAACTTTGAAAATATTTGGAAAAGTAACCCGTCTATGTCAAAAAATGGGAATAAACGGCTGGGAACTAACAGCCAACCCCATTTTTTTACTTTGTCGGCAAGTTGAACATCAACACTGAATTTTGAACCTAAACTTAAATCTTTTCCAATTTTATATTTATCTATTTTTAAATAAATTGGAGATAAATATTTTACTAAGTTTAGTCCAAAAGTAAATGAACCCGTTTTATAATCACCGCCAATAGTGAGCGTGGAAGGATAACTGGTTTCAGCTGTTTTTTCGAGACTATTTTTAGTGGCAGCGGAGATGTTTGGTTTAGAAAGCGATAGCTTATTAATGTCGATATTCAGAGGATTATCTTTTCCAATCGGACTGCCTGTTAAAAATATAGGTTGATAACTCTGATTGAACATATTATTATCAGTCATTACAAACTTTGGTACGATATCAAGCGAAAAAACAAGATTCCATTTCTCGTTCTTTTGAACCGCGCCTAATCTAAATCCCCATCCGGATGTTTTATAATTTCCCCGCGCGAGCCAGTAGAATGCATTAGTTTCACCGGCTGCCCAATCAATATTAGGATCATTAGGATTATTAAAATGCGCTTCTTTGTTCTGTATTACCATCATACCATCAACACGAAGATTTATGTTTACAAACTCGGAAACTTCATAATGATTAAATGATGCACCTACAATGGTAGTGCCGAAATCAGTTTTTGCCACTTCATACGCGCCGCCAAACATTAAAGAATTAACGCTAAAATTAAAATTCGCGGCAAAGTTAGTTTGCAGTGGTAAATCAACAATAATTGATTGACCGGATAATTCCTTAACTGATTTGAGTTTCGTCCTGAATCCTGTAATTGAAAAATCACTTGATATATTGAAAGGATAATACACTCCAAAACCAAGCGTTAGTTTTTCATTTATCGGAAGTGCCAAAGCGAACGCGCTAAATTCCGCGGATTGCCCAAGATCAAAGTTGGTAACACGAGTGTATATAGGAGGAAATTTGCTCTTTGAAAAATCAAAAGTGGTAGTATCCTTTAAGAAAGTTGTTGTTGATGTTTTGAACAACTTATTTAGTTCCGATGATAAATCAAGACCAACAGTATTTGTTGATATAGTCATTTTTGTATCAAGATACACGACCGGTCTTTTTATTAACCCGAGTTCTGCAGGGCTTGTGAAGATTGATGCTGGGCCTGTACTGATTCCGGGCGCGAGAACTCTGCCAAATCCGCCCGAACCAAGTCCTCCGCCTTGAGTATTAGCACCAAAACTCATCTTGTAATTCATCAAACCGCCTACATAATATTCCATCTTGGGGGTTTGTGCGAAAGTAATAACCGAAAGAACTATCGAGAATAAAACGAGTAAAAACTTATTCATTTGAATCCTCCTTCCTAAAATGTAAAACTAAGTGTTAAGCGGTTTGATGAAGCTAACTGTTCAGATAAATATGTATAGTCAAACTTCAATGTAGATTTCTTTATACCATAGTTAAAGCCAAAACCAAAAACGTATTTTTCATCGTTTTCACTGTTCACAGAATTTTGCAATCCCGCGCGAACAAAAAGAAATTTGAATAAACGCAATTCAGCTCCTCCTCGAATAGTAGTTGAAACATCTTTAGTAAATGCAGGCTTTAAATCTGCCGTCATAGTAAATTCATTGGAAATTTTGTAAGAAGTCCCAATTACGCTTTCAAAGGGCACGCTTTCCGTGTATTTGCCTTTTGCAAGTTTACTGTCAGATTGTGAGTTCCACATAACAGGAGCTACCAAATCGCGAAGCATAAGACCAAACCTGAGGGTTGAATCAAACTGGTAAAGGAGACCAAGGTCTATTCCAAATCCATTTGCAGAACCTCGAACTTGATTACTTTTTCCTAAGTCGATTTCTTCCTGCGAAAAAATGAAATTATAATCAGCCTCGTTGAATCCGTTATTGCCAAAAGAGGCATATCTATATTTAAGATTCGCACCGAGAGTAACAGGACCAACTTCCCGCCCAAAGCCTGCTGTTATGGTCATTTCACGAAGCATTTCATCACCCGAATATATAAGTGCTAAGCCTGCTCCCTGTTTTGGACCATCCGAAGGAATCGGCATACCAACTGATACCATATTATAGGTTATCAAACCAAATATTTTTGCAGTAGTGAAAGAAGCCTGTTTTTCTTTCAAGTTCGTTAGCCCCGCGGGATTCCAAAACAAAGCATTAATATCATCTGCAAGACCGGAATAAGCACTGCCCATAGCAACAGGGCGCGCACCGAGTCCCACATCAACAAAAGCTCCGGGAATAGAAGACTTTTGAGCAAATAAATTTGGCGTACCAATAAGCCAGCCAAAAACAAAGCATAATGAAAGTGTTTTCATAAATTTAGGTATAAATTGATTCTTTATCGTTTTCATTGTTTTCATTCTTTCCTTATTTCACCAGTACGACAGGAATAAGTTTAGTAACCTCGCCGCTTGGGTCTTTAGCCGAAATTTGAATAATATAGCGGCCGTTATTGGCTTCATACCCGTCATTAGTTTTCCCATCCCACGCTAATGCACTTATAGTTGAAGGCTTATAAACTCCCGGCATCTGCAAGTCATTTTGAATCACGTTTTTAACTAATTCCCCCCGCATATTGAAAATTTTTATGGTAACAGTAGCAGGCGGCTGCAGTGAATTTAACTTATAACCAATTTGCACAGGGGCAATTTTGGGAGAAAACGGAGTCGGTAATACTGCTGCATACTTTATCCCCAGAGGCTCATTTTCTGCTAATATAGAATACTCTCCAAACGATATAATTTCCGCAGAAAATGATGCTGCGCCAAATGGATTAGTAGTACGAATCGTCCACTCATTTGAGGTGGTATTGTAATAACCGATTGTCTTAGCTCCTTCAAATGCCCTCAATGAAGGATCAATCTGTATTTCAAGAGTCATTGGCTTAATAGTCGTATCACCGGCTATTTTTATATCCGATAAATATGTAATAAAATATTGTTTATCGGACACAACATACGATGTTAAATCAGTTATATAATTCTTTTTAGCAGGCCCAAATTGTGCCTTCCCAAGCGTAACCTTAACAGGTATCATAACTGAACCAGGCACTATCTTGAGATTCATTCCGTCTTTATCTGTCAATGTCATATTAGACGTTGAATCGACATCAGCGTAAACGGTGAGGTCTGTTATTCCCTTTTTACCGCTTACTTTATCTAATGCAGTTACTTCAACATTACCTATAAATAAAGAATCAACCGGTTTAAAGAAACCTGTAGAGTCAATTGTTCCGCCTCCAACCGGAACTATACTCCATTTTAGGTTTGTTCCAAGCATTACTGCTTTTGAAGCAGTATCAATACCTGAATACGAGAACTGCAGCCCGCTTGACTTATTACTCAATTGCTGAACAGACTTTGTTACATTAATTGATTTTAAAATCACGTTGCCAACCGTAACAGAAGCTTCTTGTGATACACTGAATCCGTTCAATGTCCCGCTTGCCGTGATTTTTGATGTAGTATCTTTTAGAGTAGTTAAAAGAATGACTGTGCTATCACCCGAAGTAGCTTTTGGATAGCTTATTTTAAAAACTGATGTATCAATATTCCAATTTATCGTACCCTTCGGTGCAGTACCTTGAAAAGAACTTAACAGACTATTGTTCTTTCCATCTTTTACAAGCATAGATATTTCATAAGTATCATTTTTACGTAAGGTTGCTTTATCTATCAAAGGTTTGAATGAAATTGATGATAATATTCCTACAGCTTCAGGAGTTAAGGTATATTTGTCGCTGGTATAAACAACACCTGTTGAGGTCTCGCGAATCACAACATAATACGTTACCTTCACGAGCGAGTGCAATGCAGGGATTTGCCACGTTATTGTTGAATTTGCTAAATTCACACTATCCACACTATTCTCTGAACCCGTACCCAATTGATATTTCAGTTTTGCATCAAGGGCAGGTAAGGTCCCTTTATAGAAAACAGTTACTGTTGCCGGATTTGAAGCATCAATTGACGTAAGAGGAGTTAATTTATATCTCAATGACACATTTCTCGAAATTGTTGAATTATCATTTACAAGATTAAAAACTGTCAATGAGTCATTTGGTGATAGATAATTATCTCTCGAGATATTTAACTTATATTTACCTGCTGAAAGTTTTGGTTGCGTTTCGAACTTGCCGGTTTTATCAGTAACGGTCTGCGATTGATTACCATCGGGACGAACAAAAATCAAGTTCACATCAGATAAAGCAGTACTTTCACCATCATTAATGGTAACACTTATCTTTCCACTCGGAATACTAAAGTCCGGCAGTCTAACCGATTGCCCTTTCATAGAAGCAGGTACTGGAACAGATGTATCGCGTGTTTGAAAATCAGTTCCTGAAATCGATACTCTATAAATTGTTGTGTCGCCGGTACCCGTTTTAATTGGCAATGCACTAAATGAATATTCACCGCTTAAATCGGTAGTAGTACTAAACGAGTTTGACGATAGTGCAGTAACTGTTGTGTTCGCTAATCCTGCGCCTTTATATGTTACTTTGCCGGACAATTTAACAAAAGTCGGCGAAAGAGTAATATTCTTCTTAGTGTAATTCATACCCGTCACCAAATTATCTGTAAGTGTATCTGATTTATAACCGGTAAAAGATGCACTTATAGTCGCAGCCCCGGCTGCTAAACTTCCAAATGTATAGTTCCCGTTAGACTCAGAAACAACTGAAAATGTTTGTCCTGTAGCGGTATTGCGATACTCAACATTTGCACCGGCAACACTAACGCCTGATGGATTAGAAAGTGTAGTATCTTTTACTACAGTACCTGAAAGAGAAACATTGTTTTTAATAAGAGTAACATTTTCAGTTGCAGTTACATTATTAGCAATTGTAACATTTTTCGGCGTTGACTGTGATGAATAGCCGGTTTTGTTAACTTGTAGAACAAATTCTTTTGTAGGAACGCCGTTTGTAGGAACGCCGGTAAACGTAAATGTCCCTGACTTACTAAGACCGGAGTATGAATATAAGGTATCAGTACTTGTAATATTTACAGAAACAGAATCCAAAGAAACTCCGCTCTCGTCTTTAGTATTAACAGTTAGATTTCCTGAACTCTTTGTAGCTATAAAATCCATAATCCGACTGGCACCAACAGCGAGGTCTATATCTGCAACACTTGTGGGTGAGAACGTGAAACCCGTTTTACTTACTGTAACTGTATAAGATCCGTTCAAAAGGAAATTAACACTATAAGTTCCATCCGAATTTGAAACGCTGTTAAATGTTTCATTGGTTGTTTTGTTTTTTACACTTATCACCGCGGATGGAGTACCGACTGTTCCGGAAATAGAAGCATTTCTTACTGAAACGAACAATTGAATTGGACCAACGCTTTGCGCAGAGGGCATTGTTGTAAAGGCAGTATCCGCGTTAACATATCCATCCTTGAAAATCTCGGTAAAAACATTATATGTTGCTCCCGGATTTCCATTGTTAAATGTAAAGTTTCCCGCCACATCTGTTGTTGTAGAAAGAATTGTTTGTCCTGAAGATGCTTTAACAGTTGTAGCAAATCCCAAGCCCGCTGGAGCTTGATTTTTAACCGTTCCTGTAATTTTCATTGTACTTGGTTTTAATTGAAATGAAAACGGAGTACTATCCCTTTGTGTTAAGTCTTGGACATACCCTGTTTTTTCAAAGAATACCCAATTTGAGTCATTCTCTAAATCAGGAATCAAGAATTTACCATCTAATCCGGAGACTGCACTACCGGCACTTTTTGAACTACGAGCATTGATTGCTGCACCGCTAATAACAGCACCGGTCACTTTGTCAGTTAGTATACCCTTAACCTGCCCTTTATTTTTAGCAAAGTCATTAATATCAGCCGAGTCTTTCTGTGCAGATGACGTTAGAGTTTTAATAATCTGTTGTGACGAACTGTATTTTGCTTTATCGGCAGTTATCATATAAGTAGAAAGGGGTAATCCTGACACTAAATATTTACCGGCAGGATCACTTATTGCAGTCACTGTTTTTGACGATTTTGTATCGTACAAATATACTGTTGCTGATGGAATATTCTCTTTAATCTTTCCAGTAATCTTACCTGCTATTGTCCCATCCAATTTAGTCATTTTTATCGAGATTGACTTTGTTTCACCATCTTTAATATCATAGTTTTGAATTGTAGTATCAGCATAACGGGATTTAGAAATTGTAGTATCAGTTTTAGAAGCAGTGAAAGTAAAGGTATTGCCGACAAGATTTGATATAACAAAAGAACCATCTGCTGCCGATTGGGACGTTCCGCCTGATGAAGCTGCAGTTAAAGATATGAAAGCACCTTCAATAGCTTTTCCGTCTTGATCTTTAATCGTCCCGCTCAATAACGCGTAGTTTGGAGAAATTTTGAAATTAATATTTGTAAGTGTCTGCCCTAAACTTACAGTTATATTATCAACATTATCTCTCGTGTACCCCGGTAGAAATGCACTGAGCTTTGCTTTACCTACCGAAGAACCAATCTTATATTCTCCGGTTACTGAAGTAATGGTACTATCAATTAAAGCTGAATTGATAGTTAAATACACTTTTGCATTATTAACAGGCTGCAAATTATTATCGAGTACTTTCCCTGTTATAAGAGCCGGCACCGGATTTACAGCTGCATTAACTACTTGCAAGGCACCTGCTGCTGATATAGGTACACTTGCATCATTATAAGTAGTATATCCTGTCAAAGCTGCTGATAAAGTGTAGTCTCTTTCCGCGGGAACAGAAAGTGAATAGGAACCCGAAATATTTGACAGAGTTGAAAATACATTTGCATTATTATTTTTGTCTTTAGCTGTAACAGTAACATTTGCAAGAGGTGAACCGCCGGTAGTAATGTTTCCTTTTATCGTTCCAATATTTTCAACAAGAGAATAATTGTGGTTGGCACTTGTCTGACCGGCACCCACGAAAAAGGATTCTGGAAAGGATTCTGGAGGTGAATTTTTGAATCCCTGTTTTGCTGCATAAATTTTCCAAGTTCCGGGCTGTACACTTAAAACAAAGCTTCCTGAAGACGATGACTTTGTCTCGAGCGTTTTTGAGCCTTTAGATGCATAGATTATCGCATTAGGAAGAGAATTACCAAGACTGCTTACTGAGCCGGTGATAGTTGCAGCATTTGCATCTAAGGAAAAGTTTATTCCTGATAAGGGCTGCCCCGGTGAAAGTGAAACGGCAATTGTATCCGGAGTGACATATCCACTTTTTGTCACTGTGAGAGTGTGATTGCCCGATGCAAGACTCATCTGATAATTGCCTGTTGATAGAGATACAGTAGAAACTGTTCCGTCTGAAATTACAGCATCTGCAACCGGAGTACCGCCTGTTTCGGAAATAATACCGGAAACACTGCTTTGATTTGGTGTCATTGTAAAATCAACAGCGGTAAGAGTTTGTCCAACGCCAAGAGTTACCTGTGTATTAGTGTTCGCTGTATAACCTCGCGCATCAACACTAATAATATAAGAACCAGACTTAAGGCTGAGTGAGAACTGTCCGTTTGATCCGGTAACTGCAGAAATAACCTGCCCGCTAATAGGAGTAGCAGTAACAACAACTTTAGAAAACGGAGAAAGTGAACTTTGCGTTCCTGTTTTAATTACTTTATATACTGTTCCGGTAACTTGATTCGCGCGCGGGATAAGTACAAGATTTTGACCTTGAAAATTGTCATTTTTTGAAAGATTTAATGTTATTGGATTGGGACTCACGAAACCCTGCTTGGAAACTTCAACTATCCAAGCCCCTGAAGAAAGGTTGAATGAATAACTCCCTGTTCCACTTGAATTTGCCCATTGGACTGTCGCACCTTGAGTAGCTTTAATCTCGGCAAGCTGAACAGGCTGGTTATCATCATTCATAACTGTACCTGAAAGAGTTGCTTTATCAGGTATTAATACTAAAGAATTTGATAAAATAACCTGCGACTGGTTAACTGTCAGGTTCGTTTGAAGAGGTGAAAGATATCCGGGCTTATTAACATTCAGACGATACGATGCCTTCGGAATTGCACCTGAAAAACTACCGGAAGAACTTGTCTTTATTGTTGTAACCGCGTTCGTTAATACATTCGTCAAAAGTACTGCCGCGTCCTGCACGCCTATACCGGAAGTATCAACAACTTTACCGCTCACGGATGATGGGAATTGAGTAAGGTAAAGGTTAACTTGTGTTGGTTTCTGCTTTGTACCATTAACCGCAAATGTGAATGTTGAATCAAAATAGCCGTTCTTTTTTGCAGTTATCTGGTAAACATCAGTTGGAATACTATCAGTGTAGGAGGAACTATTCGAAACTATATATGGGACGGATGGCGAATAGCCGCCTGTAGTTGAACTTAGAGAAAAAGAATAGCTTATCAAGTCAGTACTATCGGCTGCATTCTTTAAATGAGCACTGAAAGTACTCATAGGAACATCGTATGAAAAAGTGTGCTTGATACTTTGGTTACCGGAGCCTGTGCCCGTTGTAGGCACCACGAACCAAACATATTTTCCGCCAAGGAGGTTCTGCCGCGCCGCAAAATCTAAGCTTGTATTAGTAGTTGAACCATTCCATACCGGAAGATCGATTTGCTGATTATTGCCGGCAAATTGAGTTACTCTATTCAAAAGATAGACTGTATAGCTATTTGCCCCTTGAACCGGATTCCACTGAAATCGAATAGTTTCATCTCCCGGAAAATGCAGGGTATCAGACGGAGAAATTAGTTTTAGGGAATCAATTTGACTAACACTAGGTAAAAGGAAATCTGACATACCGCCAAATACCGAACTCGCGAAAGCCACGTCAATTGGATCGTATAAATTAAGAATAGTATAGTAGTATCTATTTCCCGGGAATAACGGAATAGCAGATTTTGTGAAAGGAGAACTTGGACTAATATCGCCATAAGTAGCATTATTCGCTGTAGTAATATAGTCCCACATAATATTTGCACCTTGTATAGCGGGATTATTTCCTAAAGAATCTGTTTTCACCTTAAATTCCGTGCTTGAACAAATAATCCAATAGGCGGAAACACCCGGTATAGCTCCCCACCTGAACTCAGGAGTTGAGATATTGATTGAACCAATAGGAGCTGTTGCTTTTGGTGCCTCTGGCGATTCCATCACAAACTGAATCTCGTTTGAATAAACCGCCGCCGCGTCAGCAGAAATATCGGAAAGATTTTGTTTTGTCGAGTTTGTGATTATTGCATAATATCGGCCAATTGTGAGAAGAGACAACTTTCCCGGTATAAAACTTTTTCGCACAGAATTTGCATCCAGAGAAATTGAGGTAATGTTATAATTACCGGGAGATGACCCTATCTTTATACTGCATCCGGCAGGAAGAGATTTATCCCAATCAAGAACTAAACTCTCAGTTGAAGAGTAAAATACTTTAATAAATGGTAATGGTTTAACTCCGTCATATCCCTTTGCAGGCTGCAATACAATAGTTTGAGCAAAAACCAGAGACGAAACAAGAACGAACACAAGGGCGAAAGATAAAGTAACTTTCTTCATACTAATTCCTATATTTTTTGATAGTTGTGGTATGGAAAAACAATTTAACTAAACTATTTGGAAAACTTTCCTAACATTATCATATCTAAAGCAAATTGTAAGGCAATCAAAATTTGCCTTAGAACTAAGCCCTGACCGATTATTGGGAAAAAAACATTATGTTTACTTACTAATTGAAATATATATTCATAAAGATATAAATGAAAATTGATTAAAACAAATTAAAATATTAGAAAAATAAAAAAATGATTATTTTTCTTTACGCGTGGATGCTAAAATCATATCAACGAATTCCCTATAAGCACCTTTCCCGCCGCGCCGTTTGCACACGTACATAGCTGCTTTTTTTACCTCTTCTACCGCGTCACGGGGTGCAGCACTTACCCCAACCTCTTTCAATAACTCTAAATCATTAACATCATCACCCATAAATGCAACAGCTTCCAAAGTACAATTCTGCTCTTCACAAATTTTTTTCGCGGCAGCAAGTTTCTCGTATGTACCAATTACTGTATAATTAAATTGTAATTTTTCTCCGCGTATTTTACCTATCATAGAAGCATCTGAAGAAATTAAACCCGTTATATAGCCTGAACTTTTTAATAGCACGGCACCCATCCCATCTTTTACATTATATTTTTTCATAGTTAATCCGTTTTCCGTATAATACATTCCCCCATCCGTCAAACAACCGTCAACATCAGTTAACACTATTTTGATTTTTGCTAATTTTTTCCTGAAGTCTGTATGTTTTCCAATTTTTTTGCTCATTCTATTATGAAATTCCTATTGTTACTGCTATTATTAAAAAGAAATTATTATATTGCAAATATAGCTTATTAAAGGAATACAATGGAAAATCCGCCTAATAAAACAAAAACAGTGATATTCAAACGTCCATCGTGGGATGAGTATTTCCTGAAATTGGCAATGCTTGTATCAGAACGGGCAACCTGCCCGCGTATGCATTGCGGATGTGTCCTCGTGAGAGACAGGCAAATACTTTCAACCGGTTATAATGGTTCAGTACCGGCACAGCCTCATTGCGAAGAGGCCGGCTGCAAAGTAATTGATAATCATTGCATCCGCACTATTCACGCCGAAATGAATGCTATTTTGCAATGCTCATCTCACGGTGTGAGTACACATAACGCGACTGCATATATCACGAATATGCCTTGCACTAACTGCGCGAAAGCACTTATTGCAGCCGGAATTATTGAAGTGGTGGTTTTTTCCGATTTTCACGATACTCTTGCTGAAGAATTTTTCGGATTATCGAATGTCACCCTTCGCCGCTTGGAAATGCCCGCGACGAAAATAAACTATGACTTAGATTCTTATCACTCGGCAAAGTTAAAGTAATGGCACTATTGAAAGAATTGACTTAATATTTATACAATATTTAAGAACAATATACATATCGAAAATATTAATGAAAAAAATATGGAAATAACTTGACTTTGAGGAATAATGCGTTTATTTTGCATTAAATTTTTTTGTAACTTATTTTATATTAAAAAATGACAAGTGCATACATACATAATGTTTTTGATTTAGTCGCTTCAGGCGGTGGAAATGTGCCTTGTCTTTCTATTAACTTATCTTCGCTTACTCTTCTTCTAGGAATTAACTTTCTTGGTCTATTAATCGGTATTCTTACCGTTATTAGATAAAGAACAGCTCAATCCCAAATCTCGCAAAACACTTATTTATAAAGATTCAGAGTTAGGGGTTGACCTAAAAGGAAGACTTTGCTGAATATCTTTGAATTGAGGATCTCGTGCGTTCTGACTTAATAAAAAAAGGTTTTGATAAAGCTCCGCATAGGAGTTTGCTGAAAGCTACCGGCGTAATCAAAAGCGATGATGATTTCAAAAAACCGTTTATCGGAGTTTGCAATTCTTATATCGATTTAATACCCGGACACGTTCATTTGCAGGAATTTGGAAAAGTTGTAAAAGATGCAGTCCGTGCCGCCGGCGGTGTTCCGTTTGAATTTAATACTATTGGTGTTGATGATGGTATTGCTATGGGACACCTTGGAATGCGGTATTCTCTCGCGAGCCGCGAATTAATTGCCGACTGTGTTGAAACCGTAGTTGAAGCACATCGCCTTGACGGTATTATATGCATTCCGAATTGCGATAAGATTGTCCCGGGTATGTTAATGGCGGCGATGCGTATGAATATTCCCGTGATATTTGTTTCCGGCGGACCAATGAAAGCAGGCCGTTTGCCGGATGGAGAAAAGGTGGATTTAATTTCGGTGTTTGAAGGCGTTGGCAAATTTTCATCAGGATTAATAGATGAAGCGCGCCTGAAGCAGTATGAGGATTATGGTTGTCCAACGTGCGGTTCTTGTTCCGGTATGTTCACCGCGAACTCTATGAACTGCTTAATGGAAGCCCTCGGCTTAGCCCTCCCCGGCAACGGAACAATCCTCGCGATATCGCCTGAAAGAACAACACTCGCGCAGCAAGCTGCAAAAAAAATAGTTGAATTAGTTATTATGGACATTAAACCAAGTGATTTATTAACGCTCAATTCATTTAAGAACGCGTTTATCCTCGACTTGGCGATGGGCGGCAGCACTAACACAATTTTGCATACGCTCGCGATTGCCAATGAATTTGGTATTCAGCTTGATTTAAATATGCTGAATGAACTCTCGGCAGTAACACCATATTTATGTAAAGTTAGTCCTGCTACAAAAGATGTGCATATTGAAGATGTGCATAATGCCGGCGGTATATCAGCTATCTTGAAAGAAGTGAGCAAACTTGGTATATTAGATACTTCCGCGAAAACAGTGACAGGTAAAACTCTTGGTGAAAATATTGCCGATGCCCTGATACTTGACACGAAAGTAATACGTACCGTGGAAGACCCTTATTCTAAAACAGGCGGACTTGCAGTATTGTATGGAAATATAGCACCCGAAGGCGCGATAGTAAAGACTGCCGCTGTAGCACCCGGAATGCTCGTGTTCTCAGGTCCTGCAAAAATTTATGAGTCACAGGAAGAAGCTGTTGAAAAAATATTACAGAACGATGTTAAAGCAGGAGATGTAGTTTTAATCCGTTATGAAGGTCCTAAAGGCGGACCGGGAATGCCCGAAATGCTTTCGCCTACTGCCGCTATAATGGGACAGGGGTTAGGAGATAAAGTCGCGCTCCTTACTGATGGAAGATTTTCAGGAGGTACGAGAGGTGCCTGCATTGGACATATATCACCTGAAGCAGCGGAGCGGGGACCAATTGCCGCGGTTATTAACGGTGATATAATCTCTATAAATATTAACGAGAGAACGTTAAATGTTGAACTATCTCAAGAAAAAATTTCTATGAGATTACAAGCGTTGCCAAAATTTGAACCCAAAATAAAGAAGGGTTATCTTGGACGCTATGCCCGGATGGTGACATCCGCGAGTAAAGGTGCTATTTTAAAAATGAATGATTAGGAGACACTATGAAGCAGCATAAGCCGATAATGAGTGGTGCCGACATTTTCTTTGAATGTTTGCGACTTGAAAATGTTGAGTATATTTTCGGATACCCGGGTGGTTCCGTGTTAAAACTATATGAACACCTATATGATGTGGATTTTTTGAAACATATTTTGGTCAGGCACGAACAAGGAGCAGTTCATATGGCTGAAGGATATGCAAAAGCCTCCGGTAAAGTTGGCGTTGTACTGGTGACATCGGGACCAGGTGCAACGAATACTGTAACCGGTATTGCAGATGCTTATATGGATTCAGTTCCACTTGTTGTTTTTACCGGACAGGTAGCTTCCCATTTAATTGGCAAAGATGCTTTTCAGGAGGCTGATATTGTCGGTATCACGAGACCGATAACCAAACATAATTTTTTGGTGCGTGATGTGAAAGACCTTGCTTCAAACATTAAGAAGGCTTTCTATATTGCCTCATCGGGTAAGCCTGGTCCTGTTCTTGTCGATTTGCCAAAAGATATAATCGCTGCTAAGTGTGAATTTGAATATCCTGACACTGTTGAATTGCGCGGATATAAGCCGACCATTTTCGGGCACTCCAGCCAAATAAAGAAAGCGGCAGAAAAAATTCATAAAGCTAAACGGCCCTTGCTGTATGTTGGCGGCGGCGTGATTATGTCAGGTGCCACGGATGAATTGAAATTGCTCGCGAAAGAAAATAAACTTCCGGTTGCTATGACATTGCAGGGATTAGGTGCATATCCCGGTTCTGATGAACTTTCATTAGGTATGATTGGAATGCACGGAACTTATTGGGCAAATCAGGCAATCACAAATTGCGATGTGCTGGTTTCGCTTGGTGCCAGATTTGATGATCGCGTGACGGGACGTATAGATAAGTTTTCGTTGAAATCTTATAAGATACATATTGACATAGATCCCGCCGCTATCGATAAAAATGTTCTTGTCGATTTGCCAATCGTTGGTGACGCGAAGCATATACTTGCTGAACTCGCGAGCGAACTAACCGAACCGCCCGCGACTGATGAATGGTGGGAGGAGATAAACGCCTGGCGTGAGGAATGCCCGATGGAATATGAGAAAAGTGACGGATTGCTTCGTACCGAATATATTATTGAGCGAATCTCGGAAAAGACCAAAGGCAACGCGATAATTGTTTCCGATGTTGGGCAGCATCAAATGTGGATTGCCCAGCACTATAAGTATGAAAACCCGCGCAGTAACCTGACAAGCGGTGGATTAGGTACTATGGGTTTTTCAGTTCCTGCAGCCATTGGTGCTTATTTTGCCCGACCTGATAAGCCAATTATCTCGATAAGCGGCGATGGCGGCTTTCAGATGAATATGCAGGAATTAATCACAGCGGCAGCGAATAAATTGCCAATCAAGTTTTTTATTATTAACAATAACTTTCTTGGTATGGTGCGGCAGTGGCAGGAACTGTTTCACGCGGAAAAATATAGTTTTACCGATCTTTCGCAGAGCAATCCCGATTTCGTGAAAGTAGCGGAAGCGTTTGGCTGTGTTGGAATGTCCACTAGCTCGGTGGAAGAAGTCGATAAATTGATTGACAAAGCATTCGCGATTACCGACAGACCCGTTGTCGTGGAATTTAAAGTTGTAAGGGAAGATATGGTTTTCCCGATGGTGCCGGCAGGGGCATCTATTAACGATATGATCGTGAAACGATTAAGTCCCAAATTGATGTAATTATAGAAGGAATTATGAAACGAATAGTATCAGTATTAGTTGAAAATAGATTTGGCGCGTTCAATCGAATAACAACGCTTTTTAGCGGCAAGGGATTCAATTTGCACAGCATTTCCATTGGCGGAACAGAAATTCCCGGGCTTTCACGAATGACCCTCGTGACATCCGGAGACGATAAAATGTTGGATCAGATTATCAAGCAGCTCAACAGGCTTATTGATACAGTGAAAGTGGTTGATCTTTCAAAAGAGCCTTTATCGGTACGTGAACTTGCTTTGATTACCGTCCAGTATATTAAAGGAAACAGAACTGAAATATCAAGTCTGTGCAGCATCTTTGGAGGAAAAGTAGTTGATATAACAAGTAAAACATTAACTATAGAAATAACCGGTCCGCCGGATAAAATCAACGCGGCAGTAAACACGTTTCTCCCCTACGGGATTAAAGAAATGGCACGCACCGGTGTTGTCGCCTTGAAACGCGGCGAGCAGGTTCGCGCGAATGAACAAGAATTTTTACCAAACAATTCATAAGGAATGACGAATGAAAGTATATTATGAAGCAGATGCAAATTTAGATTTGCTCAAAGATAAAAAAATCGCGGTACTTGGCTATGGAAGCCAAGGGCACGCGCATAGTTTGAATTTAAAAGACAGCGGCATTCCTGTAGTTGTCGGATTAAGAAAAGATTCACTTTCTTGGAAAAAAGCTGAAGACGCGGGTCTGACCGTGAAAACAGTTGCCGAGGCTTCTGAATGGGCGAACGTGATAATGCTCTTACTGCCTGACCAGAATCAGAAATCTATTTATGATGCTGAAGTTGCGCCATATTTGAAATCGGGAGATACACTCGCTTTCGGTCACGGGTTCAATATTCACTATAAACAAATTATTCCTCCAGCGGATGTTAACGTGATGATGATCGCGCCTAAAAGCCCCGGGCATTTAGTGCGAAGAACATATCAGCAGGGAAGCGGTGTCCCTTGTTTGATTGCAATAAATCAAGACCCTTCAGGCGCAACTAAAGATTTAGCTCTCGCTTGGGCAAAAGGCATTGGCGGTGCAAAAGCAGGTGTTATTGAAACAAACTTTAAAGATGAAACTGAAACCGATTTATTCGGTGAGCAGGCTGTTTTATGCGGCGGCTCTGCCGAGCTTATTAAGATGGGTTTCGAGACTTTGGTTGAAGCTGGCTATCCACCTGAATTAGCGTATTTCGAGTGTATGCACGAGATGAAACTTATTGTTGATTTATATTATGAAGGCGGACTCTCACGTATGAATTATTCTGTAAGCGATACTGCAGAATACGGCGGAATGACACGCGGACCAAGAGTTGTAACGCAAGCAGCAAAACAGGAAATGAAAAAAATTCTGACTGAAGTTCAAGATGGAACTTTCGCGAGAGAATGGCTTGCTGAATATAACGCGGGACAGCCTAATATGAACCAATTGCGCAAAGCAAACAAAGAACACCCGATCGAAGTCGTTGGAGCAAAACTCCGCGGTATGATGAGCTGGCTGTTCAAGAAAGATTAACCGCGATAACTATGGAACATAAAAAAATTACACTTCTGCCCGGTGACGGAATCGGGCAGGAGGTGACCCGCTCTGCAGTTCAGGTAATGAAAGCTGCTGCACAATTTAGCGGTATTGAATTTGAATTTCAGGAATGTTTAATGGGCGGCTGTTCTTATGATGCACACGGCATACCATTAACAGATGAAACTCTGCAAGTTTGTTTCAATTCCGATGCCGTATTTTTAGGTGCAGTCGGCGGATACAAATGGGAAACACTTCCTCATCATCTTAAACCAGAAGCCGCGTTGCTGAAGCTGAGAAAAGAATTAGGGCTTTATACAAACATACGTCCCGCGAAAGTCTATGAACCTTTAATAGATGCTTCCACTTTAAAGAGAAGCGTTGTCGCGGGAGTTGATTTTGTCGTTCTTCGCGAATTAACCGGCGGTATATATTTTGGTACACCGCGCGGGATGACTGCCGAAAGCGGATGGAATACTATGGTATATGCCAAAGAAGAAGTCGAACGAATTGCCCGTATGGGCTTTGAAATTGCCCGTAAAAGGAATGGACGCGTAACTTCCGTGGACAAAGCAAATGTGCTGGAAGTATCTCAATTTTGGCGTAATGTTGTTCACGAAGTTCATAAAGATTACCAAGATGTGCAGCTCTCTGATATGTATGTTGATAATGCGGCAATGCAGATAGTCCGCGATCCAAAACAGTTTGATGTTTTGTTAACTTCAAATTTATTTGGTGATATTCTCAGTGATATAGCCGGTATGATTACCGGCAGTCTCGGTATGTTACCCTCTGCAAGCATAGGAGCAAAATATTCACTCTATGAGCCGGTACACGGAAGTGCCCCTGACATTGCCGGACAGAAGAAAGCAAATCCGCTCGCGGCAATATCTTCTGTAGCGATGATGTTTGCATATACTTTTAATTTAAAGAAAACATCTGATTTGATTGAATCGGCAATAGATAAAACACTTGCTGACGGACTAAGAACGCCTGATATATTTTCTGAAGGCTGTAAATTGGTTACAACGGATGAAATGACGGATGCGGTTATAGGTAATTTGAACAAGGTACTCTGAGAATTCTTAAAGAGTTCAATACTGAATAACCCCGGTTTTACCCACGGTTATTTAGATTTAGCCCTACGGGCAATATGAATTGATAGAAAAAGTAATGACAATAATATTTATACAGTAAAGGCGCGAAATGAAAGACAAGATTTATATATTTGATACAACATTGCGTGACGGCGAGCAGTCGCCGGGCGCATCATTGAATGTTTATGAAAAATTGGAAATCGCGCGGCAGCTATCGAAACTTAATGTTGATATTATTGAAGCAGGATTTCCTGTTTCATCGCCAACGCAATTTGAGGCGGTGCAGCGCATCGCGGATGAGTCCGATAAAATAATTGCCGGACTTTCACGCGCGAAGGAAGTTGATATAAAGAGTGCTTACGAAGCGTTGCGAAATGCGAAGCACCCGCGTATTCACACCTTTTCAAGCACTTCCGATATTCATATTCTCGGCAAGTTCGGCGATGCCAAATATGGCGTGTCGCTTGCAGATAAACGTAAAACGATTTTGGAGATGTCATATCAAGCGGTTGCTTATGCCCGTACTTTGGTTGAGGATGTTGAATTTTCCGCTGAAGATGCTGGAAGGACCGATATAGGATATCTTTCGGATGTCATAGAGACTGCAATCTCCGCAGGTGCGCGAACAGTGAATATTCCCGATACAACAGGTTATACTCATCCTACTGAATATGGAAATTTAATTGCCGAATTAAAAAAACGTGTCAAAAATATTGATCAGGCTATTATCAGCGTGCATTGTCACAACGATTTGGGATTGGCAATCGCTAACTCTCTCTTCGCGGTACATCAAGGAGCGCGTCAGGTAGAATGCACAATTAACGGTATCGGTGAGCGCGCGGGCAACGCGTCACTTGAAGAATTTGTGATGGCATTAAAAACCAGACAAGATATATGTGATTTCTATACAGATATTGAAATCAGCGAAATATTTAACACAAGCCGTATGGTGTCCGGGTTTACCGGAGTTGTGGTGCAGCCGAACAAAGCCATTGTCGGTGAGAACGCTTTTGCTCACGAATCAGGCATTCATCAGGATGGAATGTTAAAGAATAAGCAAACGTATGAAATAATGACTCCCGAATCTGTCGGTGTGACGAAAACAAAAATGGTTTTGGGAAGACACTCGGGACGGCACGGGCTGAAAGAGCGGTTGAAAGAATTGGGATATCACCCTGAAGAAAGCGAACTGCAAAAAATATATGAATCATTTCTTTTACTTGCCGATAAGAAAAAAGAAATATTCGATGATGACTTGCGTATGCTGATGGGTGATGAAATCCATAAACAACGTGAGTTGTTTGAATTGCAATATTTGAGTGTCAATTCGGGAACGGATGCAATCCCAACAGCAACAATTGCACTTAAATACGATGGAAAACTTATAAAAGAATCTTCTACCGGTGATGGTCCTGTTGACGCGTGTTTCAACGCGATAGAAAGAGTACTGCAAATTAAACCCGCGGTTGAATCGTACCTTGTCCGATCGGTAACATCAGGCAGGCAAGCAATGGGAGAGGCAATAGTACGTATCCGTCCCAACGGTGACTTGTCTTTCACAGGGCGCGGGCTTTCTACTGATATTATTGAAGCAAGCGCGAAAGCATATTTGCAGGCAATTAATCAGTACCACGTGTATCGTCACGCGGAAATAAAAATTGAAGACGATAAATTAGTAATTAGCGAATTGAAAGGAATATAAATGGGACTTACCATAACTGAAAAAATATTGGCTAAAGCGTCCGGTAAAAAAGGTTTAATACCGGGCGAAAGTATTTGGGTTAATGTTGATATATTGATGACACACGATGTATGCGGACCGCCTACAATAGCGATTTGGAAAAAAGAATTTGCCGATAAAGCTAAAGTTTGGGATAAAGACAAATTAGTCATTTTCCCTGATCACTATATTTTCACGAGCAATGTTCACGCGAACAGAAACGTGGATTTACTTCGTCAGTTTGCTAAGGAGCAGAACCTGCCGAATTATTATGATGTCGGTACTGAAAGATATAAAGGCGTTTGTCATATTGCATTGGCTGAAGAAGGCTATAACGTGCCGGGTACGGTCTTGTTTGGCACAGATTCGCATACTTGCACTTCGGGTGCGTTCGGAATGTTTTCCACGGGAGTTGGTAATACCGATGCCGCGTACATTTTGGGCACGGGTACAATCTGGGAAAAAGTTCCCGAGTCTATGAAATTTACTTTCAATGGTAAAATGCCTGAATATCTGACAGCAAAAGATTTGATACTGCATATACTTGGCGATATCACTACAGATGGAGCTACATATCGGGCGATGGAGTTTGACGGAGAAGCTATCTCCAGAATGAATATGTATGAACGAATGACATTGACAAATATGGCGATTGAAGCTGGCGGAATGAACGGTGTTATTGCAGTCGATGATGTAACCCGCGAATATCTGCGTGATATAGGAGTCACTGAATATGATGAGTTTACGAGTGATACGGATGCGAATTACATCTCATCATATTCTTATGATGTCACAAAAATGGAGCCGACTGTTGCGAAGCCTCATAGTCCGGATAATCGTGATACCGTTCGTAATGTTGAAAGAACAAAATTAACGAAATGTTATATAGGTTCCTGCACAGGCGGCAAAATCACGGATTTCCAATTTGCGGCGAAAATATTGTATGGCAATAAAGTGCAGGTTCCCACGTTTATTGTACCTGCAAGTCCTTCCGTTGCAAAGCAATTGGAAAAAGAAACATTTTCAGGCAGAACACTTAAAGAAATTTTCGTGAACGCGGGCTGCATAGTAGCAGAATCCTCTTGTGCAGCCTGCCTTGGCGGACCATCTGATACTGTGGGAAGAAGCTCCGATGGCGATGTCGTGATTTCCACCACGAACAGAAATTTTCCGGGCAGAATGGGCAGCAAACAATCGGAAGTGTATCTTGCTTCACCATTAACTGTAGCGGCATCCGCGATAACAGGTGTTATCACGGACCCGAGAAAATTTATATAATAATTGTTAGGGTGTACTACAATTTTTTTTGGAAATAAAGAATTATAAGAAAGTAAATATTAATGGTAGATAAAATAATCGGTAAAGCGTATGTGCTTGGTGATAATATTGACACGGATCAGATTATTCCCGCGGAACATTTAGTTTATAGCACGAGCGACCCTGAAGAATTAAAGAAATACGGGCACTTTGCTCTTTCCAGTGTTCCTCAGGATAAAGCCGGATTGCCTCAAGGCAACACGCCTTTTATTATAGGCGACAACCATCTTTCTGAATATTCCGTGATAATCGGCGGTTCAAATTTTGGGTGCGGTTCATCAAGAGAACACGCCCCTTTAGCACTTCAAGTTGCAGGTGTGAAAGTAGTAATTGCAGAATCTTACGCGCGGATTTTCTTCCGTAATTCGGTTGACGGCGGATTTTTAGTTCCGTTTGATTCAATAGACAAACTTAATTTGGTAATCAAGACAGGCGATACAGTAGAAGTTGATTTGACTACAAACAGTATCACGAATAAAACCACCGGTGTTGAATACAAACTTAAACCGTTGGGCAGTGTCTATGATATAGTTAAAAGCGGCGGTTTATTTAACTACGCCCGCGAGAATAAACTTATCTGATGACTACTAACACGAAGGGCGCGTTCATATAGAAACTTTTTCACGCGAAGACCGCGATGATTTTTGCTAAGACTTAATTAACTTCTAAAATGAATGGACTAAGATGGAACAGAGAGTGATTGAATTATTCGATACGACATTGCGCGATGGCACGCAGGGCGAGGCTGTCACTTTGACGGTACGCGACAAACTTATGATTGCTCACAGGTTAGATGAATTTGGTATTGATATAATCGAAGGCGGCTGGCCAGGCAGTAATCCACGCGATGAAGATTTTTTTCGTGAAATTAGAAAGACATCGCTTTCTCGTGCCCGAATGTGCGCGTTTGGTTCAACCGCGAGATTTCCTGACAAAGTTGAGAGTGACGGCAATTTAAACGCTCTGTTAAAATCGGAAACTCCTATCGTGTCAATATTCGGGAAAACCTGGAAATTTCACGCGATAACAGGATTAGGATTAACACTTGAGGAAAATGAATCATTAATATATCAATCGGTTAAGTTCTTAAAAGATCGCGGACGAATGGTGGTATTTGACGCGGAACATTTTTTTGATGGCTACAGGGACGATTCTAAATTTGCAATACAAATGCTGATGGCAGCACAATCAGCGGGCGCGGATATAATTACATTATGCGATACGAACGGCGGTTCGCTTCCAAATCAAATTAGGGACGCGGTGCTTGAAGTAAAATCGGTTATTAGTAAGCCTATCGGTATTCACGCTCATAACGATGGCGATTTGGCAGTAGCCAATTCTATTACCGCGATTGAAGCCGGAGCCTCGCACGTGCAAGGAACTATTAACGGGATAGGGGAGCGTTGCGGAAATGCAAATCTTATAAGCATTATTCCGAATTTGCTGTTGAAGTTAGGAATGAAAACCGCCCAAGAAATTCAGCTTGAAAATCTGACATCGCTTGCCAATTTTGTTTACGAGATGATAAACATAGTACCCAACACGCGGGCAGCTTTTGTCGGCAAATCCGCTTTCGCGCATAAGGGCGGCATTCACGTGAGCGCGGTACTCAAAGACAGTATGATGTATGAACATATTACTCCTGAATCAGTCGGCAATGCACAGCGGGTTTTGGTTTCGGATTTGTCCGGTCAGAGTAATATAAGATATAAAGCCCGCGAGCTTGGAGTTGAAGTGTCGGAAAACCCTGATTTTAATAAAAAGTTAGTTGAGCATATTAAATCGTTGGAGTTTGAAGGCTATCAGTTTGACGGAGCGGAAGCATCATTTGAATTGATACTGCGTTCGGAGAATGAAGAATTTGCACCATTCTTTAGGACCTTAGATTCAAAAGTATATGTTTTTTTTAATCTTCAGAAACACGAAAAATCAGAAGCTGTATTAAAAATTGAAGTAAATGGCGAGATTGAGCATACCGCGGCTGAAGGAAACGGACCTGTCAACGCCTTGGACAACGCGCTGCGGAAAGCTTTACAGAGATTTTATCCTGAAATAGCGACAATAAAGTTAGTTGATTACAAAGTGCGAGTTCTAGATGAGCAAGATGGGACAACCGCGAAAGTTCGGGTACTAATATCCTCGAGTGCCGGTGCCGATACTTGGACAACGGTTGGTGTTTCAGAAAATATTATCGAAGCAAGCTGGCAGGCATTGAGTGACAGTATTAATTATCGTTTGTTTAAAGTGAGAAACGATAAAGTTTCGCGATGATGCGGAAGACTTTTATTGTTTTCTATAAATCTAATGTAGCGATTATATCTTGCAATCACCGGTAATAAAATATTTCAGATAGACCCGTTAAAGTAGATGTAGTATGAACCCGCGAGTAAATAATGTTGAACCGCTTCCGGATTATAGACTGAAATTATTCTTTTCTAACGGGGAGATTAAAATTATGGATGTATCGAGGTATCTTGGGATGGGTGACTTTAGCGAATTAAAGGATACATTTGTTTTTAATATAGTCAAACCGTTTCAGGGCAGCATTCAGTGGAAAAACGGTTTAGACCTTTGCCCCGACTGTTTGTATCTTGAAAGTGTACCGGTGATTGACATAAATTTCGAATAAGTCCATACATTTGGCCGGAATAGATAGCCGTGGATACATATCAATACAACGGGTTATTTCTTATCAACCCCCGAATATAAAAAACCCCGATCGCTACAAGTGCTCTCGGGGTTCGTTTTTTATTATTATTTGGCTAAAAAGAGTCTCCTTTTTCAGGGATGACTCGACAAATTACTATAGCTTAACTGCTTCGATGCCGGTTTCGCCCGTTCGGATTCGATAGCTTTGTTCAACATCGAACACGAATACTTTTCCATCACCGATTTCGCCGGTTCTCGCGGAAGCTATGATTGCTTTTACCGCTTTATCGACCATTTCATCGTTACACACGACTTCTATGCGCCATTTCGACCAGTAGTTAATCATATGCTTTGTTCCGCGATACACTTCTTCGTGACCTTTTTGTCTGCCGTAGCCGCGTGTTTCGGAAACGCTATGACCTTTTAGACCGAGATCGTATAGCGAGTGCAGAACCTCATCGAGCTTGTATAGTCTTATAATCGCTTCTATTTTTTTCATTGAGATTGCCTTTATTTATTATTCTGATTTATAAACTAATACCAACTACATAGAATAGTTTTTCAGATGCGGGATTCAAGATAATCTGGCTGAAAATCGGGAAACTGAAACTATCTGTTATTTTGACGGTTTTTGAAGCTTTAAATCCGACATTGATAAAACCGAAATTATCAATGCCATAGCTATTACCTTTATCACCGGCAGTTGCTCCGGCAAATACGCTCAAGTCAGTTGACTTACATTTTGCAGTATAGCCGGCTTCAAAGTAATTCCCGCTATATAGGACATTGTAAACGTATATGTTTGCTGTGACATAAATAGGTAAACTTTCCGTTCCTGTATATCCAAGATTCAGTTCAACTGTATGTGCTCCGTTTGGTTTATTCCAGTTATTAAAGTTTCCGTATCTATTATTTAGCGGTTTACTTGGGTATGTATAATCAGTGAGCCCAATTGAAACTGAAGATGAATTTGCAAAGGAATATGAGTAACTTGCAAATATATCGATTTCATTTATAGCGGTATCGACCGGATTGGAAATTGGAGTTGAACCCCAGAGTCCAAATGTAAAACCGCCGTTAGTATATTTAACAGTAGGTTGAAATGCCGGAGCATTCGAACCTGATTCAATGCCGCGCCAGACATACTTGCTGACGATATCGACACTTGTGGAAATATCTTGAGCCATTGCTGATTTAGATAATAGTAAAATCAGAGATACAAGAACAAACAAAGAGAACATTTTTATTGATTTCATAAAGAATCACTTTCTATATTGATTTAAAAAAAATTATAATTAAGTTACAAAATATTTTTCGGTAAATACTACCTATTTTCAGGACCAAAGGAATTATCATAACCGATAACGCCCATTTCAGGCATATCCAATCCGTCCATTTCGTCTTGAGCCGGTGTTCTGATACCTCCGAAGAATTTATCTTGGATCTTGAAGAATCCGTACATCATAACAAATACAAATACGATACAGGTCGCGATACCGATAATTTGAGCAAAGAATTGTCCTGAATCACCGTAGAAAAGTCCTTTAACTGTTCCAGGCACACCATTCCATCCATCGCCATAAGCACCATCTGCAAAGAGACCTAATGAAAGAACACCCCAGGCACCATTTACACCGTGTACTGCTATTGCTCCCACCGGATCATCGATCCGCAATTTTTGGTCGATGAAAAATACAGCCAAAATTACTAATACTCCGGAGACAGCACCAATAAAGAAAGCTGATTGTGCATTCACGAAAGCGCAAGGAGCAGTGATTGCCACCAAGCCTGCAAGCATTCCGTTTGCCATCATACTTGGATCAGGTTTCTTGAATTTCCACATCATATATAGTGTTGCTGTGAATGCTCCTCCGGCGGATGCAATCATAGTATTCACTGCCACCACGCTAATTCGTAAATCGGTTCCGGCGAGTGTTGAGCCGGGGTTAAACCCGAACCAGCCGAATGCCAAGATGAAAGTTCCAACTATTGCCAACGGAATATTGTGACCGGGAATTACATTAGCACTTCCGTCTTTATTGTATTTACCGATACGAGGTCCGATAACAAGTGCTCCTGCAAGTGCCGCTACACCGCCAACCAAGTGAACTACCGAGGAACCGGCAAAGTCAACCAGACCGTGTCCTAATCCAAAATTTGTTCCTAAACCTGCAAGCCATCCTCCGCCCCATACCCAGTTGCCAAAAATAGGATATACGAACATCGAAATGAAGAATGCATAGAAAAGAAACGATGTAAATTTCCATCTTTCAGCCATCGCGCCGGTAGGAATTGTCGCGGTAGTATCCATAAACACCATTTGAAATAAGAATAGGGTGAACACACCAACATCATATACAGATGGGTTGAGGAAATATCCGCCATTGCCAATGATACCAAACACTTTCCCAAACAAAGGAATGGTGATTTCGTTGGTTAAGCCCGGGGTTCCGCCTAAAGCGGCAACCGCTCCAACTCCGCCAAACATAAAGGCAAAGCCGCAAATCCAGAAGCCAAGTACGCCAATCGCGTAAACCAAGAAGTTCATACCCATTGTATGAGCCACGTTTTTTGCGCGGGTGAACCCTGTTTCAACGGCGGCAAAACCAGCCTGCATAAACATAACCAAGAATCCGGCAAGAAGCGTCCAGACAAAGTTTATTGATATTTTATTGTGTCCGACAGCGTTTCCCAACTCTGTCAGTGTTATTGCTCCTTTGGTGGTATCTTTAATGTCCAGAATTGTACCTGTGTTTGCGCCTGTGGGGTCGGTACCAGCAAACACATTAGACGGGACAAGAACCATTATTCCCAAAGCGAATAGAGCAAGTAAGAGAATGTACCTTGTTTTTGCGCGTTTCATATTTATCCTTTTCTTTTATGATAGATTTATTAGTTTGAATGATTTCAAATCGTTCATACCCACGCGAGGGTATAAATCGTTTCATTTATTTTTTACCTTATTTATTAAGTGAATTATAATGTAATTCATTAAATAATTAGGATTACTGACTGCAATATATAAATAATTAAGTAACAGTGCAAGTATTTTGATAATAAATTAGTAAAAAAATCTATTCCGCCTTAGTTTATTAGGTGTGGTTACTTTGAATAGTAATCCATTATGTTAAAAAGCAATTGCTAAAGATTGGAAAATATATGATTATTGCAGAAACATTACTTTTAAATATCAATGAACATAATAGACAGAATAACCGCTAAAACACGGATCAATCAATTCGCATCAAACAGAATACCTTTTATTGTTATTATCAATTTCGAGGTTGATGAAATATATGTTGAGCGGCTTAGTACATTGAACAGCGTGAATATATTATATGATTTTAAAGGGAAAACTAATTTCACTGTTCAATCGGCTATCACGGAAATACAATTACAGTCTTATCCTGAATCGTTCGCGGTTTATTATGAAAAATTTGCTAAAGTTAAAGAGGCATTAAATGAAGGGGATACATATCTATTAAACCTGACTTCTAAAACACGGGTAAAAACGCATTCTTCATTGCAGAATATTTTTTTCGCGGCAAAAGCAAAGTATAAGTTGTGGGTGGAGGATAAGTTCGCGGTTTTTTCACCGGAAACATTTATTGAAATAAAAGATAATAAAATATTCACGTATCCGATGAAGGGTACTATTAATGCAGCTATTCCGGATGCAGAAAAAGTAATACTTGATAACTTAAAAGAAACCGCGGAACAAGTAACTATAGTGGATTTATTAAGAAATGATTTGAGTATTGTTTCGCGTAACGCGCGCGTTCATCGTTTCAGGTTTATTGATAAAATCATAACCCGAGAAAAAGAAATTATTCAGGTAAGCTCTGAAATTGCCGGTGATCTTACCGCTGATTATCGACAGCATCTGGGTGACATATTGTTTAGTCTCTTACCGGCAGGAAGCATCTCAGGGGCACCTAAAAAACGTACTGTTGAATTGATTCGAGAAATAGAAGGTATAGAGCGAGGTTTCTATACAGGTATTTGCGGTATCTTTGATGGTGAAAATTTTGACAGCTGCGTGCTTATACGATTTATTGAAAAAACCCAAAGCGGATTGTTTTTCAGGAGCGGCGGCGGTATTACACATTTGAGTAATGCCGAGGAAGAATACAAAGAAATGATCGAGAAGATATATGTCCCTGTTACTTGAAACTATTAGATGCCGGAACGGGGTGCTTGAAAATCTAAAATATCACGAAGAAAGATTGAACAAAAGTAGAGAGATATTATTTAATTCAACAGACAGACTTTCTATTATGTCATTTCTTTCCCACTATGAAATTCCAAAGCAAGGTCTGTATAAGTGCCGAATAATTTATGAACAACAATTTTTTAATGTTGAATTTGATCAATATCAGCGCAAAGAAATATCTTCAATTGGGATTGTATATTCAGATTCAATTGAATACCATCATAAATTCGCGGATAGAAGCAAGCTGCAATCACTGCTGGAATATTCCGGCAAAGATGAAATAATTATTGTAAAAAACGAATTAATTACAGATACATCGTATTCAAATATAGTGTTTGTTTTAGGAACTGCCGACTCTTGTGATGCAAATTCCCTCATAACTCCCCGCGCTCCGCTCTTGCAAGGAACACAACGGCAAAAGCTGCTTGATGAAAAAAAGATTATATTAGGTGATGTTGGTGTTAAAGATTTAGTTAATTTTAGGGGAATGATTTTGATTAACTCAATGCTCGCTATTGGTGAAAGTCCTATTTTGCCAATAAGCATTGTGCAATTATATTGATTTTATAACAAAATTCTAAATATTTGTATGAGGCAGTATATGAGACCGGTACTATTTCCTTTGTTTGTAAACTTATTAGTAACATTACCATCAAAGCGGAATACATCTGCAGCAGGGGATGAGGATCCTTTTCGCGGATATATTAAAATATAGATAAATGATTTTTCTTAAATATATGATTGAGAAGCAACGGAATGATTGACCTACTGATTCTCTGTATATTATTGGTTTTTCACGGAGTATTTGCACTAATTGAGATTTCATTTATTTCGTCAAAAAAAATTAGACTGCAGGAACGCTTAAGAAAAGGGAAT
Organism: uncultured Ignavibacteriales bacterium; assembly: GCA_903929035.1. Taxonomy (GTDB): domain Bacteria; phylum Bacteroidota; class Ignavibacteria; order Ignavibacteriales; family Ignavibacteriaceae; genus CAIYTF01. Next base: position 46,752 of record CAIYTF010000084.1, read on the forward strand.
AAGTCAGCGGGCATTGTTTTGCGTTTACTTACTACTCCTGAAAGATTACTTTCCACAATTCAGTTTTGGATAACTGTTTTAGGTATTGTCGCGGGTGTCTATGGCGGCGCGAGTTTTGCAAATAAAATTGAACCGTTTATCGCGCTAATACCGTTTGTCTCTGCTTATGCGATGCAGGTATCTTATATTTTGGTTGCATCTTTCCTGACATACCTTTCGGTAATTATCGGGGATCTCGTACCAAAATCTATTGGTTTGACTAATCCTGAAAAATTTGCAATATTCTTTGCGCGGTTTATGGTTATAGCCGAAAAAATAAGCCTGCCTGTTGTTCATATATTCAGTCTTTCGACTCGAACAATTTTAAAATTGCTAATTGTTCGCGGTAAAGATGAACCTCCGGTCACCGCGGATGAATTAAAACTGCTAATATATGAGGCAAATCAACACGGGGTATTAGAAAGCAGGGAAACAGAATATATTCAGAGTTTACTTCGATTACATAGTTTGACAGCAGCGGAAATAATGAAGCCTTTGGAGCAGATAAGCTGGATAAATTATTCTGATTCTTTTGAGACCATTCATCAAATAATTTTAAGCCGTTTGCACGCGAGATATCCTGTATATGAAGCCAATTATGACAATGTAGTTGGTATTATTTCAGCAAATGAATTTATGTCAAAATATCACAAAAGCGGTGAATTTAAATTAGAAGAAATTCTGGATGATCCTCTAATAGTATCTTCTGAAATTGATGCAATTAAATTACTTGATCAATTTAGAATGATGCGGAGGTATTTGGCTATTGTCGCTGATGATAACAGAGTAACTAAAGGTATTATCACGCTTCACGATCTAATTGAAACTATTGTTGGTAAACTTCCTGATTTTTATGAAACTGAAGATGATCGATTTTATGTCAGAGATGATGGTTCGGTTCTGTTGGATGCAGATGTTACAATAGAAGAAGTAAAAAAATTATTAACTATGGAGCCTGCTATAACCGATAACAAAACTCTAAACGTAGCAATGTATGATTACGCGGGACGTATTCCAAGAGTTGGCGATAAATTTACAATGAGCGGGTATGAGTTTGAAATTGTTGATATGGATGGGGCACGGGTTGATAAAGTGATGGCGAAAAAAATACAAGGATAGAAAGAAAAGGGTACTATGAAAATAAGTCCCCTTTTCAATTTAATATAGCTGACCTAGAAAAACTTTTGAATTCTTTGTACGATATTTTGTTTTTGGGTGTTGCCCATAATTCTGTCAACTTCTTGACCGCCTTTAAATATAATCAATGTAGGAATCGCGCGAACGCCGTATTTCATAGCTACTTGATTATTTTCATCCACATCAACTTTACCGACAAGCACTTTGCCATCGTATTCATTCGCGATTTCTTCAATAATAGGGGCAATTGCCTTGCACGGTCCGCACCAGACAGCCCAAAAGTCTATTAACGATAATTTACCTGATAAAAGTATATCCTTTTCAAACGAATCATCGGTTACAGTGATAGGTTTCATATTTTATTTCCTTAACTATTTTTTATTTTTATTCTTCAAAATTTAAGTTGCCGTTTTGACCAACGAAATTAACAACATCTTCACCGCCATCGGCATTAATAAGTCCGCCGGAAATCCATTCACCGCCATCACGGCAAATTAGGGATATAACTTTCGCGACATCTTCCGGAGTAGTCAATCTATTGCGTGGATTCTTTCTTCGTGCAACAGAAATCATTGATGCATTTCCGGGAATTTTTCTAAGTGCAGCGGTATCTGTTACGCCTGCCATAATAGCAAGTACTGCAGTCTCTAAATAGCCAAGCTCTGTTGAAAGCTGGCGCACGTGTGATTCCAAAGCAGCTTTTGCCGCGGAAACAGCACCATAATAGGGAATTGCCGAGTGCCCGCCTGATGAAGTCATCGCGAAAATTCTTGATTTTTCCACGAGCATTCCGTTTGTCACTAAATCCTGAGTCCAATATACAAGTGAGTGCGCCATTACGTCAAGCGTCATTTCCATTTGAGCTTTGGATAGAGCAACCTCTCCCTCTCGCGGGATGAATGCTTTAAGTGAGCCAAACGCGAGGGAGTGGATGAGAACTTTCACTTTTGGTTTACCCCCTGTATGTGATAAGAACGCTTTTAGCACTTCTTTTCTTTTCACTTCATCGGCTGCATTGATATTATAAAACAGTGCCTCTACGCCGTGAGATTTTATATCAGTTATTATAGCTTCAACATTAGGAAGTGTTGCGGCACGGTCAAGGTGTACACCGAGAATGTTATATCCATCCGCGGCAAGCTGCTTTGCAGCTGCTCCGCCGAATCCGGAAGATGCACCGAGAACCAATGCCCAATATTGACTATTGTTCGAATTATCCATTGAGTTGATAGTTTCCTTAATTAATTCTTTGATTATAACTTTCGATAATACAAAATTGTGAGGTTTCTTGCAAAAATGTTTGATGTTGTTACGCGTATATCTTGGAATTTAATTTAGAACCATTCTCACGCGAAAACCGCGAATATTTTTGGTGAAAACCAAATTATACCAAACCGACAACAAGATAATCAGAAAACTAAAAGCAACGGGATACATATAAATTGGTTCTCCCCTTGGAGATTGGCGTTTGTTATGACTTATTTTTATTCACTCCTTATCTTTATCAGTGAACTCTATGCTCTTTCTCTTTAAGTTCGTCTTTCGGCGGTTTGCGACCAAATATCTCGACCAAAATCGGTTTGAACTTTTCTTTTTGTTCGGGAGTGCATATTGATAGAATATCAGTGAAATGCTTAAAGCGTATCATTTCCACCATTGATTGCAATTCACCAATTTCCTTGCTTTTTGCAGCCACGAGAGCAGTATCCGGATTTTGATTGAATATCTCTTCAGCTATTTCTTTCTTTAAGATAGTTAAACGATCATTATACTCCCGAGACTGCTCAAGTTGATTATCCCGCGTTTTTCCGATCCAAACAGCCTGTGAATCAGTTAGATTTAGAACCTCTTTCATTAAATTAACCGATTCGGACATTCGATAACCACTGTTATTTTGCCGCGGTTCATCTTTCGTAAATGTCTGCATCCACAAAATTGAAAGGGCAACAATATTAATAAAAAATAAAATCACTATCATCCAGTTTTTGAATCTGTTTTGATTTACAATGTCCATTTTGCTCTTTCTAAAAAATACTTGGCGAATGCTCAAACTGAAAATCCGCTTTCATTTCTCTGACAAGTTTTTCCCGCGTATTGTGTTTTGCATTCCATTCAAAATAATAAACCATAGTTACTAGATTAATTATAATAATGGCAAATAATAACGCTTGATTCAGACCTAATATCGCCTGCAAGCCTTTTTTTCGCCCATTTGATAATTTTTTTCTCTCTTCTTCTATTCTCGTGAGCAAAAAAGGATTTTCCTCGAGAATGAAATCGTTATCAAACGATAGAAGTGTTTTTTCAACTTCTTCGGCTATTTGGTATTCTTTTTTCATATTCATACTATGCCATTTTTACAAATGATTTTTATAATAGTTAAAAAGCTTCTTTCTCAGGTTTGTTTTTGCCCTATGAATTAGGGACTCAACCGATGATATGGTAGTATCCATTATTAAGGATATTTCTTCATAATTCATTTCGTCATACTTGCTGAGCGTAAAAGCTATTCTCTGATTTTCCGGTAGTTTTTCAAGTGCCCTGCTCAATATTTCAGCTCTATCGCGATTCTCAAAATCTTTTTCAGGACTCATACTTATCGGCGCGGGGATTTGTTTTTCAACTCCGCTATCGTCAAATAAACTCGTAAGTATCGCGAAACGCTTTTTTCTTTTTTGACTCTTCAATTGATTTAAGGATTTTGAAATTGCGATCCTGTAAATCCAAGTTGATAACTTAGAGTCCGCTCTAAATGTAAGTATTGATTTAAATACTTCTAAAAAGACTTCCTGAGTAACATCTTCCGCGGACTCCCTGTTTCGTAAAAACTTATATGAACAATTCAGAACAAGTTTTTGATACTTTCCCACGACAAAACGAAAAGCAGCAGCATCTCCGCTTTTAAGTTTTTCGATTATTTCCGGATCATCCATTAAAGATTGTTTCAGTACTAATTATATTTGACAACAAATTTAACAAAAACTTGCGTTACCGGAATATTACACCGAAAGAATCGTTACTTTCATTCCCCCTAAAATTCAAACGAAACTCCGATAGACGGCAATAGTCCTATGGATTTCGCTTCTTCCGCTCGGTTTTCTCTTTTATTCCATCGCATCCCGCTTAAATTTTTGTGATTGTATATATTTTGCAAATCCAAATACGTGATTAAAGTGTATTTTTCATAGAACCATCGCTTGTCAACGCGAATATCCAAGCTATGTGCTGCTTCTAAACGAAGGGTATTATATTTTGCAGGTGATTGTGTTCCATCGATTTCAAATGGCGTGTACGGGCGGCCTGAAGCGAAACGGAATTTCATACTTGCTTCGAGAGATTTATCAAACTGATATCCGCCGCTAATATTGAAAATAATATTCTGATCATACGAGCCGGAGCGTTCAATATTATCAAGAGCGATAAATTTTGTAGAGCCGTAAGTGATACTTAGCAGTCCATAGCAGGGAATTTCGGAAAGTTTCTTTTGTGCCGAGAATTCAATTCCTTGGGAATAGCCGCTTCCTCCTGAAGTGAGCGATTCAAATCCAAAAGAAGCATAATTATCTTCCGCACCGCCAAAGCCCGCGCCGGTGTTTGCCAAAGTCAAATAAGGATGCGAAACACTCACGGGATAATCAGCGTAATTTTTCCTGTATAACTCCACTTTAATTTGGGCATCACTCCGAAAACGATATTCTGTTCCAAGCACAAATTGCCTCACCGTGACCGGATTTAATCCTGTGTTACCTGCAACAAGCCAGATATAAGAAGGTGTCTGATGATAGATTCCCGCACTTCCGCTCACGGAAAATAAATCACTAAGATCATAAGATGCGGACACACGCGGACTAACCGTGTATTTTTCTTTGATTGCATCGAAGTAATCAATTCTGATTCCGGCACCGGTTGTTATTCTTTGAGTCAGTTGATATGAAAGGTTCAAATATGCCGCGTATTTCAAGAAATTATTGCTGATAATCAATGAGTTAATAAGTAACGTATCGTTAAAAGATGTAATAAATGAAGGCAATTTCACATCCGAATCAAAGTGAATATATTTAACATCTGCACCGATAGAAGCCTCCAAGGCAGGCGCAAACTGATAACTCAATTCCACTTTTAGCTTGTCTTCATTTTCCAATGACTTGTTTCTGAAAATAGGCTGAAGTAAAGAATCGTTTTGCATACTGTTATAGTCAACTGAATTTCTGCTTAGATACACTTTGATGAATCCCAGCGGCAATAAATAACGGTAAGACATTCCCGCGGTATATTGTAATTGGTCACTGCCAAGAACGCGCGAATTATTGAATTTTTGATCCGGCGTTGTATTGAAATATCTGACATTGTCAATCGCGCTGATGCCAAATACCGAGAACATACTTTTTTGCGAAAAATTATAGTCATATTTTGCCAGAAAGTCATAATATTCAGGTACAAATCCGAAACCTGCTGCCTTAAAAATAAAATCGAGATAACTTCTGCGTGCCGAAAATAAAAATGTGGAGTTATCAGAAACAGGACCTTCGAGATTAAGACCGAACTGAGTTGCTGAAATGGTGGCTTTCCCGCCAAATCTATCGACTCTGCCGTCACGTAAATTAATGCGAAGAGCGGAAGACAGTTTATCCCCATAAAGTACCGGAAAACCGCCTGTCGAGAAAGTCACATCCTTTACAAAATCAAGATTAATAAAACTAAGCGGTCCGCCTGTTGCCCCTTGGGTCCCAAAATGATTAATGTTGGGAATCTCGAAACCATCGAGCAGATAAAGATTTTCGGAAGGTGCCCCGCCGCGAACAACCAGATCATTTCTGCCTTCATCTGCTTGGGCAACACCGGGGATAATGGACAAGGCTCGTACCACATCTTCAAACCCGCCCGGCGCACGCCTGATTTCTTCATAGCCAAATGACCGCGTACTCGTTGGTTCAATATTATCTTTTGAAAAATAGTCGGCGGTGATAACTACATTTGATAGCTTGATGGTTTCTTCTTTCAAATAAAAATCTATTTGAGCGGGCTTGCTATTGGAAACGGTAATATCCGTTTTTGTTGATGTTGTATAACCAACAGCACTAACCCTTACCTGATAGGTTCCTGGAAGTAAGTTTTTGATTGTATAACGTCCGTTTTCATCAGTAGCAACACCACTTTGGGTGGTAAGAACCACGACATTGGCAAACGGTATTCCCTTGCCGGTTTGATGATCGGTAACCGTTCCCGTGACAGAGCCATTATTGCTCTGCATAAAAACAAGTTTCGAGAGAAGAATAATTATTAAAGCAATATTTTTCATTCGTGTTTTCCGTTGTTTAAATTATATGACAAGTAAAAAATAAAGATAATTCAATTCAAATACCTCAAAAAAAAATTATCCTCTTTACTTTTACACAATTTTAATTATATTTAAGAAATGAAAAAGAAATTTATTCGATGTTTGGATTAATAAATAACAATAACGAGTACTCTGAACTTGGTGGAGAAATTCATCAAGACAAAAAGCGGCGTGAACGAAATGCCCTCATCATTTTTGTTGTGGCTGCTGTAATATTATTAAATGTGATACTATACTTAATAACTTCGGATTAGGCAATAAAATCAATTCTTTGCTGCTTTGAAATATGAAATAACCGGAGAGATAAATATATTATGCCGATGCAAGTAAAAGGATTTACGTCTTTAGAGTTTCCAAAAAAAAATCAATAAGATATAAATGGAGCTAAATCAAAGGAAATAGACTCCCCTGCCGCAAGCTGCAATCCTCTCAGATTTAAAGATATAATTTTGTCTATTCGTAACGATTTAGCTTCTCTAACTACTTGTAAATCAAACAGTTATAAATATCCAAAATCTAGCATACAAATACTATTACTCTGTATCTAAATTTTAGTTTGTTGAGCGGATCCGAAAACGGCAGCATAGCACGGGTGGGTTTTGGCTCTGCTATGTGAACAATGCTTGTTAAGGCAAATTTGTCGCATACTCAAATCTCTCAAAATTATTGTTTTTTCTCTAAATATTAAGTATCTTTTGAGTATGTATTTTTTGGCAATTAACAGCAGGCTTTATGGCAGGATTTAAAATATTCTCAGGAAACTCGAACAGGGCACTTGTTCTAAAAATTGCAAAGTATCTGAATGTAGAACTTGGGTTATTAGAAATCAGAAAATTCAGCGATGGTGAATTGTGGCTTAAATATGGTGAAAATATACGCGGTTCTGAAGTCTTCTTGATTCAAACAACTATTCCGCCTGCTGAAAATTTAATGGAATTGCTTATGATGATTGATGCAGCTAAGCGTGCTTCGGCTAAAAGCATTACAGCAGTGATTCCGTATTTCGGATATTCGCGGCAAGATAGAAAAGATCAGCCGCGCGTTGCTATATCCGCTAAATTGGTGGCGAACTTGTTAACCGTTGCCGGTGCAGACAGGGTGGTGTCTATGGATTTGCACGCTTCACAAATTCAAGGTTTTTTTGATATACCGTTTGACCATCTTTATGGATCATCGGTTTTTGTAAATAGATTTGTAAATATGATTGATAATCTCGCGGTAGTTTCGCCAGATGTTGGCGGGATTAAAGTAGCGAGAGCTTATGCAAAAAGGCTTAAAGCGAGCCTTGTTGTTATTGACAAACGCCGCCCGCGGCCAAATGTTACCGAAGTGGTAAGTATTATTGGCGATGTTAAAGGTAAAAATGTTTTGTTGGTTGATGATTTAATCGATACCGGCGGAACTATGGTGAATGCAGTTAAAGCGTTAAAATCTTATGGAGCCGAGAAAATATATATTGCCGCTACACACGGAGTTTTATCCGGCGAGGCAATAGAAAGATTAAAAGGTTCTGATGTGGAGAAAGTATTTATTTCTGACACGGTAGCTATTCCAAGCGAAAGAATTTTTGATAAACTTGAAATTATTTCTGCAGCTCCCATTTTTGCGGAAGCAATTCACCGGATACATAAGAATGAATCAATCAGTTCGTTATTTGATAATGATAAATCGTAAACAGTTACTTGTTAGGAGTACTAAATAAAATGGAAAAAAAAGTTCTAGAAGCTGTTGCCAGAGATCAAATCTCAAAATCGGGACGCAGCACGTTACGTAAAACGGGGAAAGTACCGGGCATTTTGTATGCCAAGTCTTTGAAACCGGTCCCGTTTTCAGTTCTTGAAAATGCAATTAAGCCTTTCGTGTTTACCTCGGATGCGCACATAATTAACCTGAAATTAGACAATCAGCAAGAATATGATTGTGTTCTTAAAGATGTCCAGTTCCACCCTGTCACCGATCGCGTTATTCACTTTGACCTGCAAGTGCTAGTGAGCGGCGAAAAAATCGAAATTGAAGTTCCTGTAACCTTGAAAGGCACTTCTGTCGGCGTTCGCGATGGCGGTCTGTTACAACAATTCTACCATAAAATTTCTATCGAATGTTTACCTGCGAATATTCCTGAACACATTGAATTAGACATTACTAATTTAAAATTAGGAGATTCAATTCACGCCGGTGATATTAATATCGAAGGCATTGATATTTTGATTGGTGCTGAGAATGTTCTCGTTGCCGTAACTCATCCGCGTGCCAGTTCCGATGAGGCTCTTGATGGTTCTGCAAGGACTGAACCTGAAGTGATTTCTAAAGGTAAAGATAAACAAACGGAAGAATAAAAGTGAGAGCGATAGTCGGAATCGGAAATCCGGGTGGCAGATACCAGCTCACAAGGCACAATGTAGGGTTTATGTTCTTAGATCATCTCGCGGAGAAATATAATATCTCTCTAATACCTTCGAGATCTGATTATTACTATGCAGAGGGCACACAGGCGGGTCACAAGTTTGTATTGGTAAAACCAACTACATTTGTTAACAACTCCGGAAGTTCAATTGCACAATTTCTCCAGCAATATAAGATCAAAACTGAAGATATGCTGGTGGTATATGATGATTTGAATATCCCGCTTTCTGAAATAAGAATTCGGTTTGGCGGCAGCCACGGTGGTCATAATGGTATATATTCTTTAATTTATCATTTAAACTCCAACCAGTTTCCAAGAATCAGGATTGGTATCGGATCAGTTTATGACAAGGGAAAAATGGCGCAGTTTGTTCTCGGTAAGCTCACTTTTGAGGAGTACCAAGATGCGTTGACCGCGTTCGGCTACGCGGAACTTTTAATGGAAGCATTTGTCGAAGGGGGTATGAAGCAAATGTTAGACGAAAATAGCCAGATGCAAGACCCCGGACCTACAACCGGGCCAAATGCACGTATTATTGATCAGCCAAGTGCTGAAAATCAATCTCCTAAAGGTTCTGCTCCTCTTCCGGGAGTTTTTGAATCTTCATCTGGAGATGTACATTCTTTATAAAGAAGAATAAAATTTAATTAACTACTTTATTTAATCCTGTTCCCCTTACGCAACGGCGGAACCAATTTGTCCAAAGGAGAAAAAATGCGAACTCATAGCTATGAAAGTGCTGTACTAATTAATGCGGCACTTGAAGACGATATAATCGAGCAGATTATTACTAAACTGCAAGATTCCATCACGCAATATGGCGGTACCGTAAAACTTGTCGATAAATGGGGGCGGAAACGTCTTGCTTATCCTATAAAGAAAAACAAAATCGGTTACTATGTTATCTTTCAATTCGATGCACCCGTTACAGCGATTGCTCAAATTGAAAGAATTTATCGCCTTGAGGAGTCAATCATTCGTTTCCTCAATCTTAAACTTAGCAAATTTGCACTTGAACACTTTGCCGATCAAAAAGCAAAAGAAGCAGCTGCAAAAGTTCTTGAAGTAGCCCCTGTTACTTCTACCACCGTACAAGAAGCTGCTGTTGCTGTTCCGAAAACGGAAAAATAGTGATATTTATAAGTTTGGCGGCACGAGCTATTATTTTATTAAACAAGTAAATAAAAGAAGAAATAAGAAAGATTGAAAATGAAACCATTGATGAAAACAAAGAAAGTATGCCGGTTTACCGAGATTGGTGTAAAGTATATTGATTATAAGGATATTAAACTCTTGCAACGGTTTGTTTCCGAGCAGGGAAGAATAATTCCAAAACGCATTACCGGAACAAAAGCCGGGTATCACCGTGAATTAACACTTGCCATCAAGCGTGCGCGTCATATGGCGTTACTCCCTTACGTTTCCGATAGCGTCCGTTAATCGGCAGAAAGGATATATAAATGAAAGTTATTTTAAGAAAATCTATTGAATCGCTGGGAAAACTTGGAGATATTATCACCGTGGCAGATGGTTACGCGCTTAATTATCTAATTCCCCGCAGCTATGCTTTTCAGGCATCAAAAGGAAATATTCTCGCTTTTACCGAAGAGAAGAAACATATCGAAAAACTTCACAGGAAAGAGGTAAGTGCTTCCAAAAGTATTGCAGATAAATTGAACGATGAAAAAGTTCAAATTATGGTGCAGGTAGGTGAAGAGGATAAACTCTTTGGTGCTGTAACATCGCAAAACATTGTTGATGCTCTGGCTGAAAAAGGATACGACATTGATAAACGCAAAATTCAACTTGATGAGCCTATCAAAGCCTTGGGCATTTTCGATGTTGCTATTAAGCTGCATCCTGAAGTCATAGCGAAAGTGAAAGTCTGGGTTGTCAGAGAAAACTGATTTATTCTAAATAATTTCCCTCTCTTTAAAGAAAAAGGCTGCCATAATGGGCAGCCTTTTTCAGTTGAGCATATCTGTTATAACAGATTGATAAATTTATATTTGAGAACAGAAACGAATGAATAATAGACACGAAGTCAAGAAAGAGTGAAAATAGTGTATAGAATAAAACAAAAATTTATCGCGGGATGATAAAAAGCCTGAAGCGTGAATACCACGAAAAATAGATCGCTTCATAAAATTTCATCTATAGTATTATCTTTGTTTTTTATGTCAAGATATTTTGTAGTGTTCGTATAACTTACAGTATAATAGTTAGTTACAGGCACAAAAAAACATTCCGACTTTTAAACTTTTTTGACCGCGGTTTACCGCCCTATGGATACCTTTTTTGAGTGAACTCATAAATGCCATTATTTTTTGCCGCGCACGTTAAAAACCCATTTCTAATACTTGCATATAATTTTGGTTTAAGATATTTTTAGACTTTAGATATTTATGAATGAGCAAACCAAGATTTCAACAATCGCGGTAAACCGCAAAGCCCGCTATGATTATGCAGTTCTTCAAACTTATGAAGCAGGTATAGTTTTGACCGGAACTGAAGTTAAATCTCTGCGGCAAAATAAGCTTAATATGACCGATGGATATGGGGTTATCAGAAAAGGTGAAATCTGGCTGATAAGCGTACATATTCCGGAATACACTCAAGGTAATATAAATAATCACGATCCTTGGCGCGATAAAAAGCTGCTTTTACATAAGAACGAGATTAGAAAAATAAAATTCCGAGTGGAAGAAAAAGGGTTGACTCTTGTCCCGCTTTCATTCTATTTGAAGAACGGGAAAGTGAAAGTTGAAATTGGTCTCGCGCAAGGAAAAAAATCTTATGACAAAAGAGAAGCAATAGCTAAAAAAGATTTTCAACGATCTGAAGACAGAAAAGTTAAGTTGTAGTTATGTATAAGTTATTCTTTAAAGATTATTAAAGTTAGGAGCAGGATTTTTGCACCCAATATTCCCCCCGCTCAATGAGCAAATGGATATCATCCGTAGAGGAGCCTCTGAAATTATTCCGGAAGGAGAATTAGTAAAAAAACTTGAAAAGTCAATTAATCAAAACAAACCGCTTATTATTAAATTAGGCTGCGACCCAAGCAGACCGGACTTACATATTGGGCACTCTGTTGTATTGAGAAAACTCGCTCAATTTCAAGAGCTTGGACATCAGGCGGTTCTTATCATTGGTGATTTCACCGGTATGATTGGCGACCCAACCGGAAGAAATGAGACACGCCCGGCTCTTTCCTTAGAACAAGCCAGAGAAAACGGACAAAGCTATTTCGAACAAGCCTCAAAGATATTACATCCCGAGAAAACGCGGATGATAAATAATTCCACTTGGCTTGCCAAAATGAGTTTTGAGGATGTAATTAAACTTGCTTCAAAATATACTGTTGCCAGAATGCTTGAGCGGGATGACTTTACCAAACGATTCAAAGGCGGTGAACCCATTTCTATCCACGAATTCCTATACCCTCTCGCGCAGGCAATGGATTCAGTGGCAATTAATAGCGATGTTGAACTTGGCGGAACGGATCAAAAGTTCAATCTACTTGTCGGACGTGATATGCAAAGAGAATTTGAACAAGAACCGCAGGTGATTTTAACTATGCCTTTGCTGGTTGGAACTGACGGTATTGAGAAAATGAGCAAATCGTATAACAACTACATCGGTATCTCTGATCTGCCTTCCGAGATATACGGGAAAACTCTTTCAATTGCAGATAATCTTATTTATACGTATTACGAATTAGCAACTAATATTTCAAATTCTGAGCTTACTACAGTGAAAGAACATCTAAGTGATTCTTCTATAAATCCCAGAAACATTAAACGTGCTCTCGCGAGAAAATTAGTTGAGATGTATCACAGCATAGATGCTGCTGCACAAGCTGAAGTAGCCTTCGATAAACTTTTCATAAAAAAAGAAATCCCTGATGATATTGAAACAGTTACATTCAATAATCTGAATAGCACTATTAGCATAATTGATTTATTACTGCAATACAATCTTGTAACATCAAAATCAGAGGCACGCCGAATGATTCAGCAAGGCGGAACAACTATTGACGGATTAAAGATAACTGACCCAAATTCAGCATTAGAATTTAAAGCCGAGCATATAATAAAAGTCGGTAAACGTAAATTTTTGAAATTAATTAAACAATAAAAGAAAAAGAAAGGAGATGATAATTTGTATGTACCCTCTAAAATATTCTTCACCAAAGGTGTCGGTAAACACAAAGAGTATCTGACCTCATTTGAGTTAGCACTTCGCAATGCCGGTATTGAAAAGTGTAATCTTGTAACAGTTAGCAGTATATTTCCTGTTGGATGTAAAAGAATTTCTAAAGAAGAAGGTTTGAAATTACTATCAGCAGGCCAAATTACTTTCTGCGTTATGGCAAGAAATTCAACTAATGAACCGAACCGATTAATTGCTTCATCTATTGGCGTAGCCATTCCTGCCGATCCGGATCAATATGGTTATCTTTCTGAGCACCATCCTTACGGCGAAACCGAGAAAATTGCAGGTGACTATGCAGAAGATTTAGCTGCTACTATGCTGGCAACAACTCTGGGAGTTGAATTCAATCCTGATATAGACTGGAGTGAACGCGAAAATATATATAAAATGAGCGGCAAAATAGTTCGTTCGTTTAATATTACTCAGTCTGCCGAGGGCGATAGAGTTGGGTTATGGACAACGGTCATTGCAGTTGGTGTTTTGTTACCTTAACCATTTGTATTCAATTTTAAGAAAGCGGTGTTATTTGATACCGCTTTTTTTATCTCCGTCCCGGCAATTTCATTCGTCCGAAAATTGTTTCGGGAATCGCAATTTCAGAAAGTCTAAAAGCTTATTTATCGTAGTGTAATTTTAAATGATTATTTGCAATAACTATCAATTCTTTCATTTTTTATATTTATTTTTTAGAATATGAAAAAAAATTATTATTCACTAACTTAGATACTGAAAATAAATAATATTCGGGGCTGTAGCTTAATTGGTATAGCACCTCGTTCGCAACGAGGAGGTTGGCGGTTCGAGTCCGCTCAGCTCCACAACTATTTTTTGTAACTTTACATTATTATTTAGAAACGAATTGAAATGATTGAATCTTATATACCAATTTTCCTCGTGTTTGGATTTGCTATACTCTTTTCACTCGCGGTTGTGTTTTCTTCGAGTCTGTTCGGGCCGCAGCGTCCCAATGCCGAAAAAATGACAACTTACGAAAGCGGGGTCAAACCTATTGGTTTGGCAAACGAAAGGGTGTCAGTTAAGTATTATCTTGTAGCGATGCTTTTTATTATTTTCGATCTTGAAGTAATTTTCGTGTATCCGTGGGCTGTAAAGTTCAAATCACTTTATGCACAGCAAGGCATTCAGGTATTTTGGGCAATGATTGTATTTCTTACAGTTTTTGAAGTTGGATTTCTTTATGCATTTAAAAAGGGAGGTTTCAAATGGGATTAGAAGCTGTTTTAACACGGGATGGTTACTTAACCACAACCATAGATGTGCTGGCTGCTTGGGCAAGAAAAGGTTCTGTGTGGCCTATGCCTATGGGTATTTCCTGCTGTGCAATTGAAATGATGGCTGCCGGCGACCCAAAATATGATATAGCGCGTTTCGGTTCTGAAGTGATGCGTTTTACTCCACGCCAATGCGACCTTATGATTGTTGCAGGGACTGTGACATATAAAATGGCGAAAGTCGTCCGCAAAATTTATGACCAGATGCCGGAGCCAAAATGGGTTATCGCTATGGGTGCCTGTACATCTACAGGCGGAATGTATCGTTCGTACAACGTGGTACAAGGAATCGATCAATTTCTTCCGGTGGATGTGTATGCCGGCGGCTGTCCACCGAGACCTGATAATTTACTGAATGCCTTGATTCAGATTCAAGATAAGATAAACCACTCGCGCGCGCGCGATTTTCAAAACATTACAGAAGAGGAAGCGGCATTACTCTAATGGAACTACTAAATAAAATTCTTGAAATTGTTAACACGGCAATTCTTTCCGCGAACGGAACAATATCAGAGTTCCGCGGTGATTTTGTTCTTACGGTAAAGAGTTCCCAAATTATACAAATTGCAGAGTTGTTAAAGAATCATCCCGAATTGCAGTTTAAGTTGTGCGAAGATATTACAGCGGTGGATTGGGCAACACGCGAAAACAGATTCTCGGTTGTGTATCACCTGTTCAGCCTGCTCCATTCATTCAGGCTGCGCGTAGTTACGGTGCTTGAAGGCAGCGGGACAGCGATTGACACTGTTACATCTATATGGAAAACTGCAAACTGGCAGGAGCGCGAGGCTTACGATATGTATGGCATTGAATTTAAAAATCACCCCGATTTACGCCGTATGTATATGCCCGAAGAATTTGAGTATTATCCTTTGAGAAAGGAATTTCCCTTACTCGGTATCCCCGGCTCCCTTCCACTCCCGAAGAAATAGGCAAATATGGAAAAATTAACTAAGAACGATGTTCACCCGAAAATTGTACAAGCACTTCTTGATATCAATTCTGATATCACGGTAGAAGATGTGCTTGACAATGAAATGATTTTGAATATGGGACCTCAGCACCCTGCAACCCACGGTGTTTTGCGTCTCCTGTTAAGATTAGACGGCGAAACCGTGGTTGCCTGTGTTCCGGAGCTGGGATATTTACATCGCGGTTACGAGAAAATGGCAGAGAATATGAACTATCTCGATTTCATTCCTCATACCGACCGTTTAGACTATCTTTCCCCTCCCGCGAACAACGTGGCTTACGCGCTTGCAGTTGAAAAACTTATCGGCATTGAAGCCCCCAAACGCGCTCAATATATTCGTATGATTGTCACAGAGCTTGCCCGTATGGGTTCCCATCTCGTGGCTATTGGTGCGCTCGCGATGGATGTTGGCGCGCTGACAGTGTTCCTCTGGACATTGCGTGAGCGGGAAAAAATAATGGATTTATTTGACTTAGTTTGCGGTGCAAGATTCACCACAAGTTATACCCGCATTGGCGGTGTCGCGCAGGATCTATCACCGGATGCTATCAGTAAAATCAAGGATTTTATTGGTCAGTTCAACAAAAAATTGAACGAAGTGGAAAACCTGCTCAACGGCAACAGGATATTCATCGAGCGGCTTGAAGGCATTGGTGTTATCTCGGCTGAAGATGCACTAAGTTATGGACTCACGGGACCAAGTTTGCGCGGCAGCGGAGTTAAGCACGATTTACGCAAAGCTACTCCGTACCTTTTTTATAATGAAATTGATTTTGATGTTCCGGTATTTACTGAAGGTGACTGCCTCGCGCGGTATTTTGTTCGCGCGGATGAATTGCGCGAAAGCGCGAAAATTATTTCGCAATGCCTCGTGCAGATTCCGGAAGGCGAGGTTATGCTGAACAGCCCGAAAAAAGTATTGCCGAGGAAAACCGAGATTTATTCACGGATGGAAGAACTGATTCACGATTTTATGATTGTGAATTTTGGTGTAAATCCTCCTGTCGGAGAAATTTATTCCGCGGTAGAAAACCCGAAAGGTGAACTTGGGTTCTATATTGTCAGTAAAGGCGAAGGACACCCTTGGAAAATGAAAATCCGCTCCCCTTCTTTCATTAACTTGCAGGCAATTCCGCATTTAGTTAAAGGACATTTAGTATCGGATGTTGTTGCCATCATCGGCAGCTTGGACCCTGTTATGGGTGAAGCAGACAAGTAAGTTAATGGTGAATTATTAATTGTTAATGGTAAATTGGCAGCTATTTGCTGAAATTCAAACCGAGTACCTAAACAATCACGTAAATTAACCATTAGAATTAATCATTAATAACTAATAATTAAGATTATGAATTTTTCTTTTACTCAGGAAAACTTAGATAAAATAGAGAAGGTATTGGCGAAATACCCTGATAAACAGTCAGCTGTAATGCCTGTTCTCTATATCGCGCAGGAACAAAACGGATACGTTTCCATTGAAGTAACGCGTGAGGTTGCACGCGTTCTCGAGATGGATGAAACAGATGTTCTTGGTGTTGCCACGTTCTATTCAATGTATCACGAAAACGAACCTGGGAAATATCATATTCAAGTGTGTACAAGTGTGTCCTGTATGCTGCACGGCGGAAATGATATTTTCAATGCAGTAAAAGCCAAACTTGGTGTTAAGCGCGGCGGAACAACGCCAGACAAGAAATTTTCACTTGAAGAAGTTGAATGTATGGGCAGCTGCGGCACTTCACCTATGATGGTGATAAATGAAGATTACTATGAAAATCTTACGCCTGAAAAGGCTCTACAAATTATTGAATCGTTGAAGTAACCGGAATCTGAAAATGGAAAAAATAGTTCTTCCTGATATTGAAAACTTGCACAAACTTGATGTATATATTGCCAATGACGGTTATTCCTCAGCTAAATTAGCATTCACTCAATCACCCGATGAAATTATTGACCAAGTTAAAAAATCAGGTCTTCGCGGGCGCGGCGGCGCGGCTTTTTCGGCGGGACTCAAGTGGAGCTTTATGCCGAAATCAACTGCAAAACCCAAATATCTATGCATTAATGGCGATGAAAGCGAGCCGGGATCATTCAAGGACAGGCAAATTTTTGAATATAACCCGCATCAATTGATTGAAGGCATTCTAATAGCCGCCTACGCGATTCAGGCAAAAAAGTGTTACATATATATCCGCGGTGAATATCACAAATGGGTAAAGCTGATGCAGGATGCTTTGGATGCGGCTTATAATGCCGGTTTTATTGGTGAAAAGATGAAAGAAACATTCGGTACAGAGTTTGTTTGTGATATTTATATTCACAAAGGAGCAGGCGCGTACGTATGCGGTGAAGAATCATCCTTAATGAATTCCATTGAAGGAAAGCGCGGATATCCAAGGGTAAAGCCTCCTTTTCCTGCTCACGTTGGCTTATGGGGCTGCCCAACCACGATTAACAATGTTGAAACACTTACGAATGTCCCGCCTATCATCAAAAAAGGCTGGGAATGGTTCTCTAAAATCGGCGAGCCGAAACACCCGGGCACATTGCTCTTTGGGGTAAGCGGGCACGTCAATAAACCAGGCGTGTATGAATTGCCATCCGGAACACTATTGACGGACATTATTTACAACTATGCAGGCGGCATTCCGGGTGATAAGAAAATTAAATGTGTAATTCCCGGCGGTTCCTCGATGCCGGCTCTGCGGGGAGACAGTCTCGAAGGAATTAAAATGGACGCGGAATCACTGCGTGCGGCAGGTTCAGCAATCGGTACCGGCGGTATTATGGTAATGGATGAAGACACCGATTTGGTGAAAGTTCTCGCGAGAATCGCGAAATTCTACCATCACGAAAGCTGCGGGCAATGCACCCCTTGCCGTGAAGGTACCGGATGGATGGTTAAAGTCCTCAACAGAATCGCGATCGGTGAAGGCTCAAAAAAGGATATAGATTTACTCATATCAATTGCCGGAAACATAGAAGGCAATACAGTATGCGCGTTAGGCGAAGCAGCAGCGTGGCCCGTGAGATTTATGATAACCCGCTTCCGTGACGAATTCGAAGCGCGAGTATCCGGGCACATAGCGCGGGATGTAAGCAACAAGGTTCACTCAATGCGAAACACTAAAAATCCACTCGTGCCGGTGGAACATTAGTTTGAAGTGCATATTTACGAGTGAAATATTTGTATGTTATAGAAAGGCACAAGCTGCATCTATCTGCCCGCTTGAATATGTAGGCAGCAAATGGTAAAATTTAGGTGTTGTAGCAGCACTTTTCGGTTTTGATTAGCACAATTCAATTATTATTTTCATTTTCCTCAAACAATAAAGGTTATTATGACAGATTATTCACGTAAATTTATTTTAGATGTAAAAGCAAAAAACCCAAACGAATTAGAGTTTTTGCAGGCAGTTGAAGAAGTTGTCGAATCATTGGATGTTGTTTTACACAAGCACCCTGAATATCGATCGGCAAAAATACTTGAGAGAATGGTTGAACCGGAGCGTGTTCTAATGTTCCGAGTTCCCTGGACAGATGATAAAGGAGAAATTCATATCAACCGCGGTTACAGAATTCAAATGAACAGTGCCATAGGACCTTATAAAGGCGGACTTCGTTTTCACCCTACTGTTACGCTGAGCATATTGAAATTTTTGGCTTTTGAGCAGGTAATTAAAAACAGCTTAACAACATTGCCAATGGGAGGTGGAAAAGGTGGTTCCGATTTTGATCCTAAGCACAAGAGCGATGCGGAAGTAATGCGTTTTTGTCAAAGTTTTATGAGCGAACTTTATCGTCATATCGGCCCAAATACAGACGTTCCCGCTGGTGATATTGGCGTTGGAGAACGTGAAATCGGATTCTTGTTTGGACAATATAAAAGATTGAAGAACGAGTATGGCGGTGTATTAACAGGTAAAGGTATGAATTGGGGCGGTTCATTTGTGCGTCCGGAAGCTACTGGTTTTGGAGCCACTTATTTTGCTCAAGAAATGTTAAAAGCCAAAGGCAGGGACATTGAAGGAAAAGTTTTCTCCCTATCCGGCTATGGAAATGTCGCTTGGGGTGCCGCGTTAAAAATCACCGAACTTGGCGGCAAAGTGGTCACTCTTTCAGGACACGATGGTTTTATCTATGATAAACACGGTGTCAAAGGCGAAAAAATAGAATATTTGCTCAAACTTCGATCAAGTGCAGATGGCAACATAAAAGATTATGCCAATAAATATAAAGTAGATTACTTCCCGGGCAAACGTCCTTGGGGTGTGAAAGTTGATGTTGCTATGCCTTGTGCCACTCAAAATGAAATTGAAACGGAAGACGCGAAAGAACTCGTGAAAAACGGTTGTATGTGCGTTGTCGAAGCATCAAATATGCCTACAAGTTTGGAGGCTTATCATATTTTAAGAGAAGCGGAAATTTTATTCGCTCCCGGCAAAGCTTCCAACGCGGGGGGTGTCGCGACAAGTGGTTTGGAAATGTCACAAAATAGTATGCGCCTTCATTGGTCGCGGGAGGAAGTTGACAAAAAATTGAGGGAGATAATGCAAAGTATTCACAATACTTGTTTAACAACTGCTGAAAGATTCGGTGTTCCCGGAGACTACGTTGCCGGCGCAAACATTGCAGGATTCCTCAAAGTAGCAGACTCAATGCTTGATCAAGGATTGGTATAATTATTTGTACCCGATATATTAGCGTGTGATATTTTTTTCCTAATAGCAAAATATTACATTAACTATAAAGTAGATAAATTTGGAAAGCCGCCAACAAATGCGGTGTACGACTAATTGTCCCGAATTTTGATTGCCGTTCGTTGAGCGGATCCTAAACGGCTGCATAGCGCGGGAGGGTTTTGGTTCTGCTCAACAAACAATACTTGTTAAGGACTTGTTCAGAAATAACATTAACAATTTCTCAGGCGAAGACCGCGAAGGGTTTTATGTTGGAAGAATTAAAGATTATTTCTTTTACAAGGACTAAGGCAAATTTGTCGTACACCCAAAGGGTGCTGTTCTATTGTTCGCGTGATAACAAAAACAATAGAAAAAGTATTCCCAAAAACTAAACAATTTGTTTTATATTTCGATAATGAAGTTTAAATCTATTAATTTTTCATAATATGCTATTTTAATTTTAATAATCAATAGGAATAGAGAAATGGGACAATTTTCAATTGCAAGACGAATAAATTATTTACTTGGTTTAGTCCTATTTTGTTCGCTTGGAATAATTTTTTTTCTCCTTCTAACAAAGGAAGAGACATTAAAAGTAGAAGTAACTAAAGAGAATGTCCACGAACTTTCTGAGATATTGAGAGAATCAATAATGTTTTCAATGGCAGGGGGGGTTCCTGATGTGACTCCATTGATTCGGCAAATACAAAAAATAAAGAATATCCGCGAATTAAGGGTAACTCCAACCAACCTTATTCGTCCAAACAGTGAATTAAAACTTGACGGGCAAGAAATTGAAGTTCTTAATTCGCGAAAACTAAAATTTTTTAATGAAATCTACAAGGGTGAAGAAGTTTTAACTTCTATTGAGTTGCTCTCATCAAATGAAACCTGCACATCCTGCCACGAATCAGTAACAGGTGATCCACTTGCAGTTGTAAGCATCCGCTATACTATGGCAGAAACCTACGCGACAATTGCCTCGCAGCGTCTTGAAGCAATTCTACTGGGTATAATTGCTCTATTGGTTGTCTTCTTCCTGATTAAATATTTTATTAAAAAATATATCCTGCACGATCTTGATCGAACGGTTGCGGCACTTGATAAACTTTCTGTCGGAGACATTTCCGAAGAGATTACAACTGACCGTAATGATGAAATGGGCAAACTTCTAAACTCGCTCCAGTCCCTTCAACGCGGGTTGAAAAATCAGGCTGACGCCATTTTAAGAATAGCAAATGGAGACCTCACTTCTGATATTCAGCTGCTTTCTCAAAAGGATGTTTTAGGCAAAGCAATGCAAACCGTGAAGCATAATCTTTCGAAATTGGTGGATGATACAGCTATGCTGTGTGCCGCGGCTATTAACGGCGATTTAGGGAAGCGTGCCGATGTCAGCAGACAGAAGGGTGATTACCAAAAAATCGTACACGGTATAAATGACATTTTGGAAGCAGTTATAAATCCGATTAAGGACGGTGCGACAGTACTCGCGTTTATGGCTGATGGTGATTTTACTCAAAATATATCCGGCGAATATAAGGGGGATCATAAACTTATAATAAATAGTATTAATAAACTGCATAGCTCACTTTCTAAATTAATAGCTAACGTGCAGGATGCCGTTGATGCTACTGCAAGTGCCAGCGCGCAAATATCTTCAAGTGCCGAGGAAATGGCTTCCGGTGCTCAATTGCAATCAACACAAGCATCAGAGGTTGCAGCAGCAGTCGAAGAGATGACCAAAACCATCTTTGAAACTACAAAAAGTACTTCTGTTGCATCAGAAACTGCCAAAAAATCCGGTAAAATGGCTAAAGAAGGAGTTGGTGTAGTTACTCAAACTATTACCGGAATGAACAGGATTGCTGACGTGGTATCTAAATCTGCTGATACTGTTTTTGCTTTGGGTCAAAGCAGCGACAAAATCGGTGAAATTGTTCAGGTTATTGATGATATTGCCGATCAAACTAATCTTCTGGCTTTAAATGCCGCTATTGAAGCTGCCCGCGCAGGTGAACAAGGAAGGGGTTTTGCCGTGGTTGCTGATGAAGTGAGGAAACTTGCAGAGCGAACAACCAAAGCAACCAAAGAAATTGCCTCGATGATAAAACAAATTCAGAAAGATACTGATAGTGCTGTTGAGTCAATAAGAGAAGGTAAGGATGAAGTTGAGGCTGGAAAAAAACTTGCTACCGAAGCCGGAAAAGCCCTTGAAGAAATCGCTTCTGGAACACAAAAGGTTACCGATATTATTGTCCAGGTAGCCGCAACCGGTGAAGAACAGTCTGCAACCTCCGAACAAATTAGCAAAAGCATTGATGGTATCAGCAATGTTACCAGAGAAACAGCCGGGGGAATTGAGCAAATGGCAAGGTCTGCCGAAGACTTGAACCGATTAACTACAAATTTACAGGATTTACTGAGTACATTTATCATAA
This sequence comes from uncultured Ignavibacteriales bacterium, assembly GCA_903929035.1. GTDB lineage: Bacteria > Bacteroidota > Ignavibacteria > Ignavibacteriales > Ignavibacteriaceae > CAIYTF01. Next base: position 69,273 of record CAIYTF010000084.1, read on the forward strand.
AAAAACAAGATACCAAATATCTCAAAATAGATCTGGGGCGGTAACTCTTTGATTTAGCCTTTGAAAGCAGTCCTAAATTAGAGTTTGTCTGCAATTCATAGCACGGTAAACCGCGATCAAAAAAGTTTAAAAGTCGGAATGTTTTTTTGTGCCTGTAACTAACTATTATACTGTAAGTTATACGAACACCACAAAATATATTGACATAAAAAATAAAGATTTACATTGTAATACTATAATATCGAATTTCCATTGATTGCAAGCCGGCAAATAGAGTTTATCTTTTTCAGATAAATTATTAAAGAAAAGTATGATGGACTTTTCAATTGTTATGACTTATTTTTAATTCATTTATTACCGGTTAGGATACCAAAACAGGTACATAATTCTAATGATTAATATCGGTTAGCATATCGTATGTTTCAGGGCGGCGGTCTCTATAGAACTGCCATATATTACGCACTTCCAATATTTCATCAAGGTTCAAATCGGCGGTTACTATTTCATCTTTATCCCGGCTTGCTTCCGCGATAATTTTTCCGCGCGGAGAACAGAAATAACTTTGTCCAAAAAATTCTCCTATGTTCCAAGGGGCTTCTATTCCAACACGGTTAATTGCACCGACAAAATACCCGTTAGCAACCGCGTGTGCAGGCTGCTCCAGCTTCCAGAGGTATTCAGCGAGGCCCGCGACAGTTGCGGATGGATTAAAAACTATTTCAGCACCGTTTAAGCCAAGTACGCGGGCACCTTCAGGAAAGTGGCGGTCATAGCAAATATATACGCCTATATCCGCGTAAGCAGTTTTGAACACAGGGTATCCGAGAGTACCCGGTTTAAAATAGAACTTTTCCCAGAAACCCGGCTCACAATGAGGAAGGTGATGCTTGCGGTATTTGCCAAGATATTTGCCGTCAGCATCGATAACTGCCGCGGTATTGTAATTTACTCCGGTAATTTCTTCTTCATAGATAGGGACAATAATAACCATACTATGTTTTTTGGCAAGTTCCTGCATTAATTTAATGGTTGGCCCATCAGGGATTCGTTCAACAAGCGAGTACCATTTTGTTTTTTGTTCCGCGCAAAAATAGGGACCAAAAAATAATTCCTGCAGACATAAAATTTGAACCCCTTTTTTTGCAGCTTCTTCAATCATTATGATATGCTTATCAATCATCGATTGTTTCACTTCCATAATTGGTCTTTCGGAAGATATTGAAAGGTTTGCCTGAATCAATCCGCCTTTAACTATTCGAGACATAATAACTCCATTTTAATACTGAAAACACGGCTATTCCGCTCAAAATTTCCCATCTATTTAATTTCAAACGACGCGTTCACCACCGCTGTTATTTCTTTTTCAACAGATGAGACATCATTAATTCCGGAGTCTGAAATCGCGTTGGAGTTTTTGGGAGTTATCTGCAGCACTCCCATTCGCGCATTTCTCAATACACCAATCTTCGAGTTGGATGCTTCTGCAATTTTTGTTGCTCTAATATAGGCATCTTTTGCTGCCTCTGCCTGAATTTCAATTTTTAATTTAGCTATTTTTGTAAAATAATATTCAGGTTGATCAACAGTAAAATTTACTCCTTTTTCAACAATTGATGAAATATCCAAAGAGATATTTTTGATTTTTTGGCAGTCTTCCGATTGAATTTCAAATCGCTGAGAATAATTATATCCGACCACATTATTTGTCATCGCGCCTGAAGGAGTGAGTTCATAAACACTATTGCTTACCACTGCATTGAGTACAACTTTATCCTTTGGGAAACCTTGTTTTGCAAGATAGTCATACAGAGCAGGCTTTTGTGCTTCTAATTTGCGAAAAGCATCGGCAGCCCCCGATGATGTAGAGTTTATAGTTCCGCGTAAAATTGCAAAGTCCGAAATGATGTCGCGTTTAGCCGAGCCTGTTACCGTGATTGTTTCATTGGAACTCGTGTGATTTCGCCACGCGCTATTCATAATTATGCCGACAATGATAAAACCGGCTGCAATAATACTTGCAGAAATAATAAGAGGATTTTTTTCTTGCATATAAATCTTTTCTAAATTGTTAAGTATAAAATTATAAAATTATCAGTAATTTTTAAAATGGTGTAACTGTTTAGGTCAAAAAAACCGTGTATATTTTTTCCCGTTAGAGCCTGTCCCGTTTCGCGGGAGAATTTATGTTTGTAGAAAACAGCCCCGTACGGCACGATTTCCCGTATGGGAATATATGTTGCATTGATACCAAACAACATATATTTCCATACGGAAAAACGAAATACAGGGGGCTATGTGTTTTCTACAAACATTTTTCTCCTAACGGAGAATTAGAGAACCTAAACAGTTACGAGATGGTTTAGAAAATCGGACATAATTCACTTAAATATCCGGAGAAAAAACATTTGCAAGTATCAGTATACTCATTTATTATACTGTTAAGACCTTAAAAGCATCTAACACCCTCCCAAAACTCTGTTTTTGGCTTTCTTAACGCCGCTTCCCGCCTGCTTTTGCTTAAATTCCTTAATCAGCAGCGGCAATGCAATACTTGCCTGTGTCCTGAATCGGTGAGTATCTATTTCCTGCCTGTCTTGTCCCTCTATCGATTTTGGAACTTCAAACATATCTTTTTTAAATTGGTTTAATCCGCCCTTTAATACCAACAATCCTTTAAAGCCTAACTGCTCGGCAATCAAGGCTCCTTTTGCTGCAGTCTGTTCATCATCTGCAATAAAAACATTTCTTGTATTCTTCAGCAATAGTAATTTATTCGCGTCTTTTTCAAAGAGGCTTTCCTTCGTAACACGTATAGACCGCGGCAGCGGCATTGCATCAAAAGATTTCTGGTCGCGAAGATCAAATATTTGTAAATCCTTGTCGTTATCCATTAATCTGAAAGCCAGTTCATCGCTTGTTATGAATTCAACTTTTCGCGATGCCGCGATTTCACTATCAGATGATTTCTTGATAATGGACTCTTTTCTATCAGGCATAATAAATGCGGATAAACCAATTACCATTGCAATAGCAGTTAATCCGGCATAGAGCGGCTTAGCGTTAAGTTCAGGGTTAGGCTTGCCGTTTACTTTATTTTCGATCAATGTCACAGCCCAAAAAGCTCCGACTGCAAAAGCGATTAAAAGAAATGCAAACAGTGACTGCGATACACCCATCACATCGAATATTTTCACGCTGCCCCAATTTGCCGCTTTATATAAACCTTCGAAAAGCGGATATCCTTCTGCAAATATCAGCACGCCAATAAAAGAGCCGGCAATGAAAATCATCGCGTCAATTTTACCGATTGCAGCTGCACAAACACTCGTGCCGGGACAATAACCGCCGACAACAAACCCGATTCCCATTATTAACCCGCCAACCAAAGCAGACCATAAGAATGTAGGGTTTACATAGACTAACGATATATCAATTAATCCGAAATGATTCAGCGCGACAACGCCAATCATAGCAGTAACTCCGGCTGTGAAGAACACCCGTAACACGGTAAAATCGTAGCCATAAAACAAACCAACTAACTTTTTAGAAGTCGAAAATCCGGCTTGTTCAAGTATAAATCCAAAGGCAATTCCGATAAAAAGCGCGGCAACAAAATTCAGTTCATTGCCGATAATTTCAGGTACTAACGGTCCCATAATAATTTCCTTTCTTATATCCACAGTTTTCTGAAAAAATAGGCAAAGGCATACGCACCGCCAAAAATAGCCAGCATAGTAATAATTCCGCCAAAGGAGAGAACTGCCATACCGCTCAATGCAGCTCCGCTGGTACATCCTCTGCCGAGCTGCGCGCCAAACCCAAATAACAAACCGCCTATTGCAGCCCCTGCAATCCGAGTTCCATTCATAATCTTCGGTGATTTTTCCATTGTAAACTTCAATCGGTTTGAAATCAAACCGGAAACAAACGCCCCAATTACAACGCCAATAACTTCAAACACTAACCAGTTTTTCAGCGGGTTGCCGGGGTGTTCTTCAGTATATTCCGTATAAAACTTTGTATTGTTTGTATGGGCGGGGGCAACCGTTTCAACCGCGGCAACAACAGCACTTTTAACCGCGCCGCTCGCGCCTAAACCTCTTCCTGTAATAAAAATTGTTGCCAATAATATTAAGCCGAGGAAAAATCCGGCTAAATATGGATTCATATATTTTGTTTCATTCATTTGGAAACCTCAATTCCGGAATTTTGTGTTTTGCTGCTGTTAGAATTATTCGTTTTCTCGTTATCGGCATCTTCAAATTCTTCGTAACCCGTAATCATTGCTTTCAAATTAGAGGTTATGTCCGCACCTGTTGTAACCAGATACAAGTGTACAACAATAAACGAAAGCAGCATAAATGCCCCTGCTGTATGAAAAACTGCAATCCCTTCTATTGAATCAATATTCAACCCGACAATGGCTCCTTTTTGCGGATAGCGATAAAACATATACAGCAAACCGGAAATTACCATTGCAGGAATAACAAGAATCTTCAGTGAAAAATAAACTAATTTTTGCAGCGGATTAAGTTTACTCAGCACTGTCTTTTTTGTCGGATGGGGTTCATTCCTGAACATCCCGATTAAATAATAATTTATCTGTGCCATCATATTTTCCCCTGTTGGTAAATACTGCCGCCATTCGCCTGTGGCAAAGTGCCAAAAGATTGCAAATACTATTAATATCATAAACGCGTAAGCCGCGGCATTATGATATTTCACCGCGTTAGCATATCCGAAAAAAGTGATAGAACCGTGAATTTCAAATCCTGTCACCGCCATAAAAAATATGATTATTGCCTGCATCCAATGCCAGAAGCGTTCAAAAGCTCTATAGATATATACTTTATGTTTCATTATAATCCTCTTGTTTTCATTTTACGTGAAGTCATTATTCTCATTGTTCCGTGCAGCAAAATACCAAGCAGCGAAAGCAGCAAAGCACCTATACCTGCATATTCTACTATCGGGTTATTATCTCTCGCGGGCATATAAAAATCTTTAAGGTTTGCCAGCCGGCTTCCCTGACTTGTATGACATTCGATACACTTCACAGAGTTTTCTTTTGATGAAACCATATGGTTCACGGGCCAATACATATTTGTTTGAATAAAAGCAATCTGCCCGCTAAATGGAAGATTTACATCACGCATACCTACTTCAGCAGCGCGTTTCCAGTTAAAATCCTTCCACAAAGCTCCTTCTCCTTTTTTATCGGAATAGAGTTTGGGCTGAATTAACATTTTTGTAACAGGGTCAAACGGCTGACGTGCCCGATGAATTTTAACGGGAATTATTTTTGAATCTTTATCATTATACGCGCCGTTCAATTTATTTATTGTTAGCGGCTTAGAAGTATCAGATACCGTATCGCCCAGCAGATAGTGATTTGCAGTGCCGTTAAACCAGATATATTCCGGCTTAAGATTCTTTCCCCACTTAAAACTGCCTTTTATTGAAAGATAAGTATGATTTCCATCCTTGTCATCTTCTTCGTAAGGTTCACCGTTTTTTAACTTGCCGGCAGTGGACCAGTCCCACTCTGTTTTTGTTGCATTAACTTTCGCGTAGGTTGGAATGTGACAAGTCTGACACGCTACTTTCAAAGTATGTCTATTAAGCACGGCATCCTCGTGCGGGTTTTCTGAATGGCACTGCTCGCAAGTTGCGCGATTACGATTCATTGAAGAGAGAGAATACATCTTACCGCTGATATTATGATTTTCAGTTTTGTGACAATCAACACATTGCAGATTCACTCCATCCACTCCCATATGAACATCCACATCTTTTGCCGGTTCAAACATCGACTTTTCCAAATCGCCGTGCTTCACGTTATTGCCGCCGCCGCCAAAGAAATGGCACACACCGCAATTCGAACGCTTTGGTTTACCAACGTGCCGCGCGATGTTGGCAAGGTCTAAATTGCCCATTGGTGCGCCACCCTTTTCAGGTGCCTTCGTGTATGTTTCAGTGTTATCGTGGCAGATAAGGCAGTCAATGTTGGTTGAATCAGTAAACGAAAATGTTTTTGCATCGGTCATACCAAATCCAATGTGGCACTTGGCACAGCTTGTTTCGTTACCCTCTGTGCCAATACAAAAATTGTTAATAGCATTTTTCTTCCCGAGATACACGACACCGCGTCCCTGAATATACTCCGGTTTTTCCCAATTCCAGTGATTGGACTTCATTACTTCTTTGTGCCGTTCCGTGTGGCACGAAATACAGGCAGCTGTTACCTGTCGCGGATCGGAAAATACTTTTTGCAAAACCGCGAATTTAGTATGGTCCACAACCGGTACTTTTTTGGAGGTTAACTTTGCTCTCAGCAAAGAGAGAGGAGGTTTCTCTGTTTCTTTCGGGATAAGTATCCCAATTGAAATTATTAGCACTAATCCTATTAGCAAAAGAGCGATAACTATTCTTTTCAAATTTATTTTCCTATGTTGTTAATTGTTAATTGGTACTTGTCAGCCCAAAATATTCAAATTGAGTGCCTAAATAATAGCTTTACTTTGATAATTTACCATTATTTTACATTTTACCATTATTATTTGTATGTTCGATGATTGCAGATTTTACGTGATTGCAGTCAGTAAAATCTCGATACACCGGACATTCGCTGCAGGGGCTTGTCTCACATACATTATCGAAGTGTTTATATGACCAGCAAGGCTTTTCGGAAGATGTATATGCTTCGCACTTTTCCCTATCAGCCTTGGAACAGCCTTTTATTTTCCAGCAGGGTATCATAGCGAAGGCCATTTTTACACCGGCAATTCCAATTTTCCTTTCGGTAATTGCTTTGCGCACGCAGGCAAGACGGTCAATATCCAATTGGGAATATAGTCTCTGTTTCGATTCCTTTTTATATGGCAGCACAAAACCCTCTATTTCATAAAGCCGCAACAATGGAATTGAAATTCCCAATAACTTTGCCGCTACCCTAATTGGGTATAGCGGCATATCCGCCGAAATATTTTTTATGCCGCCTGCATCCTTATTTTGCAATTTACTTTCTTTGTAATGAACTTGATAATTATAGCTATCAACTTTCTTGCCAATTTAGATTATCTGTTTTTGACACAATTTTGATGAGCGAATATCGAATTTTTTCATAAATGAGAATGCTATATTTGTCAAAAGTGAGAGGACTTTCATAAATGAGCAGGTTGTATAAAAGTAATCAACAAAAAAAAGGCTGCCTTGTGAAAGACAGCCTTTGTAAAACAGGAGAGGGAAAAGATATTAATACATATCGCCCATACCCTGCGGAGATGCAGGCATCATAGGGGCTTTGTTTTCATCTTTTTTCTCGAAAACGACAGCTTCAGTTGTTATCAATAATGATGACACTGATGCGGCATTTTGAAGAGCAGTTCTGGCAACCTTGGTTGGGTCAATAACGCCGGCTTTCAGCAAGTTTTCATAAACTTCTGTAGCAGCATTGAATCCAAAGTCATTCTTGCCCTCTTTAACTTTTGCAAGAATTACCGAGCCTTCAAGTCCGGCATTGCTGACTATCTGACGAAGTGGTTCTTCAAGAGCTTTGACGATGATTTGAATACCGGTTGTCTGGTCATCGTTATCACCTTTCAAATTAGCAAGTTTTTCAATCGCGCGGACGAAAGCAACACCGCCACCGGGGATGATACCTTCTTCAACTGCAGCGCGGGTCGCGTGCAAAGCATCTTCAACGCGTGCTTTCTTTTCTTTCATTTCAATTTCTGTGGATGCACCGATTTTTAATACAGCAACACCGCCAGAAAGTTTTGCAAGACGTTCCTGCAATTTTTCGCGATCGTAATCTGAAGTTGTTTTGTCAATTTGCGCTTTAATTTCATTAATGCGTTTCTTGATTTCATCAGCAACTCCGGCACCTTCAACAATTGTAGTGTTATCTTTATCGATAGAAACTCTCATTGCAGTGCCAAGTTTTGAAATGTCCGCGTTTTCGAGTTTGAATCCGCGTTCTTCGGAGATAACGGTACCGTTAGTAAGAACAGCTATATCTTCAAGCATTGCTTTTCTTCTGTCGCCAAAGCCAGGGGCTTTTACCGCGGCAACTTTCAAAGTTCCGCGAAGTTTGTTCACTACTAAAGTAGCAAGTGCTTCACCTTCAAGGTCTTCAGCAATTATGAGAAGTGAGCGTCCGCCTTGAGCAACTTTCTCAAGTACAGGGAGCAAATCTTTCATAGCAGAAATTTTCTTGTCGTGGATTAGAATGAACGGATTCTCTAATACTGATTCCATTCTCTCTGCATCTGTGACAAAATAAGGGGAGAGATAGCCACGATCAAACTGCATACCTTCAACAACGGCTAAGGTTGTTTCGGTGCCTTTTGCTTCTTCAACGGTGATAACGCCGTCTTTGCCGACTTTTTCCATTGCATCAGCAATTAATTCGCCAATGAATTTTTCGTTGTTAGCAGAGATAGAACCAACCTGAGCAATTTCTTCTCTTCCTTCAACTTCTTTGCTCATCGATTTGAGAACCGCGACAACTTCGTTAACTGCAATGTCAATACCGCGTTTGAGGTCCATCGGGTTTGCACCGGCAGTTACATTCTTCAAGCCTTCACGATAGATAGCCTGAGCTAAAACAGTCGCCGTTGTTGTTCCGTCACCCGCGGCATCGCTGGTTTTGGAAGCAACTTCGCGAACCATCTGAGCACCCATATTTTCAACAGGATCTTCGAGTTCTATTTCTTTTGCAACGCTGACACCGTCTTTTGTGACAGTAGGAGCACCGAATTTCTTTTCAAGAATCACGTTACGACCTTTAGGTCCTAAAGTAACTTTTACAGCATTAGCCAGCTTATCCACGCCTCTTTTTAATTTGGCGCGCGCATCGGTATCAAATTCAATTATTTTTGAAGCCATAGTGTTAATTCCTTTTTCTTATTTATTTACTATTGCAAAAATGTCACTCTCGCGCATAATGAGGTAGTCCTCGCCGTCAACGGTAATTTCGGTTCCGCTATATTTACCATAGAGAACTTTATCACCAACGTTTACCGTGAGAGCAATTAATTTACCATCATCGGATTGTTTACCTTTGCCAATGGCAACGATAGTTCCTTCAATTGGTTTTTCTTTAGCAGTATCAGGGAGAATAATTCCGCCCTTTGAGATTTCCTGCGCTTCGAGGGGTTTTACAACAACTCTGTCCGCGAGAGGTGCAATATTGAGCTTGCTCATAGAGAGCCTCCTTTATTTTTTGTGAATGAATTTGTTAATTTGTTAGCACTCTTTAATTACGAGTGCTAAAATATATAAAATTAGGTTAGTTGTCAATAGAAAAATGCGGAATTGACAAAAATATTTCAAATAATCTGCTTTTGCAGCCTTTCCAATGCCATCATTCCGATTTATTGGTTATTGATATTATGTTTTATCGTTGATAAAACACAGTTCACCGGAAATAAAGGAATGTTTAACGAATTTTATAATCCATCCTCATATATGGATATATTTTTGGATTAAACAATTACATAATTAAATTAATGAAAGCAAGTTATATGAAACACTCATTTTATTCTATCGCGTTTGTTATTCTCCTTTTCTTTGTAGGATGTAAAGAGAATAATATCACCCCATTGCCGCAAAATTCCATCAACACTATGAATGTTAGTGAAAATTTCGATTACTCAACACAAAAAAATATTCATTTGTCTTTGACAGTTGACTATTCTGAAAATCAGGTGTTGAAAAATGTACCGATAAAACTGTATGATAAAGATCCGGATGTTGACGGAAGATTAATCGGAACTACCGTGTCGGATGATAATGGAATTGCTGAATCCAATTTAACACTTCCAACATATATAAAAGAAATGTACGCGAAGACCGACTACATAGGATTGCCGCAAAAAATAAAAATCAACATTTCCGGTTCGGATATTTCATTAAAATACTCCGAAGGCCTTGCTGCAATAGGAAACGCGGCAAAAGTATCAAATTTCACAAACGGA
>CAIYTF010000085.1 GCA_903929035.1 uncultured Ignavibacteriales bacterium
AAAATAATATTATTCGGTTCGCGCGGACGCGGAGACCATCAACCCGATGCGGACCTTGACCTGCTTATAATAGACAACAAACAATTTTCAAAGGAACGAGGACGGTTCTTGTTAAGAACCAAGCTAAGACGAGCTTTGTCCGGCATCAATGTTCCCAAAGATATATTGCTTTACACTTCCGATGAAGCGGAGCATTGGAAGAATTACAAAAATCATATACTCTCCACCTGCTTTTCCGAAGGAAAGGTGCTTTATGCAAAATCTTGAACACGCGGAGAATATGCTTGTAATGAGTAACAAGGATTACAACGCCTTACGGGGAATGGTTGAAAATACCGAATATTTCTCGGATGAAATATTTGGATTTCACGCTCAGCAGGCTATTGAGAAAGCCGCGAAAGCGTTGTTGGATATTTATTCTATTGAGTACAAAAAAATCCACGATATCGGCGAGTTATTCAAATTGCTAAAACAAAATGGGTATGAAGTACCTATTGAATTTATTAGTTTACAGGATTTAACGGAGTATGCCGTTGATTTCAGATATGAACCCATCGAATCGGATAATGATTCATTGGATAGAAAGTTAATCCTTAATCAGGTTATCGGCTTTATAGATTATATTCAAAAATTATTAGAAAAACACCAATCGCAAAATTCTTGACCGTCAACAACAATCTTACAAACGCTATTGCCAATTGTCTGATTTGCCGCGGCGAATCAGACAATTTAACGAACCAGCCATTGTTTCGTATATTTTATTCGAGATGCAAAACATCGCGGCGTTTTTATGAATGATTTTAACGATATAAACTATGATGAATTAGTCGGGTTTGCCCTTCGGGAAATCGATTCAGAAAAAATAATATGGAAAACAAATTGTCCCATTTTTTATAGAACAGTTCTAAAGAATTATACCCGTGACAAGTTTATAGTACCAGTCATTCCAATTAGTTCCAAGCGAAAGGCTTATAAATAATTCTTTATGACCGTCCAAAAGGCGCGGATTATTCTTATAATTATAAAGAAATACAGGATCGGTTATTGGCAGGTCGTATTGAATTTCATTATATGAAAATACAAGCCTGATTTTCAGTTTTCCGGGACTATCTTCGTAAACCTTTTTAATAACCTCAAATTGGCTGGTACATAAAAACATTAAAGAGAAATTTAAATTATCAATCGCGTCTTTTGCCACCGCTTTTCCACGATTGCTAAAAATTAATCTGCGATTATCACAGAGTAAATTCAGCAAATTCTTGTCATACTTTCCAATGATTTTTATCGAATCTTCCTTAAAATCAATATTTTCCGATTGATAATTGCCGCTCAATGGATTCCCGATTAATTCTATTTCTATTATATCAAGTAAATCTAAATGAGAAACCAACTCGTTAGGCACTTCACCGTGCGGTGTATTACATATTGGTCTTATCCATTTAAGCAGACCGTTTTCTATTTTGGGATTATTATTGGCAACCAATTCAATCCCCGCTAAACATCTTCCGCCTTCCTTAAGTGAATTGGCTAAACAAACAATTTTTGTCGTCATAAGATTACCTTATTAAATGAATAATTTCTATATTTGTTTTTATATGCTTCAAATACTCCGCCAATAACCGCCTGTGACATTTTTCGGGTATATGCTCGCTGCATAGAAAGCAATTTTCATGAAGTTGGTCAAAGTCTATTTTTTGTATTATCTTTCTGCTGTCAAGAAGATTCAGATACTCCTCCTCATACTCAGTCCAAGTAATGTTTTTGTCTCTATATTTCGTTAACAGTTCTTTGGTCGGAGCCAAATCAACTTTGTGTTCATAGTCCATATCCCCTATTTCTTTGACAAAGAACCTAAGATCAGCACCTTTCGCAAAGCCCGCCAATTGGGAAACATTGTTTATGCGGGTGTCAACGACTTTCCTTACTCCGGCATTTCTCAATAGATTGAAGAAGTTTTCCGCTGACTTTCCGGCAAACCCTATGGTAAAAAGTTTAATCATAATTTATTCCTCTTTGTTGTTTTGCGGCTATTCCGCCTATTTCTCGAATATCGGTTTTTCACTCAAACGTGCATTAAGTTTATGAAAACAAAATTAATAAACCCAAACTTGGCTAAACGGCGCATATTAATTTAGGCAGAGTAGTTATGTTGGTTTAAGTATGGCGAAAACGCTATATCTTTGTTTTTCAGCCGATAGGCCGCTTTTAGTTGTTCATCAGTACCGATATTCTGGTTAAATATATCGGGATGCGGAATTTTATTTTCATATTTCTTTAACAGCTGTATTTCAAGCTGCTCGTTTGTTATCAGCGTTTTGTCTTTCAGTATATGCTTGACATCAAAACCTTCTTTGCATAGCTCGAATGAAATCATTGAAAACCTATGGCAATCGAGTGGTTCGCTTTCGGAACACATTAGCGCGATTACAAAACCTTTCTCTACCCCCTGCCAAATCCTTTCAACTCCATTCTTGAAAAGCCAAGTTCTTCTGACTTTTTCAAAATCAACCTTTCCTTCATCGTCTAATAAGTCCGGGTCCGTATGCCTTGCTCCAAATTCTTCCGCAAAATGCAAATAAGTTATTTCATTACATTTCAGGAAATATTTCAATGGTTCTTGATTGTATTGAGGATTATACGAACTTGCCGCCACGCTTCTGACATCAATTATGCAATTGATATTATACGCCTTTAATAGCGTAAGAAAGTAGTCAAGCTGATGTGTTGAGTGTCCAACGGTGTATATAGTTGGTTTATCCATATATTATTTATATATATATTCTGTTTTTTTGTTACTATTATTATTGAATCAATTTACGTAACATAACGATTTAACACAAATACGGTATTGGGAAATTTTGGCTGAGCAGTTATAAAAAATTTTATACTGAGAATAATTATTTCAAAACTGTTACGAAAAATCAAACGTTTTGGGTTCTCTCTCTATTATCTTTAGCAGCCTGTTATATATACGCATATTTTTTAGCAGGCTGAGACGTTCCACATTATCGGACTTCAATCTATACCTTGATTGAACAACATATTTAATCTCGGAGGCTACCGCTACCGTGACAGACGAGCTTTCTTCAATGCTTTCTATCGTCACTAATTTATCAATGTTTTCCAAGCTGTATTTGATTGAATTTCTCGTTGATTTGAGTAACAATC
>CAIYTF010000086.1 GCA_903929035.1 uncultured Ignavibacteriales bacterium
AGTCGTTCATAAATAACCCAATCACTTTCTCACGCGAAGACGCCAAGACGCGAAGCTTATATCAAAAGACCGCCAAGGTTATATCAAGCTGTTTCTAAAAAATCCTTGCAATCCTTTAATCCTGATTCAGACAATTTAGGAGTCGTTCATAAATAACCCAATCACTTTCTCACGCGAAGACGCCAAGACGCGAAGCTTATATCAAAAGACCGCCAAGGTTATATCAAGCTGTTTCTAAAAAATCCTTGCAATCCTTTAATCCTGTAAATCCTGATTCAGACAATTTCCGCATAATCCATAATTTCAGATAATTTAATTCCCAATCACTTCCAACCACATAATTTTTTTACCGGAATAATCTTTCAATGAAACTATTTTATCGCTCACCATATCGTAGTATGCATTATTCTTAACCGCGAGAAACCCGAGGATATTGTTCTCTTCAACCACGATGGCATAAAGCCCTTTTCCAGATTCAAAATCGTATCGCGAGCCTGTTATCAGCAGATTCTCTTTTTTCAGCCTGTACACTTCCATCATAAACTCCCGCGAATCGCCTTTCTTGGAAAGCAGTCTTTGAATTGTGCTGCCGCGCAAATCAATCGTATCCGCGGGAATAACATTGGGGGCAATAATAGGTTTCTTGACTTCTTTTGGCGTTGCCGCTTTTCCCGGAAGAGCCGGCGGATTTACTTCGGCCAAAGAGGGCAGCTTTGCAGATATTGTGCCTGCATCAAAATATCCGGAAACAGAGTCTCGCGCCCGTGCATCTCTAAGCAGGTCATCCATTTCATCTTCATAGGCAAAATCAGGTGTTATTATAAAATCTTTATCGGCTGCATCTGTCAACTTAAAAAAGGAAGTCAGGTTCGCCGTGCCGTTTTTTACTGACCCAAAAGTAGAGCCGACCCCGTCATTATAGGAAAATTTCAGCCCGTCCGCTGCACGGTTTTTATACTGTACCCGATACTGCCAGGAAACTTCCATAGTCTCGTTCTTGGTAAGCGGTGTAAAGGTTGTCCGCGAAACAACGTGCTTTATCGCGTCGCGAATTGAAGGGGTTATCAATGAAGATGTGTAAGGAGCTGCTTCGGTATTATAAGCAAAAGTAAATTGCAGCGTATCAGGTGTGATGCTGCTAAGGAGGAATGCCCAATAATAGTTTTTCAGTATTTCCCCGAGATTAACCGTGCCCTGTTTACGCAGACCGTTCTCCGCTAAAATAAGGTATTCGCGAATCATTCCTTTCCTGAGCGCGAACAATTCCTTAACGGTGGATTTGGCAACCAATTTAGTTACACGGACATTTCCGCCGCTGATTTTTTCGATTTTTTCACTCACGTCTTTAAGAAGCAGATTAGATTTGCTCGTGTGCTGAACAGAAAACATATCGTGCATACCGGAACTATCTTCGGTTTTCACGCTTCTGCCGGTGCTTGAAACAAACACTTCAATCTGCTGGACAAGATTATCCATAGCAGCAATCCGCACCGATTTCAAATCGGCACCTTCGGCAACCCCTATATAAAATGCATCGCCGCCATTCTCTTGCGCGAAGAGCGGTAAACCGAGAATAAAGAACAACACGAAAAAAACTTTAGCCTTCATAGCAGCCTTTTTATTAAATAAACTAAACAATAGACTATTCGCGATACATTTCAATACGCTACTATGTCAAAATCGTATAACGATATAAAACTTTCATCTTCTATAAAGGCTTTCGGCTGCCACGTGCGCACGTGAATGACAGGTGCTTCCGGATCGCGGAAATCCATCATTAAAAACAAATAGCCTTTGTCCTTGTAATTTGCCGCGTTCCAATGCTGCAGACAGGTGATGCCATATATATAGGGTACTTTAGCGTGTCGGAGAATAACCAAGTTTTCAAAATTTACATTTAGATAAGAGCTGTTTTTGAACGCCCTGTTTTTCAAAGCGTCTAAATATTCGCGTTTGGTCAGCTCGACCATTTTCACTTTTTCCTGAGTGAGAAAGGACTTCTGCATCATCTCGTTCCCGGGGCGTGTTTCCTTGATGATAGAGCCGGTTATTATCAGAGCGTCATCGGAATAAACTTTCTCCAAGAAATCAATATTTTTGCTGTTGTAAGCCATCCGGAACTGCTCGATAAATTCCAATATCTTTTCGCGGGTAGTCGAATCAATTGAATTAACACCCTGCGCTATAATACCCTGGTAGTCATAGTTCGGCATTACCGCGCGCACGGAAGTTATCAGTCCCGATTTAGAAAACGTGAATACAAGATTCTGGTTTTCGCTTGCCGCGGTTTCACCCAGCTCAACTTTCATAGTTATGCTTCGCACGTCAAACCCGTCTCCGCTAAGTTTTTGAATTATCTGCGGTTCATAAAGTTTGCGCGCGGTATAGGCTTTGTTCTTCAATACAAAATCAGAGTAAGTGTGAAATGCCTCCGGTGTAAAACTGCCGGCGACTTTCTCGATATTACCGGTGCCTTTTTGCTGACGGTTCGCTTCCAAAAGAACAGACTCGAGAACAGTTTTTATCTGTATTTTAAGTGCCGGAAAATTGTCACCGCCGATTAACTGAACCGTTGGTTTTACTTGACAAAAAGCCTGCCCCGCGAAAAGCATCACGCATAAAGACGCAGCCCGAAAGAATAATTTCATAACGCCGCCTGCACTATCCAGGATATTAGCGCGGAAGATAGCGCGGCACCGGCAGTATAAAGCGCGGCATTTGCTATTTTCTGATGTGACGTGGACTTATCCTTAAATGCAGCGGCATCGGAAACATTCGCGGCAGTGTTAAACGAATTATAATTCTTTTTCGAGGAACTGTTAAAATATAATGCAGTTCCTCCTGCCGCGACTGCACTGCCCGCGCTAATCCATTTCACCAAGCCCCAGGAATCTTTTGTTTGCTGCCTGCTCCCCGAGTATGTCATCATAGTAACGCGCAAAGGAATTTTTTCATTATCTTTAATGGAAACCGTCTGAGTGACATCAAGATAATTGAATTTTTGTAACTTAACAGTATGCTGACCAATAAGCAGCGGTATAACTTTAGGTGCCTCACCCTGTAAATCTCCATCGATAAAGATAGCCGCGTTACCTGCTTCCACCGGCTCAACAATAACGGAAAGACTGCCAAGTTTTGGTTCCGGTTCTAATTTTATCGAACGTTTATCACCAACAACAAGATATACTTCTTCAGTTTTCGTGCTGTATCTATCTCCCTTTTCCGCGCTTACCGTGTATTTTCCGGCAGGTACTTTCTTCGATACCTGATCGGTTCCGGATAAAGTTCCATTGATAAAGATTGAACTTCCCTCCGAGATGACTTCCAATTCCGCGAAATTTTTATTCAGCAGCGCGTTTTTCGTGAAGGGCATCCCGTCAGTAATAGTGATACTTTCTTCCACTTCACTGAATAAGGCTTTGGTTACTTTCAGAGTATATTTACCGGAGCCTAACTTCTCTTGAGTGTATGGAGTAAGCCCGACTTTCTTGCCGTCCAAGAAAACTTCCGCCCCGTCTTCGGGAATAGATGTTACAGCCAAACTTCCGAAAGCAGGCTTGAGATTTGCCGTAATAACTTTTTTCTCGCCATCTGTAAGACTGAAATCTTCCGGCTGCGGATGATACAGGTCGGCTTCGATACGCACCTGATGCGCGACCATACTCTCCAATTCCATCTCTGTAACATTACGGCTTTCTAACAGTTTCCCGTCAATAAAAATCTTGCTCCCGGGGATAGCTCCATCAATAGAAAGAAAACCAAACTTAGGTTTAAGTTTTATAGTCAATGATTGATTCTTGTTCGATTCTACCGTGAAACTCGAAATATCGGAATGATACAAATTTTTTCGTATCTCTAATTGATGTTTCCCCGGCACTATTTCCTGCTGCAGCGGCGTGCTGCCTATTTTCTGCCCGTTGAGTATCACCTCGCAATTTAAAGGTTCAGAAGTAACGGTTAAGAATCCCTGCAATGCTAACCCTGATTGAGTGGAACTTCCTTTAGCAAGTGTCACCGGAATGGACCGCGCCGACCGTACATCCACTGTCTTATTCTCA
The DNA here is from genome assembly GCA_903929035.1 of uncultured Ignavibacteriales bacterium. Taxonomy (GTDB): domain Bacteria; phylum Bacteroidota; class Ignavibacteria; order Ignavibacteriales; family Ignavibacteriaceae; genus CAIYTF01. The sequence continues at coordinate 4,059 of CAIYTF010000086.1, forward strand.
TCGGCGTAACCGCGTTTTTTGAAGACAAATTTATATTCACCGGCGGGAAGTTTATAAGAGATAAGTTCCGATTTTGAAAGCGTGGGAGTGAAATCGCCGTAAGATGAATACACGCTGTCAACACTGCATTGAAACACTATCTCTATAAGATTTTCATCGGAACGCTGCGATGAAGAAAATCCAGATGCCTTGATATTCAATTCATAAATTTTCTTGCGTGTAAAATTGAACGGGTTCAATTCTAACCGCTTGAACCCGGGCGCATCAATTTTAAGAATGTGCGTGCCCGCTGGCAGCCATACTTCCCAGTCGCCGCCGGTCAAAGTTACCACCTTATCAATTAATTGATTGCTGTCAAACGTCAGATTTTGTACATCGGAATGAACAAGAATGCACGATTTGCTTTCCTCCAAAAGAACCTTTTGAGTCATTTTTGGTCCCTCGGCTTCCATCTGCCGGTTGAGGACAGGTTCCTGCGCGAACAATACAAAATTCAGGACAAGAAAGAGTATGATTTTTTTCATAATTTGATTCTCTTTTTTGGTAACTACTCAGCCTCCTGAAATCAAGAAAATATACGCTGCTGATATTATGTCCCAAAGGGACTGAATTCAAGAACAGGCTGAGTAGTTACTCTTTTTTTATGATAAAAAGATTTCACTTGTTTAAATATACAATGTTTCTAATTCTTGAAAAAACAAATAAATGCCTGTCTTGAACTATTATTTTTGTGATTTGAATGATTTTAATAATAAAATCAACACATCCTGGAGTTATAATCATCCTAATCTTGAGCATTCCATATAGCAAAGACCTCGATCATATCGGGACATTAATCACTAAAATTAAGGCTCAAAATAATTTCGTACTTGATTTCTCGCGGAAAATATCGTATAATTAAACATCAAAAAATAAGATTGAAATGAGATTAGTTAACGATAAAGTATTTAAAGCCGTATTCGGCACGGAATCAAGTAAGGAAATATTGGCGTTTTTATTAAACGCTATATTGGATTACCCTGAAGAACGAAAAATAACGGAATTAATACTGCTGAATCCGTCAAGTGAAACAAATTTTGCCGAAGAAAAGACGGCAATAATGGATTTGAAAGCGAAAGATAAACAGGGCAGGAGTTATAATATAGAGGTTCAGATAATACCGCCGAATGATTACGTGAACAGGGTAGTATTTTACCTGTCGAAATTATTAAGCGGGCAGCTGAAAGCAGGCGAAAAATATACACAACTGACGAAGACAATCAGTATTTCGATCGTTGGCGATAAGGAACTATTCGCCGGGTTGGACGATTTTCATAATATATTCCGGTACAAACATATCGAGAAAGATTATGAATTAGGCGATGTGACGGAACTGCACTTCATAGAACTGACAAAGTTTATTAAAACGCGGCCGGAAGAATGGCATACGAAATTAGACAAATGGGTAAACCTGCTAAAATACGGAGATATGTATCAGGAAAGCGGACAGTACCCTGAAGAATTACTAAAGGAAAAGGAGATAGCAATGGCGATAGAACAATTCGGCAAAATATCAGCGGATGAAAGTCTTAGATACCGACTAATGGATTTAGAGAGAGCGGAAAGAGACCGTATCTCTGATATTCAGAATGCCCTCGATGAGGCTATGCTAAAGGGTATGATGGAGGGTAAGCTCGAAGGTAAACTCGAAGGTAAACTCGAAGGAATATTTGAAGCCAAGCTTGGAATCGCGGCTCAAATGATGGCGAACCATTTACCTGCATCCTTAATAATGCAAGTTACCGGACTAACTCAAGATGAAATAAACAAAATAAACTAAAGTTGTCTGAATCACCAATTTAAGGATTACGCAGATTGCACGGATTTAGCTTTCGGTAATTAACAATTGATAATGTCCAATTAATGAGAAATATCAAAATATTACACAGGAGACAGATGGAGTTTGATAATATTTGATTGAAATTACCGTATAATTAGGTTGAATTGTAACTACTCAGCCTGTTCTTGAATTTGTCCCAAAGGGACTAAATTTGAATAACCGTGAGTGCTAACTCACGGAAAAGTAAGCCCAAACAAATAACGTCCCCGAAAAAGGGGGCGAACTAACTACGCGGCGTGAATTTGCCCCCTTCGGGGACATAGATGCTTTTTATCATTCTCCCTTGAGTTGTCACTCACGGTTATTCAAATTTAGTCCCTTTGGGACATAATATCAGTACCGTATATTTTCTTGATTTCAGGAGGCTGAGTAGTTACAAAAGGAC
>CAIYTF010000087.1 GCA_903929035.1 uncultured Ignavibacteriales bacterium
AGCACCAGCTCCACCAGCACCATTTCCAGTTAAATCTGTACCAGTTCCGGTTCCACTTCCAGCACCAGCTCCACCAGCACCATTTCCAGTTAAATCTGTACCGGTTCCGGTTCCACTTCCAGCTGTACCAGCTCCATTTCCACCTGCACTTGCTTGTTGTATTAAAAAACTAATTGGTTCAGAAAGGAATGTTTGCACTCCTGCATAACCTAACATTCTTACACCAATAGCAACAACAAGTTCATCGCCGGATGTCCAAGGACGAGCCGAATTTGCAGACATTATGTTTGCAATAGTAGAATTTCCATCAATCCTTTTGTCATTGATAACTCGGTTTCCGGATTCGAGTACGCTTGCCAATGACTGACTCGGATTTGTCCGCTTATTTGCTCTTATAAAATAATAAGCATTGTCAGAACCGTCAACAGCTTGTACAGGTGTCCAAGTAAGCATAACATTGTCCCCAACTGCGAAACTTACTCCTTGAGAAGGATTTGTAATTGAAATTGTTTGAGTTGGATTTTCAACTGTTATTTCATCTGTGATTTGTGCTAAAAGACTATTATTCGATGGATTCAATATCTTCATATTTAATTGATAGGACCCAACAGGTTTTCCGTTATCTTTATTTTGCTGCACTAATTTAGCAACTGAATAGTCCTTATCAAGAGCGATAGCGTTTCCAAGATCATAATTATAAAACCTTTTTAATGTAAATGGTTTAGTGGTAAACCAAATAATTTTTTGATACGTAGAACCTTGTTTGACATCTTTCCACCAAAATTCGCAGTCTAACTTCACAGCTTCGCCATTGGTAGGCGCAGTAATATCTACATAAAATACTGGTTTTTGTCCCTGCATATTATTATTCTTAATATCCAATGAGGTCAAATCCATTGCAAATATAGGTGCTTTATAAATTGTAATAGAATAACCACTGACCTGAGCGTGTGCCAAAACCTGAAACAAAGCAACAAACATAATAATGTATATTCGCACTTTCATTAACAACCTCCAAATAATAATTAATGTAATGAATAAAATATATAACAATAAAACTATGTGATTCACATCATTGCAACTAGAAAAATTCATAGTTGCTATAAACTATTGATATTAAATCACTTATAATTCACATATTTTCAGATAGAATCAAAAAAACCTCTGCTCAGCTATTTACCACTATGTTGGCAGCCAATTTCTTTCAATTCTTTTGTTTAAAATAAGACCCACGGTCTTAAAATATGAATCTAAATTCGTAACTGTACAGTTACCTAACTTCATTTTGAATTCAAAAAAATCACCACGTAAATCTGGCGTTCAAACCCGTAACTGAATCATTATATGAATCAAACCCAGGTATTTTTGAATTTATTAAATACCTAAATACAAATTGCAATGATAGATTTTTTAATACCATATACTGCGCATTTGCATCAAAACTGACTCTTTTGAAATCACCAAAAGACGGATTTATAGAACCATTTAAAGTCAGCTTATTATCAAGCATAAAATACTTTCCACCTAAAACTATACTTGTGTAGCTCAGCTTCTCTGGATTTGGTTTTTTACTTATTGACGAGTAATTCTGGATAATATTAAAACTAGTCTGTAATTTGTTGTCCCAAGTAGTAGAGGAAGACAAATTTATTGAATAGTTATCTGCATCAAAATTGTTAAAACTTTTGTCATCTCTTTCACCTAAAGAGAAACCTAATGATACAGAATGTTTTTTAATATATTCAAAATCATAAGAAACCTGAGTTAAAACCCTGAATGATTTATCGCCAATATGTGCACTATCAGTTAAATCATTCGAGTTATCACTTTTAAGGTAGCTGATAAGAAAACTCGGCAGATCATTTCGCGGATAGAGTGATACGGATGCCGACAGATTATTATAAGTATTTGTACCCGGTGTGGTTTTTTGAAGATTATCCTTGAGCTTTTCATAGGATACCGATAAAAATAATCGATTCTCAAGAAGCCGCAGCCTGTCAAGAAAATTATATCCTGCTATGTTAGTTCGCAAATATGAATTTGCAAAAGAAGTATAATCCCCGCCTCGATATATATAATTACCTTTTAAAAAGTTACCAAAGTAGTTTAACGAAACTGAACCTTCAGTAGCTAATGTTGATAATTTCTGCGGATTCAAAGGTTTTAAGAACTGGTTTATAGTAATAAATTTACTCGCCGTATTTTTGTACTTTTTAATATTATCAACATTTGATATATTCATTGCTTTGAAAATAGTATCAAGGTCAGCATCACTCAAAGTTCCGGATGAAATATCTGAGTTCATAATGCTGAGAGCAGCTTCTCCGTTTACTTGTATTCGCTGCTTATCGAAAGCAAAGAAAATATCAGAACCCACGACCAAATTCTCTTGCGGTCTGGCTCCAAAGTCAATTGATTTTGGATCATCCGATGAATGCAGATAGGTTAAACCAAACTGAAAATTCTCGCCTTTCCCAAAATATGGGTGCACCGCAAAAATATTACGAGAATAAGTACCCAGACTGTTTACCTGAGCTTTAGGAGCACCATATTTTAGAGAATCAACATCAATTATATTCCCACTTAGGGGGGCTGAAGACCGATTTGGATAAAAAACATCCGGATAACTTCCTTCGATCGGCCTAATCATTTCTCCATAACTCGAAATAACATTAAAGAATCCTAATGTAATAGCACCTGTTACACCACGAAGCCTTTTCCCTGAAAGAACAAGTGACGGGTAATTAGGATTGTGATCGCCTGCACTTACTAAAAGCCAATCAGACCTCACATCCAATGAAAAACGGTTATTCGGCTGTAAATACTTCTTCTCTTCTGAAGTTACATAAACTCTTGAACTGACTTCCCAACTTTTATAACTTCCATTGAGATCTACCGAAGCATTATTATACCAGGTATTGACGTTATTAATGTGTTCATTCCGTCCTTCCGTTAACACGTTGCCTGAATATGTAAAACCCGAAGCAACATTGGCTGCTGTCTCATCACTCACAAGATTAAAAGAAGTTAATGCAGTGTGATATAACTCCTTCTTGTTCGTGTAAAGTTCCACTTTAATAGTATGCAGCCCTGTGCTGAACTTTTCCGGAAAATTTTCCGGATTTAAGAGAAGCATATCTTCTGCAAAGAGTACTTTAGCAGAAACATCCGTATTATCGATATATACTTTTGTTGCCGTTTTATCAACATCAGATGAAGCGCGCAGCAAAGAAATTGAAACAAAAAAATCACTCTCGCCAACATTCTTGCTGCTTTCAGGGGAGAGAATAATAATTTCTTTATCTTTAGGTGATTTTGGTAAAACACGCACTTGAAGCGGTTGAGCTTGAGAAGGTGCTCCTATCGGGTATGTTTCAATTCCGTTTTGAAGTGTTATTATAAAATAGCATTCAAGTGAAGGCGGTACTACTTTTTCCGCGGGTATTGTAAATTCGGCAGTTGACCCTTGTAATGAAACATCTCCGACTTTATATTCAGATTCACCAAATGAACGATAGTAAATTAATATTTTCGATGGCTGTTCTGATTGATATAGCTGCAGGCTAATAGTATAATCTTGACTTTCTTTTGCTTCGTTCGATTTTATTCCCATAACTGTATTACTCACTTGGGAGTAAGTAATAGCAGACAAAGAAAAAAGGGCAATAAAAAACAAAATAAAAGAATACGTAGCATTCTTGAACATAATCATACTCCAAATACTTATTGTAAAAGCTTATTCATAAACAAATAACAGACACTCTGAAGTCACTCCATCCAATGTAGAAGTGTCTATATAAAAAAAATTAATCGTTACTTAAATACTCAATAATAAGATCGCCTGAACTTGTTTTAATGACAAGCCTTTTAGTGTTGGTTTTTTTATTATTATCGTGTTCGGTTTTCATTTGTCCAGTAATTTCTCCCTGACTTATGGTCCCGTCCGTGCCAATAGATGCATATCTGCCTGCTATAACATTACCGTTTTCTTTAACTCCTTGCGTAGCATTCACATCAATATTCCCTTCTGTACAAAGCAACAGTGATTTGCCGTCAGATTCTACTATAAGATCACCTTCTGTTCCACGGATAGAAGCGACCATAGTCGGGGTAGTAAATCTGAATTCTTCATTCTCCTGCTTTGAAACATTAAATCCAACTTTACCCTTGTCAATATAAGTATTTTTTGAAAGCTGGTCTTTATTTTTGTCCGCGTATATTTTAAGATTGGAATTTTCGCGCACGCGGATTAATGAATTATCAGTAAATTTAATCAGAACAAGCGATTTATCACCGGTCTTAACTTCATCATTAGTTGCAAGCGGCTGTCCAACTTTACCGGTTCCCCAGTTCGCGGCTCCTTTTTTGAAACTAACATCTTTAATTATTTTCATTATTACCGCAACAGGAGCATCTCCTTGAGGATTTTCGCCCGCGAAAAGCGGAAAAGCAAAAACAGAAATTATCAGTGTTATAATATAGTAAGTTTTCATTTTTTAATTCCTTAATTATTTTTGAACAAAATTCTCACGATATCGCTTGGATGAGATTGAAGATAATTCAATAATCTTTGAATATCTGCCTGCGACATCACATTTCCATTTTCATCAGTTATACCGTAAATAGTAATTGATGATTGTAAAAATTGATTAAAAATTGCCTGCGGAATACTTGACGAAAATTGCTGCAGCATTGGGTTTAACGTATTTGTCAAAAGTACTGTTGCAGGATTTATTGTTTGCTGAAGTCTGAAACTTACCGGCTGAGATTTGAAAGTTTCTCCGCCTCCGATTCCCCCTATTTTGGCACAAACCTGAACAACAATTTCCTGACCAGGCAGCCAGTTTGAGCCGAAACCAAGTGACTTTAGATTCGCGCTCGTTGAAGTTCCTGTCAGGGTAACATCCTTGTAATTCCCTGATTCCATCACAGACTCTAATGATTGATTTGAATTTGTTCGTTGATTCGCTCTGATATAGTAGTAGGAGTTAAGATCACCTTTAATAGCATTCACACCTGTCCAGCTGACATTAATATCACCTTCGTCAAGGGTCATCCCTTGAGTAGGTGTCAAGATTGAAAGCGTTTGAGTTGGATTCTCAAATTTTAAGATTTTTGTATCTGAAACTATTGGAGATAAAGGAATATCCCCTGTTTCCGGGAAAAGGGTCATAATCAATCTATATGTTCCAACAGGCTTTCCTTTAGCAAGATTTCTATTTAATACTTCATCTACCTCATTATGAGATTCAAGCCTGATTTTAACCCCAAGATCACTATTCATAATTGTGCCCGCTGCAAGAGGCCGTGTCATAAATTCAAGCATCTGTTCTTCAGTAGATTTATCAACATCTTTCCAATAAAACTTGCCCTGTAATCGAACTTTAGTCTCGGGAGTAGTAGGAGTATTTACAATAATTTGAAAAACATTTGGTGTTCCTTGAAGACCATTCGTAACTATAAAACCGGCGAAATCCAATGCAGGCAGCGGTTCAAAAACAATAATCTTTATATCGTAATTTTGGGCATAAACCAACACAGGGAACAAAATAGCAAGCAAAACAGAACGTAATCGCATTCTCATAACAACCTCCGAAAAAATATAAAAAAATCTATGTTAGTAATCAAAAATATAAAATTTATGATTAAATCGTTTCGAATAAACAACGTAAATATTTGTTTGAAATATTAATAAGCATAAAATAACTTGTTTTTAATTAAAAACAAATATTTTCTTAATTGTTTTATGAAATATATTTAAAGAGTAACTACCTCATCCTGTATAAAGTGAACTTTACCCCCAAAACCGGACAAAAAAAGCTAATAATATTAAGGCACAAAAAATCCTAACTTATACCTCTTTCTCATCCTCTCTATATTTGGGGGGAATTATAAAGTAAAATATCTTGACTAATGAAAATAAAATCTGTAATTTTGTAAGCCATCGCGAAAAGCGGCGGTATTTTTTTTATTTATCAAATTTCATAAAATACTAGAAGAACTATGTTAGAGAACGGATTTGTTTACATCACTCAGGAACGTCTTTCTGAAATCGAGAATGAACTTCAGCAGCTAAAAGGTCCCGGCAGAAGAGAAATTGCCGCTAAAATTGCAGAAGCACGCGCGCACGGCGATCTTTCCGAAAATGCTGAATATGACGCGGCAAAAGCCGCGCAATCTTTACTTGAATTGAAGATCGCGAAAATGGGTGGTATGCTGATGCGTGTCCGTATCGTGGATTCTTCAAAATTTGCTGCCGGCGAGGTTCATATTCTTTCTATCGTGAGGATTAAAAATGTCCTGACTCAAAAAGAATCTAAATATACGATGGTTTCTCCTGAGGAAGCTGACTTTGCTTCCGGTAAACTTGCCATTACATCACCAATTGGGAAAGGTCTGCTGGGTAAAAAAGTGGGTGATTTCATTGAAGTTATCGCTCCTGCAGGCAAGCAATCTTACGAAATACTTGAAATATCTTAGGGCTTATTAAGAAATAACATTATCAATGTCTCACGTGAAGATGCTTAGACCGAAAATGTTATATTCAGAAGATGTAAAAGTTAGTCGTGGGCAATTTCTAAAAGCTCGTCAAGAAATAACCTGCTTCAAAAAAGGCTGCTATCTTTACGAAAACAGCCTTTGAAAATTATAGCAAGAAAGTATTATCAACCAAACGGGATAACAATTGAAACGCGAGGTTCAACTTTCTTTTGTGTTTCAAACCCGATAATGTTTTTGTTATTGTCTCTAATCGGCGTGTATGTCCATTGATAAATCATAGAGACCAATAAATATGAATATGGTTTATAGCCTAACTCGGCATAAAGGAATGAGCGGTCATCAAGAGTGAACAACTCCGATTCTTTTGCAATATTAGTTTTGTCGTATCCCGCGCGGGCAAGAAACGGCAAATTTTTTGGCGCGACTTCAGCCTGCAGAGTTAGCGTGCCGCTTGAGGCTACATTATCTAATCGTGAATAGCTTCCATAAAGATTAACTAACTTGAGAACATCAATTCCAAGTGAACCGAAATATCCTCGCTCTGCAGTTGTAATGGCACCCAATTCCTTTACCTTACTTTTCACGTCAGTGCTGCTGCCACTCAGCGATGCACTAAATCTTTCGATTTCATAGAGTGAACCAAAATATGATGGGAGATATTTACTGCTGTTCCATTGGCGTTCAAATTTCACTGAAGCTGAAAGTAATCCCATACCGTTGAAATTAAAAATTATTCCTGAGGAGACTCCATTTCCAAAGTTTGCGATTTTTGCATAATCAAGATATAGCTGCGCACCAGTGAAAGAAGTTTTCCAAAGCGGAAAACCGATGTCGAAACCATAGATATTTATAGCCCCGTTATCTCTGAGAACCGTGAAATCATTTTTCGGAAGGTTAATTCTTCCTGAATCAACTCCTGCTTTGGAGTGCATATCTCCTGCGAAGGATGCCCCAACTTCAAGATTTGAAATAATCGGGATGTTGTTTATCTCGGTAAATTGGAGGGGCTTAAAATAACCGCGTGCCGCCATTACAGAGCCTTGACTAAAGTCGGCATAGATTGTCTCTACACCCCATTTATCGAAATTTAAATCAAGCAATGCCCCAATTTTCCTATCATCGAAACTTGGCGAGTTGTTGTATTGAAACATAATGCTCCCGTGCCCAAGCGTATAGTGATCGATAGCACCTATTTGCGCGTAAACGGGGTCGTGCTTAACTCCATAACGAATGTAACGGATGATAGCAAGATAATCAGAGGCTGTGTTAAAATTTTCTGTCCGCAATTTTCCGGAGGCTTCAAACTCAAGATTGAGGTCAAGACCTATTCCAAAATTACTGAATGCAAACTCGGGCTGCATTCTGAAGGCGTAGTTTGGAGCACCGTCAATATAGCTAAGACCAAACCCGCCGGTGAAAGAGCCGGGTTTAGTTCCCTTTGCGCCCTCTTGAGCGAAAGAAAATAAGCTTATAATAATTGAAAAGAACAAAGTCCATTTTTTCATTGAAGTATCCGGTTTATTATGAAATAAAAAAATTTAGTTATCTAATAATAGCAAGTTTTGAGATATTTTCTAATGTCTTGCCGTTTTTCTTTATTAAGATTTTATAAAGATATACACCGTTAGCAATTTCGTTTCCGTCTTCGTCCCTGCCATCCCATTCGATTGTTTTATTGAATCCGGTATTTAATTCGGCAGAAGATTTTGTTATTGCGCGAATACACCTTCCGGTAACAGTATAAATTCGTATGCGCAGCTCATCAGGCACTGTGGAAAGTTGAAAGGTGAACCGTGTTTTATCTTTAAATGGATTAGGATAATTATAAACTGACATTAACTGCAAATCAGTATTAACAATTAATTCTCTTGTTATTTGTAATGTATCTTTCCTTGATGCGCTGAACGCGAAAATATTTAGGGTATGACTGCCTGTCGCGAGATTTGGACGATAATCAACAACCATTTTTGGATTAGCGGGGAGATAAGAATACGTGATATTCGGGTTGTTATAATAAACCTGTTTATCATCAATTGTCATAGTGATAAATGATGTATCATTAACAGCATCCAAAGAGGGGTCATTCAATTCAACGCGAATTCTTGGTTTAGAATTAATGTAATCACCATCAAATACTTTTGCACTATCCACGAACAACTGTACATCGGCTTTCGCGGTACTATCCATAACAACAGTAAACGGAACATTAAAAATATTATTATCTTTATAGTATTCAGTTATCTTATTATCAGGATCAACAGTCACGCGCAGCCGGCGGTTAGGAGCACCGATAAGAACATTATAATCTAAAGAAAAAGTGAATCTGCTTTCGGCAGGAATCACAGAAATTGTTCTTGTATCGATTACATCTTTGGTGTTGTCTTTATAAACTATCTCAGTTAGCACTTTTACGCTATCGGCTTTAATAGTTCCGGCGTTGCCGATACCGATTGAAAAAGTAGTTTTCTTGCCTACAAATAAAGTGTCTTTCTGAATTTTTACAGTTTGGTAATTAACCCATAGTTCCGGCAGTCCGTCAAAGTTAACTCCGAATGATTTAATTACAGGTAAAGAACCGTCAGGCGCAATTGCTGCCTGCGCTATAAAGCTAAGTGAAGGATATACTGTAGTGCTGTAATTTGAAATATCGGCTGCACCTCCGGCATCAAAGGTTAAAACTGAAAGTGTATCAACAGCTCCCGAAGATTTTGTTCCTATGGGACGAACAGTAAGCTTCGCGTTTGCAGGGACAATGGCATCTAAATAGACTGAACTATATTTTGATGCTTGAGCCAGAGGTATGGTTGTCATCGAACCACTTGATGCATTCTTTACAAATATAGTATCAAATGATATAACTCTTTGGCTTGTATCTGTTCCTCGAAATTCAACAGCACTGCCGACAGATGAACCTTTTACACCAATAACAACCCAAGGTTGTCTAAATCCAATGCTCGCGGAAAGTTTACTCCCGCAGGATTTAATCGCGTCTTGGAGAGATTGCTTATAATTAATTGAACCGTCATCAATAACGCAAAGGCACAAAATCTTACCTGCAGGAGTTCGTTTTATTAAAGCGGCGAGGGAATCCGCCTCAGAGGCATCTTCACCATAGTCAAAGTTGCGTGAAGTATCCAATGCAAATGTCACGGGGTCAATGATCGCGCAGCCCATTCCCCACCCAAACGTATTAGCCAGCACAGAAACGCCATTCCTGATGATAGTACCGTATTTTACGAAGTTTCCACCCGCCGACTGCACTGACAAGGTTATACTGTCTTTTGCCCATTTCAATCCTCTGTCATACTTCAATTTAGAGATATTCATTTGGCTGCAACTGAAAGCATCTTCAAGATAGAAAGAAAATGACTTGTCAGACTTATAGAGATTAAAAACGCTGCTCCATAATGTGTCCGGCTGGTCAAAAGTCATTCTCGCCCAATAGCGTTTTTTAGCAAGCAGTGTTGTAATCGGTACTTTTGTAAAGAAAGTATCAAGCGGGTACTTTATAGATGTTTTCGATGAAAAATCCGGAAGTGTATCATATTGTATGATAACACTGCCCGTGTTGGAACTTGGGGAGGCTGCTGAACCGAGAACCGTGACTAAAGGTGATTGCTGTGCTGAAAAATTGTTTGACAAAACAGGCTTTAGCGCGAGTGACGAAACACTATAAGCCAATTGAGCTGAGTTGTCATCTTCGTAGATTTCTGAAATCTCATTTCGGCTGTCCAATTGAACAGTAAGCTGATGATTGCCCGGTTTTTTCTTTATTGGTATGGCAACAAAAACTGAATCCGCGAAAGCAATATGTCCAACCCGGATTGTCTTCGTAAAGGTACCGCTCGTGTCTTTATCCTGAACGAAAATATCCATACTATCAACTGTTGCTGTACCATAATTAAAATAGCTAATCTTCGCGGTAACGGAATCTTGCTGATCGTTTGGTGCTGTATTTGATAGTTCAATAGTTGATGCACTGATTGACAGATTTGGTTTACTAGGTACTCTTAGAGAAACTAACGGGTCGCCAAGGAGCAGATTGGTTAGAGCAAATATTTTATATGTTCCTGTGGAGCCAAGATTTCGGAACATTTTATTTTTCGTGATAAAGTGAGCATTTGAAATTTGCAAAATAGATTCGGTTAAAAGACTTTCATAGAAAAACCTGGGCAGATATGTTGAAGTGCTAAAGAACCCTAGAGAAGAGTTCCCGATATAGCTGATAGTCTGCCCTGTATTAACAAATAACTGTCCGAATGCTTTTACATCCGGTTCGGCAAATTTATTTGTTGAGCAGCCAAAATCAGTAACAAGCGAAGACTTATTCACTTTGTTGAGTAATTGGTTCGGATCAAAAATTGAGTTATCCCAAGTTCTGGTGCCGCTGTGGCCAAGATAGGAAATAAACAAGCCGCCATCATCGATAGTTTTACGGATATAGTTAGGGTCGTAGGGTCCAAAATCTGTACGGGGAGTAAATGTTTTATAAAAATGCTTGGTATTTAAGGCAAGCGGTTTTGCCTGTGCTAAGGGAACAATCATATCATTGACTGATTTCAACTGGAGAATTTGTGATGAATCTGTTGCGTTACCGCCGGAGAAAAATAGCGCGGTTTTATTCCAAAGATCAAGACGCTGATCAAGATAATTTTTGTGTTTATTTAAATAAAATTCAATGTCAGAACCTTTTTCAGCGGGTATTCTTCCTACCATCATTTGTTGAATCAAAGGCGCGGTGTCTTGAACCATAGTGTACCAAGTGTCGGTAACCGGTTCGCCGTAAGCAGGCACTAAATTTACGTTTATTTCATAACCTTTCGCGTGAAAGAAATTTCTTTTGTAATCATAGCAGGCTTGTCCTATCAAACAGAGTGCTGCCGGTTTGGGTGACTGCCAATTGGTCAGCGATGATTTAATAAATTGTTTGATACTTGCAGGCTCAGGATAGCCAAAAGCAAATTCATCATAAATATCATCTGTAAGAACTAAAACTGTATCTACACTGTAGCGGTTTTTAATAAATCCGACATAGTTTGCTGCCTGTGGAGCCAAAGACGGGTGAGTTATACCGATATAATCTGCTTTTCTATTGGCGGAACGAAGATTGACAAATGATTTCTTCGTAATGAATGTTGGTTTTGCCGAATTTACTTTTGTATTAGCAATTACTGTATATGTATAACCCGTACCAACAGTATCGGTGAAAATCAAGTCTGTTCCGGATTTTACTGCTCCGGTAATTTTTGCAATCCGCGGTTTTGTTCGATATACTGAAAGGTCTGATACTGCGCTTGCAATGTTGCCTATCTTTATCACCCGCGGAGCCATCGGCGTTGCATCCTGAAAGCCGAAAGAAAGAGAGTCGTTAACTGATTTTAAAAGTTTAGGATATTCAACTTCATACCAATCGAAAAGCAGGTTGTTGGGGTCAGTTCCATTGCTATAGTTGCTTATCACAAGAGAATTAGTCCCTGTTTTAATAGAATCAGAAGGTATAACGCCGGATAGAACAACGCCTTCATTCCTGTTTATTGTTCTCGTGTCAACTATAATGGTGCCGGTATTTGTTTTCAGTCCAAGGGCGAGATTATGAGAATTTTGAATCACGCTGGAAGCGGCACTAATAAGCCGGGCAAATAGCGATGCAGACTTTCCCTTAACAATATCCGATGCGGTGAAGTTATTTGAATAATCGCTGCCGGCGAACAACCATCCCCCGAACCACGACTTGGCATCTTGCCTAAGCGGGTCTTGATTCTTTTCATTATCCACCGACACATCTTGATAAACTGTATTTGGCTCATAATGAATAAACTCTGTATAGCTCGCGAGTGTATCTGTTAGTCCCTGAGTGTTGCCGGCGAACTGAGGTGCACGCGAACCTCCCGTGACGCTGCCCCAAGAAAGAAAAAAAACTGTAGTATCGCTGTACCTGTTCATATACTCTGAATATTCTTCAGAATCGGAATTGAGAACGCGGGGCGATCGAGGTGAATAATTCGCACGCGCGTATAATTCAATATAATCAGCAGCATCGAATGAACCATCCTCTTCGCCGGCAACAAAAATAGGATATTGACTGCCTCTATCAAATAGAACAAAGGAACGCGGATCGATTGAACTTGCTGAAATTCCAAGTGCCGTTAAATCCTGTGGAGTGATACGGTAAATACCATCTTTGGAAATACCAATTTTGAGATAAGATGCAGAGTAATTAATCCAAGATGCAGTTGAGTCGGATGCCGGCTTTGGCGGTGCAGCCCTGAATCCTTCGGCAATATCAGCATTACATATTGTCTGATTAAGTGTTTTCTCAGCTTCGGAATGATTAACTATGGGACGTGCGGCAAAAGAATATCCCGAATGGAAAACAAATTTTAGTGAATAAGATAACAGCTCTTTGACAGAGTTTGATTGATAGTCATAATCTGCCAATTTTACGCGAATATGCGCGCAATAGAAATCGCGGTACCAAAAATATTTGAGAACCTCAACTCGCGAAGCAGTATTAGAAAAGCCGGCGACAGGTTTATCTTGTTCCTCAATCCTAAATGTGCTGTCCCCAATTGCAATATATTTTGGATTGAGTTTTACAGAAGAGTTTTGCATTACTGTCTGCTTATCAATGTTCAAGGAAACAGAAGGGCGAGTTCCTGCAGGAAGAGCAACTATTAATTCGTTATATGGTAATTTCAAAGTTCCGGGGCTGGTGAAGTCGGTAAAGTCCAAGTAATCAATAATGCGGTTGACCCCGTTGGCAGCGACTTGCTTTTTGACTGCAATGCCGGATACCTTTAGTTCAAAACCGTCCGTAACAATTGATGATTTGGCGGTTAAGTTTTGAGAATATACCAGGTAAGAAAATAATAATAAACTAATAACAAGAATAGAACGCATATAACCTCATAAAAACTTTTGTTTAAATATTCGAAACAAGAATAAAGGAAAACCCAGCATATATCGTTTCCAGAGATATTCGGGTTGATACAAAAACCTTACAGCCCATTCAAGACCGGCGGATTGTACCCATTCAGGTCCTCTCTTTTTTGCACCGGCAAAAACTTTGATTCCTTCGCCAACTGCAATAATAACGGGGCAGTTGATCTTTGCATAATTAGCAGTTATCCAGTTTTCCTGCAGAGGGGTACCAAGACCTACAAAAAGAATACCCGGTTTTGATATGTTTATTTCCGTGATAACATCACCTGTAGAAAAATTGAAACCGCAAATTGCCCCTGCCATTCTGGATGCCGGAATATTTTGAAGCAGAGTTTGTATCGTGACTGCTGTATCGCCAAAGAAAAATAGTTTTTCATTAGCGAATGCAGAATCATTTATAATATGGTTGTAAATATCCGAACCAGTAAGGCGATTTGCAAGCCCATTACTTCCAAACAACAATTTTGAGCCAAGATAAGTTCCTATACCATCTGGGTGGATGAGAGAGAAACCAGCGATGGTTTGTTGAATATGACTATCTGAACATAGATTCAGAGTGTGATAATTAGCATAGGTTATAATAACTCGCGATCCGGTACTGAGTGCATCGGTAATTACCTCGAGAACATCTTTTGCAGAAACAGACGCGACTTGCAATCCCAGCATATTGAAAGTCTTGAATTCACGCATTTATTTTTTAAGTGTTGAGTATAGAGAAAAATACTGCTGTAAAATGTGCTGTTTCAAATAACCGTACATAACTTTTTTATGCAGTTTTCCTGCAATGGCAGCACGGAGAGCTGCATTATCGAGTAATTTTTGAAAGCCTTTTACTAAGGCGGTTATGTCATCAGGTGCCACTAAAATTCCATCTTCACCATCCTTGATGAACTCGGCAATACCATCAACCTTTGTGCCAAGGAAAGCTTTCTTTAATAATCCGCACTCGAGCATAATTAGCGGGAAAGGGTCTACTCGGGAAGGCAGAACAATTATATCGGCAAGCTGCAAATACGGTGCAATGTCTTCCTGTGATTCAATTATTTTTACATCCTTTAGAGTTGTTTGCTCTTGTTCAAGAATACTTTTTTTTAATTTGCCGTCTCCAATAAGAATAAGGTATAAGTCAATATACTCGTACTGTAATTTTCTAAACGCGGCAATAAGTATATCAATACCTTTCTCCTTGTCAAATCTGCCCGCGAACATAATAACCGTTCGTTCCTTGTAAATACCCAGCCTATTTTTGAGGCCTTCAAAATCTACAAGCGAAGTGTCATAATTGGTTTCATCAATAAAATTGTGGATGAGTGTTATCCTGTTTCCGTTGATGTGTAAGGCAGACTGCAAATGCTTCTTTATTGATTGACTGACAGCAATAAGTTTATCCGCTTTGTAGCTGAAAATTTTTCGCGAATTTAACTTGCTGTGAACCGATGTGACTGTTGCAATGCCAAGGATTTTTCCGGCAAAGTAACCAAGAACATCAAAATAGCGGTGATGCGCGTGAATTATTGTAATATTATGTTTTTTGCAAAACTCAATGATTTTGTAGATATGAAATAGACTAAAAATATATTTGGCGCGTTTAGGGAGGATAGAAACTGAGAGCCGGTCTTTCTTAAACTTATAGATTGCATTACCGCCAAAAGTCATTACATAATGCGTACTGTTGGCAGAGGAATTCCGCATCAGCTGATGGATAACACGGGTAATACCGCAGCTTAGATTAAGCTCAGGCTGGAGGTGAAGAATTTGCATATTCTCGAGTTTCTGATGATACTTTCTTATTTCATATTCTAAACATTTAGAACAAAAAGATAAGTAAAATTACTGCAATATAGTTCGTGCAGGTTCATTTTTTTTTGAACATTTCAAATTTTGTATGTAACTGTTTAAATCAAAAAAACAACTATGTTTTGTTTGCCGCGTTGGATTGATGCCCTAAAAACAACATATTTTCCCAAACGGGAAACCGGAATAGTGGTTTTGCCCTGTTTGCTGCTAACATTTTTCTCATAAGGGCTTGTTCACAACAAACATTAACACTTTCTCACGGGAAGACCGCGAAGGGTTATATGTTGGAAGATGTAAAGGTTATTTCTTTTCAAGCCCATAACCAATACAGAAAGTTAAACGGTAATCTCACGGCACTCCGAGCAAACATCACCTGTGAATATAATAAGCCAAGCTCTCAGGTTGGATATTGCTTTTATATCTTCCGTAGCCAAATATCCTTTTACTTGTTCTATCCCTGCGGTTCTAACTTCATCGAGTTTGCCGGCGTTTTCTTTTTTGATGTATTTTATTTCAAAAAGGTGTTCATATTTCGGGCGGAAACGGTTGGTTCTCAAGAATAATAAATCCGGATATTTCTTGTTTGTCTCAGCTTCGCTTTTGATAAAATATGATTTGGTCATAGAAATATAAGCGAAAAGAAGGAGTTTTATGTATTTCTCATCGAATTCAATATGATCGCGATTTGACAATTGTTTCAATATATTTTCAACTATTTTGGTTATCGGCACGACATCGTTCATATTTGCCATAGATATTA
>CAIYTF010000088.1 GCA_903929035.1 uncultured Ignavibacteriales bacterium
CAGAATCTCTAAAGGCGATATTCCGAACAAGATTTCGGATAGCTACAATGGTGATTTTAATGAAATCAAGAATAACCTGAATGGCTGTATTGATGCTGTTAATGCACTTGTTGCTGATGCCGGTATATTATCAAAAGCCGCGGTTCAGGGAAAACTTGCAACCCGTGCTGACGCGAGCAAGCATCAAGGCGACTTCCGCAAAGTTGTTCAAGGTGTAAATGACACGCTTGACTCAGTCATCGGACCCCTAAATGTAGCTGCAGAATATGTTGATAGAATCTCTAAAGGCGATATTCCGAACAAGATTTCGGATAGCTATAACGGCGATTTCAACGAAATCAAGAATAACTTAAATGGGTGCATTGATGCGGTAAACGCGTTGGTTGCCGACGCGTTAGTTTTAAGTAAAGCCGCCGTGGAAGGAAAACTTGCTACCCGTGCCGATGCAAGTAAACATCAAGGCGACTTCCGTAAGATTGTTCAAGGTGTAAATGAAACACTTGATTCAGTTATCGGACCGCTCAATGTGGCTGCAGAATATGTTGACAGAATCTCAAAGGGTGACATCCCTGGCAAGATCACGGATAAATATAACGGTGACTTCAACGAGATCAAGAATAATCTGAATGGCTGTATTGATGCAGTTAATGCACTTGTTGCTGATGCAGGCGGTTTGGTAAAAGCCGCTGTAGAGGGAAAATTAGCAACCCGTGCTGATGCAACAAAACATCAAGGTGATTTCCGTAAAATTGTTCAAGGTGTAAATGAAACTCTCGACTCTGTTATTGGACCGCTCAATGTGGCCGCTGAATATGTTGACAGAATAGCAAAGGGTGACATCCCAAGCAAGATCACGGATAAATATAACGGCGATTTCAATGAAATAAAGAATAACCTTAACGGCTGCATAGATGCTGTTAACTTATTAGTAACCGATGCAGGCGGGCTGGTAAAAGCCGCTGTAGAAGGAAAACTTGCCACCCGCGCAGATGCAACGAAACATCAAGGTGACTTCCGTAAAATTGTTCAAGGTGTAAATGAAACACTTGATTCGGTTATTGGACCGCTAAACGTGGCGGCAGAATATGTTGATAGAATTTCTATTGGTGATATTCCGAATAAAATAACGGATAATTACAACGGAGATTTTAATGCTATTAAAAATAACTTGAATGTGCTTATAGAGGCTATGACCGAAATCACGAATGTAGCCGAAGAAGTTGCCTCCGGAAATTTAATGGTAACGGTGAAAGAAAGATCGCAGCACGACAAATTGATGCAGGCTTTGGATGTGATGATTAAGCAGATCCGTGATGTAGTCGAAAATGTTAAGATTGCTTCCGATAACGTGGCTTCCGGTTCAAAAGAATTGAGCCAAAGCTCTGATCAAATGTCCCAAGGCGCGACAGAGCAGGCAGCAGCTGCTGAAGAAGCATCATCTTCAATGGAACAGATGACATCTAACATAAAACAAAACGCGGATAACGCTGAGCAGACAGAGAAAATAGCACTTAAATCTTCTGTAAATGCAAAAGAAGGCGGGAAAGCCGTTACCGAAACCGCGGAAGCGATGAGAGAAATTGCCGGTAAAATATCAATCATTGAAGAGATAGCACGTCAGACAAATCTATTGGCGTTAAACGCGGCAATAGAAGCAGCCCGTGCCGGTGAACACGGGAAAGGATTCGCGGTTGTTGCAAGCGAGGTAAGGAAACTTGCCGAAAGAAGCCAAACCGCGGCGGCAGAGATAAATAAATTATCCGCATCCAGTATAAAGGTTGCCGAAAATGCCGGTGAAATGTTGAAGAAAATCGTCCCCGATATTCAAAAAACATCTGAACTTGTTCAAGAAATTACTGCTTCCAGCAACGAGCAAAACAGCGGTTCTGAACAAATCAATAGTGCTATTCAACAATTGAATCAGGTTATTCAGCAGAACGCGTCAACTTCTGAAGGAATGGCTACTATTGCAGGACAGTTATTAAGTCAGGCAGAGCAGCTTCAGGAATCTATTTCTTTCTTCAAAATTGATGATAAGAGAGATGTCCGTGAAATAAAGCGGGTCAATTCGTCTTTCTCTAAACACGCGTCAAGCGGCGAAGCACATAAGTTTCAGACGCATCATCTTATAGAAGAAAGAACAGGTGCTGTTAAATCCACAGCCCCAAAATCCGTCCTCGGAAAATCAAAAAAATCGGCGGGCGGTTCCGGATTCACGATAGATATGAGCGGTAAAGACGATAAGCTAGATCAAGAATTTGAAAAATTTTAATCAGCTTATTATTAACGGAGATTTTCTATGAGTAATATGATAGTAAATGAAACAAAGCAGTATCTAACATTCAAACTAAGCGATGAAGTCTTTGGCGTGGATGTTGCTCAGGTTCGCGAGATACTTGATTATGTGAAAATAACCAAGGTTCCGCAGACGCCCGAGTTTATGCGCGGTGTCATAAATCTTCGCGGCAGCGTGGTGCCGGTTGTTGATATGAATCTCAAATTCGGGATGGTTAAAACCGAAAGAACGGTTAACACCTGCATTGTCGTGGTTGAAGTGATTCTGAACGATGAAATCAGCATTTTAGGAGCACTTGTAGATTCAGTGCAAGAGGTTTTTGAAATAGAGCCTCAGAATATTGAACCGGCTCCAAAGATTGGTACTAAACTCAATACTGAATTCATTAGAGGAATGGGTAAGCACGATGAGCAGTTTATCATTATCCTTGATGTTGATAAAGTATTTTCTTCGGAAGAGCTTGAAATCGTGCAAAGTGTCGGAGGGCTTCGCCCCAATGAAATAGCGGTTTAGAATTAGGGTTAGTTTACCAATAACTTTAACACTTTTTCACGCGAAGACAGATTATTGACTCCTTGTACCAAACCGACAACAAGTTGAATAGTATGCCGATACAAAGTAAATGCTCGCGGCAATACTCCAAAGGAGTATAATTTGAATAACCGTGAGTTTCGAGCCGCGAAGCGGTGCGAAGCTCACGGAAATGAAAGGAACAAAAGCCTGTTCCCTGCAAGGGGACAACCAAAAGCCGGTGTAATCACTAACTTTTGGCGATAGTGAGTGGTAAGTTCGCCTCCCGCGGAGACGAGAGAGTGGGCACTGGGCGTTTTACCGTGAGCATTGCACCGCTTCGCGGCACTCGCTCACGGTTATTCAAATTGAACTCTTTAAGAGTTCTTGGAATAACACGGTTGATTTAATCTAACTTGTTATCGGTTTGGTAATATAACAGGCGTACCTAATGGCACGCCTTGTTTTGGCGGGTACTTTTTTCTATAAATATTTCATCCCTAAATGGATGGCAATAAACATCAATCTCCTAACGGAAAAAGAGTTAATGGTGATGGTGTTTTGTTATTATTACGCGATTATACGCGTAAGCGGTTCTATAAATGGTTTACAAATTTATTTATTTATTAATGTTTAAGGATAATGGCTATGAAATGGTACTTCGATCTAAAAATTGGGACAAAACTTATATCTGCTTTTGTAATCGTTTCGGTTATAACCGCTTATATTGGTTTTAACGGGCTTTCAAATATGGGAACTATCAATATTATGTTAGAAAAAATGTTTGATGATAACCTTGTTCCGCTTCAAGAAGCTGCTAATGCCAATATGCAGGCAATATATCATAACCGGAGTGTATATGATTTTGTCAGCGAATCAGATATAGCGGCTAAGGATGAAGAAAAAGACAGGATTCTCGGGTATGAAAGGACTCTGAAAGAAGAATTGGATGTTCTGAGAAAAACTAATTTATCCGAAAAAGAAAAAGAAATTCTCAAAAAATTCGATGATTCTTGGGCTGTTTACATTTCTTCAATACAAAGAGTTCTCTCGTATGTTAACGAAGGGAAAGATCAAGAAGCTAAAGCGGAATTGAACGGGGATGCAGCAAAAAAATTCCAAGTATGCGATGATTTATTGTCTGACTTTGTGAAAGATAATGAAAAAGAGGCGAAAATGGCGGATGACGAGGCATTAGTCATATACAATGAATCAAAAAGAAATTTAGTTATGCTGATTACCGGAGTTTTGTTAGCGAGTATCGGATTTGGTTTATTTATTTCAAGAATAATCAGCAAACCGGTAGGCGAATTGGTTGCTGCTTCAAAAAAACTTGCATTGGGAGATGTCGATATATCGATTGAAGCTGACACGAAAGATGAAATCGGTAATTTAATGTCAGCTTTCAAAGAAATGGTGGGAACTGTTAAAGAACAAGCCGCTGTCGCGGAGAGACTTGCAGATGGTGATTTGGGAGTTGAAGTAAACGTAAAATCAGAACAGGATGTACTTGGAAAAAGCCTTTTAAATATGGTGGAAAAACTAAAGGAGATAGTGGAGAATGTAAAATCTGCCGCTGATAATGTTGCCGCGGGTTCGGAGCAATTAAGTTCAAGCTCACAGCAAATGTCACAGGGTGCAACAGAACAAGCCGCTGCTGCAGAAGAAGCCTCCTCATCGATGGAACAGATGACTTCCAACATAAAGCAAAACGCCGATAACGCGCAGCAAACAGAAAAGATTGCTTTGAAATCTTCCGCAGATGCCAAAGAAGGCGGAAAGTCGGTATTGGAAACCGCGGAAGCAATGAAAGAAATCGCGGGTAAAATATCAATCATTGAAGAAATAGCCCGGCAGACAAACCTGTTGGCATTAAACGCGGCAATAGAAGCAGCCCGAGCCGGCACGCACGGGAAAGGATTTGCAGTTGTTGCTAGTGAAGTGAGAAAACTTGCTGAAAGAAGCCAAACTGCCGCAGCCGAAATAAATAAATTGTCGGCATCAAGCATTAAAATTGCTGAAAAAGCAGGCGAACTGTTAACAAAGATAGTTCCCGATATTCAAAGAACATCTGAATTAGTACAGGAAATCACGGCGGCAAGCCACGAGCAGAACAGCGGTGCGGAACAAATTAACAGCGCGATACAGCAGTTGAATCAGGTAATTCAGCAAAATGCTTCTGCCTCTGAAGAGATGTCTTCAACCGCTGAAGAGTTGACAAGCCAGTCGGAACAGCTTCAGGATACAATTTCCTTTTTCAGATTTGATGACCGCAGGAGCGGGCAATCAGTAAGAAGAGTAAGACCATCCTATCGTCCGGAACAGCACAAGGCAACCGTGAGTTACCTGCTGCCCGAAAAAAACAATTCGATAAAAACTAAACCAAATAGAACAAACCAAGGTAATGCAAAGGCTAATAAATATAGAAATGGTGCCGGCTTTACAATTGATATGGGCAGCAAGGATGATAAGCTCGATCAGGAATTTGAAAAATTTTAACTAACTAATAATTACCGGAGAAATATAATGAGTGAGATGATAGTTAACGAAACCAAGCAGTATCTGACATTCAAACTTAGCGATGAAGTTTTTGGCGTGGATGTTGCTCAAGTGAGAGAGATACTTGATTACGTTAAAATAACAAAGGTTCCGCAAACTCCCGAGTTTATGCGCGGAGTAATCAATCTTCGCGGCAGCGTGGTGCCCGTTGTTGATATGAACCTGAAATTCGGGATGGCTAAAACCGAAAGAACAGTCAATACCTGCATAGTTGTGGTGGAAGTAATTCTGAACGAAGAAACAACAATATTAGGCGCGCTTGTCGATTCAGTGCAGGAAGTGTTTGAAATTGAGCCTCAGAATATTGAGCCGGCTCCGAAAATTGGAACAAAGCTTAATACTGAATTTATTAAAGGAATGGGCAAGCGCGATGAAACATTTATCATCATTCTTGATGTAGATAAAGTGTTTTCATCGGAAGAGCTTGAGATAGTACAGAATGTCGGGAGTTTACACTCCGGCGATGTCGCGTAAAACACACTAAAACATCATAAAAATATAAATTAATATAAAAGGATAACAGGATAACAGGTATGAAATGGTATTATGATTTGAGAATAAGCACGAAATTATTAAGCGGTTTTGTGCTTCTTGCTATGCTCGCGGGATTTGTTGGATATTGGGGAATCACGAATATGAATAAAATTGATGACGCGGATACTATGCTTTATGAAAAAGCAACTGTTCCGTTGGGCCAATTACAAAAAATCAGCGTGGCATTTCAGAGGAGCCGCGTAAATATGCGGGATGCTCTTCTTGCTACAGATATTTCTGAAATGGAAGAAAAAGCGAGGAAAGTGGTTGAATTGGGAAATACTGTAGAGGAACTAATCAAAGAGTATGAGAAGTCCGTTGATAATGCTGAAGAAAAACAATTGTCAGATGAATTCAAAGTTTCATACAAACAAACCGATGAGGTAATTTCTCAAATAATACAACTCCACAAGGCAGGGAAAAAAGAGGAGACTGAGGAGCTAAAAAAAGGTGCCGGATTAGCTTCAGCTACAAAAACGGATGAATTGCTGACAAAAATAGTAAATATGAATATCGCCTCGGCAAAAGAATTAGCCGAGGGTAATTCCGCTATGGCAAAGAGCGCGACAACAAATATGATTGGAATTATTATTTTCGCGGTATTGTTTGCTATAGGGCTTGGAGTGTTTATTTCAAAAATAATAGTAAACTCACTAAATAAAGCACTTAGATTAGCGGAATTAGTTGCTGCAGGCGATTTGACTGAGACACTTGATATTGACCAAAAAGATGAAGTGGGGCAGCTGGCAGGTGCGCTCAACAGGATGGTGGAAAAATTGAAAGATGTTGTCGAAAGTGTAAAATCGGCTTCGGATAATGTTGCAGCAGGTTCTCAACAATTAAGTTCAAGCTCTCAGCAGATGTCGCAGGGTGCAACAGAGCAGGCGGCTGCCGCGGAAGAAGCTTCTTCATCTATGGAACAAATGACTTCAAACATTAAGCAAAACGCCGATAATGCCCAGCAGACAGAAAAAATCGCGCTTAAATCGTCCGAAGATGCGAAGCAAGGCGGGAAAGCAGTAGCTGAAACAGCTGATGCAATGAAAGAGATAGCAGGGAAAATATCTATCATTGAAGAAATTGCCCGTCAGACAAATCTATTGGCATTAAATGCAGCGATAGAAGCAGCTCGCGCCGGTGAGCACGGGAAAGGATTTGCAGTTGTTGCAAGTGAAGTGAGAAAACTTGCCGAAAGAAGCCAAACAGCTGCTGCTGAAATAAATAAACTATCCGCATCAAGTATTAAAGTGGCTGAAAAAGCAGGCGAACTGTTAACAAAGATAGTTCCGGATATTCAGAGAACTTCTGAATTGGTTCAGGAAATAACTGCCGCGAGCAACGAACAAAACAGCGGGGCGGAACAAATTAACAGTGATATACAGCAGTTAAGGAATGAATTAAAAATAAGTGATAACAGTTCATAAAATATAGTTACAATTGTGTTATGAATAAAAATGAATATAATTTTGATATTGAAAAGGCCACGATACTTTTCTTTAATAATTTATCTGAAAAAGATAAACGTC
>CAIYTF010000089.1 GCA_903929035.1 uncultured Ignavibacteriales bacterium
ACTACTCAGTCTCCTGAAATCAAGAAAATATATGGTACGGATATTATGTCCCAACGGGACTAAATTTGAATAACCGTGAGTGACAACTCACGGGAGAATGATAAAAAGCATCTATGTCCCCAAAGGGGGCAAATTCACGCCGCATTAGTTCGCCCCCTTCGGGGACGTTATTTGTTTGGGCTTACTTTTCCGTGAGTTAGCACTCACGGTTATTCAAATTTAGTCCCGTTGGGACAAATTCAAGAACAGACTGAGTAGTTACCTCTTTTTGAACAAGTCTATTCGGCAAAAAAAGAATCCTTTATTCCTGTATTCAATTCAATTTTTGTTACGGTCATATTAATTGACATTCCCGCGACTGCAGTTTTCATAGTGAACGGATATTTAATTCCGGATACTTCCTTATAATCACTATATTCTATCGACTGAGCGAACATACCTCGCGGTGAATTAACATCCGAATCCTCACGAACTTTCAATCCGGAAACAACATCAAAGAAATAGGTAATTTTAGTTCCGCTGCTTAATTTAGCTTCGATCTGATATGCATCATTGCCGCCAACTTTTTTATTGTCTTTTAGCGTTAACACAACACCAAGCCGTTTATAGTTAAGCAGATTATTCAAACAATATTTATACTTTGCGTCCTGAAGTTCATTTCCTTCGAGAACTTTATTGCCCATCGTGGAATATGATCCGCCTTTTTCACCGTCAAACAATTCTTTCTGTTCCATTCCCTGAAATGAGGTTATGTTCAGAAACTTGTCAGGGGCTTTCTGATAAACGTTTGAAGTTATTTCCATTCCCTGCACACTCATTGAAATGGAAAGTGAAACATCTTTCAAAGCAGATACTTTTTCTTTACCGCCGATAGCCTCAAAATATTTGTCAATTATTTGATCTGTTGTTACACCGGCAGGTGCTTTTGAAGCATTAGTATCAATTTTATTTCCATCAACATCATAAAAATCTATTCGCCCGCTGACAGAGAATTTTTTTACTTTATCGAGTATATCACTTTGCTTACCAACAATTACTATAAATGATTGTTCCGGCAGCTCATATTTTTTTGCAGCAGATTGAACTTCGGCTGCAGTTACGGCGGCTAATCTTGGAAGGTAAGTTTGATAAAAGTCTTCAGCCAAACCAAAGCGTTTCACGTTAATTGCTAAATTTGCAATCATCTGCGGGCTTTCCAATTGAATAGCAAAAATACCTGTTAAATAGTTTTTCGCTTTAGATAATTCGGATTCACCCACCGGCTCTGTCCTAATTCGTTTCATCTCGTAAAATATCTCTGTCAACGCGCTGTCAGTGACTTCATTTCGCACGCTTGAGAAAGCAACAAATGAGCCTACACGCGTATCAGAAGTTAAACTTGAGAACGCGCCATAAGTAAATCCGTGTTTTTCACGAAGATTCTCGAACAGCCTGAAAATTCCGCCTCCAAGTATAGTGTTCATCACGCGTGCCGGAAAGAAATCGGGTGCGCTTGGTCTCATATCGACCGGATGACCAACTTGAATAACAGACTGCACGCAATTTGGTTTGTCAACAATAACTAAGCGATTCACCAATGGTGCTTCTGGAAATTGATAGGTATGCTTAGGCGTTTCACCCCGTTTCCATTTCCCAAAATATTTTTCGGCATACACTTTAGCTTCATTGTAACTCACATCGCCTACAATTGAAAGATAGGAAACATTCGGCCGATAATAAGTCTCAAAATAGTTTTTACACATATCAAGAGAAATAGCATCTATCGACTGTTCTGTCTCATCCTCGGAATAAGGATGATTTTCCCCATAGATGACTTTCTTAAAAATTTTACCCGCGATTCGATCCGGATCATCTTTATTGCTTGCAATATTAGATTTTGCCTGTTTTTTTAATTTATCCAATTCTTCCTGCTTGAATACTGCATCAGTTAATACTTCCGAAATAATACTCATCAGTTTTTCAGAATGTTTCTTTAGTGAACCCGCGTAAAAACCGGATGCGGTGAAGTTTAATTCTCCTCCAATTAAATCAACCTCTTTATCAATAACATCTTTTGATTTTTTTGAGGTTGCAGTTCTGAGAAGTTTACCTGTCATATCCACATAACCGGCATTTTCTTTCTCAAGAACAGGGTCGTTGTTTACAACCAAAGATAAACTCACCAAAGGCAATTTGTGATTTTCCACTACAATTACCTGCAACCCGTTTTCTAACGTGAATGATTTACTTTTCCCAACATTGATTTTTTCAGCCGCTGCCGGAGCAGGCTGTTTTGAACGGTCAACCTGAGCAAAATTTGCAATACTCAAAACTGTAAATAATGCAGCAACCCTGAATATTCTTGTTATCGAAATTTCAATAATATTTTTCATCATATCACCTTCCTTATTTCGTGTTCTTTGGTAAATAATAAAGAACAGCGCGGTTTTCTTTTTGGAAATACTTGTTCGCTGCATTTTTCAAATCTTCTTTAGTAACCGCGAGGTAGTTATTCATCTCGGTGTTTATCAAATTAGTATTCTTATAAAAGATATAATATTGAGCCAGTGATTGCGCGATGCCAAGCTGCCGGTTCTTTTCTTTTACAAAATCAGATTCAGCCTGATTACGAAGTTTGGTAAACTCTTCATCGCTGATTAGCTCGTTTTTAACTTTCTCAATCTCCATATCAATCACCTCTTCATTCTCGCTTGCTGTTTTACCCGCGTTAGAAATAGCATATAGAATAAATAAACCCGGGTCTTCCATTGACATAGGGAAAGAACCTGAAGAAATAGCAACTTTTTTCTTATCAACCATTTCTTTGTAAAGCCTTGAACTTTGGCCTTTGGAAAGCAAATTGGTAAGCATATTAATCGCGTAATAGTCTTTATCGGTTTGCGGGGGAATATGATATGCCTCAATAATTGCCGGCAGACTGATATTATCAAATACGGTGTCGCGAACTTCCGCGGTTTTCTTTGGCTCAATTTCTGTCGGGCGGGGAATAAGTTTTGTTCCTTTGGGAATACCGGAATAGTATGAACTAATTAA
The DNA here is from genome assembly GCA_903929035.1 of uncultured Ignavibacteriales bacterium. Taxonomy (GTDB): domain Bacteria; phylum Bacteroidota; class Ignavibacteria; order Ignavibacteriales; family Ignavibacteriaceae; genus CAIYTF01. The sequence continues at coordinate 3,034 of CAIYTF010000089.1, forward strand.
TTCCTTTGTCTTGGCAATATCAATATCACCGGCAATAGATAGTACTGCATTGTTGGGAACATAAAACGTCTTATAAAAATCTCTGAACTCATCGATGGTTGCTTGATCTATATATTGGAAAGACCCAATCGGTGTCCATCGATAAGGATGAGTGGTAAAGGAGTGCGCAAATATTTGTTCATACATTGAGCCATAAGGGCGATTGTCGATTGATTCTCTTCTTTCTTCCTTGACGACACCGCGTTGTATTTCAACTCCGATAGTATCTATTTTAGCGTGAAGCATTCTTTCGGACTCAATCCACAATCCAAGTTCAAGTTGATTGGAAGGAAGCAAAATATAATATTCTGTTTGATCAAAATCCGTGGAAGCATTTAACTGTCCACCTGCATTCTGGACTATATTATCCATAGTGCCTCGTTTGATATTTTCGGAACCTTCAAACATAAGATGTTCAAAAAAGTGAGCAAATCCGGTACGTTTCGGGTCTTCATTTTTTGAACCAACGTGAAAGGTGGTAGTTACTGCAGCTATTGGTGTTGAATTATCCTGATGCAGTATAATATGCAAACCGTTAGGCAAATCATACTCTGTAAATTCAATTTTTTGAGTCTGACCAATAAGAAAACAGGGAATGAACAAAAGCACGAAAGCTAAATATTTCCTCATACAAAGTATCCTTTTTTAAATGATGTATTCAAATTTAGCAAAATTTTAGATTCCGGATAAGAATAAATATATGAAAAATTATAAGCTGTGTAACTACTCAGCCTGTTCTTGAATTTAGTCCCGTTGGTACAGAATATCCGTACTGTATATTTTCTTGATTTCAGGAGACTGAGTAGTTACTAAGTACTTGTTAAGAAATAACTTTTACATCTTCCTAAAGATAACCTTTGCGATCTTCGCGCCTTCGCGTGAGAAAGTGTTAATGTTATTTCTGAACGAGTCCTAAGCTGTTAATACCAACCGGATAACAAGTTATATAAAATCTACCTTGCTGCTCCAAAAAACACCTAAGCTGTGGTTTCATAAATTACAAATAAATAATTGCTTTTTTCCTATTTTGCACTTAGTTTTGTGATAGTAATATTAACGGAAAGACAACGTGGCAATACAATACAGTGAACTGTCAGATGCCGATCTGATGAAAAAAGTGAAAATTAGCGATTCAAAGGCTCTTGAAGCTCTTTATAATCGATTTTCTCCGGTGCTGTTCACTCTCGTCAAAAAAATTATAGGCGATGAGACAGCAGCCGAAGAAGTTCTCATAGACATATTTGTAATAATATGGCGTAAAAGCCATCTTTATGATGACCGCGTTAATAATGCCTATTGCTGGCTTATGACTCTTGCCCGTAATAAATCTATCGATGCTATTCGCCGAAAAGCCAATGCAGGTTTTGAGGAAGAACCCTATGATGAAGACTTTGAAGACCTTTTTATTATCCCGCGCCTTTCACCCGAGATTGATGAACTCGATCTTCGCACCGCGGTCAGTATTAAGGCTAATATTGAGGATGCATTGCACAAATTAACCGATGCCCAGCAATATGTATTGTATCTCTCCTATTACGAAGGACTCACGCAAAATGAGATCGCTCTCAAACTCAAAATTCCCATTCAAACTGTTAAATCCAAAGTTAAGATTGCTCTCACCAATCTCAAAGACAATTTATTGCGGGGAGGCGAATAATGGCTGAAATTAAACAACTCGATTATTCATCCTTGCTCTATGCTTATGCTTTGGGATGTCTTGATAAAGATGATTATATTAAACTTATTGAATATCTTTCCCATTCAAAAGATTTTCCGTGGCAAGAATTGGGTGAATATCAAAATCTGGCTGCCTTACTGCCCTCTTTCCTAAATATTGAAGAACCGCCCAATGGATTAAAAGACCGCGTTGCAAGAAAGTTGTATCGTCTTCGCGATACAAAACCTGTTGTAAAGAAAGAATCAGCTCCACCGGCAATGCCCGCGGCTCCTGCAAAGGCAAAAACAATGCTCACTGAAAAGATGAAATCTACATCTGTCGGTATAGCGGCTGAACCAAAAACTGACTCTCCTTCCGAGGCGTTCAAGACAAGCGGGGATATTGTTACTCCGCCGGAATTTAAATCATCTTCTCCCTTTTCACAAAGAGGCGGTGCAGGTGCGCGCCCTCAGCAAGATACGCAGGTGCGTTCTCGTTCAGAACAACAAGCTCCTGACAGGGACCCTTATAGTAATGCCCGCGATAATTCAGAACAATCATCTAGTAATTTACCTATTAATGAATCAAGGTTCCGAGGAGAAGCAACCAATGAGTTTATCATAAATCAAGGATTTGATGATTCATCTGAAGATCTGAAATATGACGATAGAAGTGATTTCAAATTAAATGGGCTGTCCATTCCTAATCTTGAAGATGATGTGCCACAAATTTTTAAGAATCCTCCATCGCCTGCATCCCATTCAGAACCATTTGCATCTACTACAACTTTACCACCTATGGAGTTTGAGCAAAACGAGTACCCGCTTGAAGATATTAGACGAAAAGTGGTTGAGAATGTGGAGAAAGAACAATTTGTAAATCCTTTATCCGTGTTACCGGCTGTGGAAACTGCTAAAACGCCGCGGATTCTCTATGCTTTATTGGTGTTACTTTTGTTGAGTATCGGAGGTATTTATTTTTTACTTCACAGCGAGATTAAAAAACTGCAAGCTAAAGCTGCAACTACAGATCAGATAGCCATATTAAATTCAGATATTGCAGGTATTAAGAAAAATGCTTCGGGGCAGCTCGAACCTGAAATACTCGCGATGCTTTCCAAAAAAGATTCTAAAACAGTGCTGCTAAACGGCATAGGAAAGTTCAAAGATTCTTATGGTAAACTTATTATAGACCCAAAGACAAAAGAAGGATTTATCGCGCTTGGTTATTTCCCGTTCCCGCTGCAAGATACCGAATATATTTTGTGGATAACAGACGGGAAAGCAGCCCATCGAATTGAATATAATAGAATCTTAACATTCTCTCAAGAATCAATAAAATATACTGCATTGAAAAACGTAAATGAATTAAAAGGCTTAAATGTAAAGGTCTTGCTTACAATTGAGAAAAAGGGAAGTGAACCTAAAACTCCTTCAGTACAGGTTTGTTTGGAAGGATTTGTAAAATAAATCAGTAACTATCTTATTTCAAATTTTATAGAAACAATTGTTAGGACACGTTCAGAAATAACATTAACACTTTCTCACGCCAAGACCGCGAATGTTAGATTTATAAGAGGTAAATGTTATTTCTTTACAAGGACTTATACCAAACCGACAACAAGTTGAGTAGTATGCCGATACAAAGTAAATGGAATGCTCAGGGCAATACTCCAAAGGAGTAAAATTTGAATAACCGTGAGTTTCGCGAGCCGCGAAGCGGTAGAAGCTCACGGAAAGGAAACGAACAAGAGCCTGTTTTCCCTACAAGGGGACAACCAAAATCCGGTGTAATCAGTAACTTTTTGGCGATAGTGAGTGGTAAGTTCGCCTCCTACGGAGACGAGAGAGTGAGTTCTGCGCATTTTCCGTCAGCATCGTGCCGCTTCCGGGGCACTCGCTCACGGTTATTCAAATTGAACTCTTTCAGAGTACTCGGAATTTTATTTAACTTGTTATCGGTTTGGTATTTAGATACGCGATGTTTCGCTAATTATTATTTTCCTACACAATCCGTTATTGAACCCATTCTGTGAACCAGCCTTGAAAGAATATCAGATTAATAAAAATAGTAATTGACAATAGTCAAGAAACAATGTACATTTAATTATGAAAATATTTCTTATAATATTTTTCAAATTGAAAGTCATTAATATACTGTTTGATTATTATGGAACAAGACAATAGTTCAGAAGACTTAACGATTAGCCAAAGGGCGGAAGAATTGCTTAAAAATAAAAATTCGGGATCGCGATTGGAGCTTTCCGAAAGCGAAATGCTGAAAATCATTCACGAACTCGAACAGCATAAGATTGAGTTGGAAATGCAGAATGAAGAACTCAAACTGGCAAGAGAGAAGGCCGAACTTGCCACAAAAAAATATTCTAAATTATACGATTCTGCTCCATCCGGTTATTTTACTCTTTCCAAAGAAGGCTATATCATTGGTATAAACCTATGCGGATCTCAAATGCTATACAAAGAGCGGTCTCTTTTAATTAATAGCCGGTTTGGCGAGTTTGTTTCCGATGACACAAAACCAGTTTTCAATTTCTTTCTCAAGAAATTATTTAGCGGCAAAGCCAATGAAATCTGCGAGGTATGCCTGTCGGCAGATGAAAACTTTCCAATGGATGTTCAGCTTAGCGGTATTGTTGATGAAAACGGAGAACGTTGCCTCGTTACCGTGATCGATATTACCGAGCGCAAACAATCTGAAATAGCAATACGCGAAAGCGAGGCTCGATTAAAGCGGGCGGAGTTTGCTTCTAAATCCGGCAATTGGGAATTTCATCTCGATTCGCGAACTTATATAGCTTCCGATGGCGCGGCAAATATTTATGGACTTGATGGCGGAGGTAGATTTGATTACAATACTATTAAAAATGCCCGTCTTCCGGAATACACGCCTTTTATTGATAATGCGTTACAAAACTTGATTGAAAGAGGAGAGCCGTTTAATCTTGATTATAAAATAAAGAATGCTGAAACCGGTAAAATAGTTGATATCCATTCCATTGCCGAGTATGATAAAAACAAGCGAATTATTTTCGGCATTCTTCAAGACATCACTGACCGCAAGCAAATGGAAGAAGCACTGAAAGAAAGTGAAGAGCGGTTTAAAAATATGGTAAAGGATATGCGGGTTGGAGTGATGCTGCAGGATCAGCAAGCCGTGATAACATTAAGCAATCCGGAAGCACTTGAATTGCTGGGGCTTACCGAGGACCAGCTTTTGGGGAAGACTTCGTTCGATCCCGATTGGAATGTTATTCACGAAGACGGATCGCCTTTTCCCGGGCATACCCACCCTGTACCGCGAGCTATTGAAACACGTCAACCCGTTAGCGGAGTAATGGGGGTTTATAATCCCGGGAAAAAAGATAGAGTATGGATATTAGTTGATGCCGTTCCTCAATTAAATGAGGATGGCACAGTAAATCAGGTTGTTTGCTCGTTTGTAAATATTACCGACCGAAAGAAAATTGAAGAAACACAGTTATTCTTAATAAATAATGATCATCTAAATGGCAAAGAGAATTTCTTCAACTCATTGGCAAGGTATCTTGCCGAAACTCTTGAGATGGACTATGTGTGCATTGATAAATTGCGCGGAGATTTACTTTCTGCTCAAACTGTTGCTATTTACTTTGACGGTAAATTTGAAGACAATGTTGAATATACTTTGAAAGATACCCCGTGCGGCGATGTGGTTGGAAAAGCAATCTGCTGCTTTCCAAATGGAGTGCGCCATTTATTTCCAAAAGATACTGTACTCGAGGAAATGCTGGCTGAAAGCTACATCGGAACTACTTTGTTAAATAACACAGGGCAGCCTATCGGTTTGATTGCAGTCATAGGACGCGAGCCTTTGCAAAACCGTCTCCTTGCCGAATCTATTTTGAAATTAGTTGCAATTCGCACTGCAAGTGAAATGGACCGCCAAGAAGCGGAAGAAGCACTAATTCAAAGCGAAAAACGCTACCGGTCACTCTTTGAAAATATGCTGAATGGTTTTGCCTACTGCCAAATGATTTTTGATGGCAAGGAACCAATAGATTTTATCTATCTTGAGGTGAATAATGCCTTTGAATACCTGACAGGATTAAAGAATGTAAAAGGAAGAAAAGTATCCGAAGTAATACCCGGAATACTTGAATCAGATTCTCAACTTATAAAAATGTATGGGAAAACGGCAATAACTGGAGAACCTCAAGTTTTCGAAACTTATTTGGAATCTTTGAACATTTGGTTTTCTATTTCCGTTTACAGTCCGGGAAAAGGATATTTTGTATCGGTGTTTGAGGTAATTACTCAACGCAAGCAGGCTGAAGCAGCATTGATTGAAAGCGAAAGCAAGTTTAGGAATTTAGTGAAAGATATGCACGTGGGAGTGCTTATCCAAGATCAGCAGGCAAAAATATTATTAAGCAATCAGGCAGCACTTGAATTGCTGGGGCTTACAGAGGACCAGCTTTTGGGGAAGACTTCGTTCGATCCGGATTGGAATGTTATTCACGAGGACGGCTCGCCATTTCCGGGACACACTCATCCCGTGCCGCGAGCGATTGAAACGTGCAAAAGTGTTCGCGGTGTTATTATGGGAGTTTATCATCCAATTGAAAAAGATCGGGTATGGTTATTAGTGGATGCCGAACTTCAGTTAAACGATGACGGAGCGGTGAAAGAGGTTGTATGTTCATTCATCAATATCACCAAGCGCAAGCAGGCGGAAGAGGCTCTCCGCGAGACCAACGCGTATCTTGAAAATCTCATCAACTATGCCAACGCGCCCATTATTGTTTGGGATCCGCGATTCCGCATCACTCGATTTAATCACGCGTTTGAATTCCTGACCGGACGCGCAGAAGCAGAAGTCATTGGAAAGTCGCTTGATATTTTGTTCCCGCCGGCATTAGTCAAGCAGTATATGGAACTGATTCGCAAAGCCTCGACCGGCGAGCGGTGGGAAACAGTTGAGATTGATATTATGAATATTAACGGCTCGGTTCGTACCATTCTTTGGAATTCGGCAACGCTGTTTGCTCTCAATGGTAAGATCCCAATCGCCACAATTGCCCAAGGGCACGATATCACCAATCGCTTGCTTGTGGCAGCCGAACTCAAAAAATCAAATTTTGAACTTCAGAAGGTGATTTCAGAGAAAGATAAATTCTTTTCCATAATTGCTCACGATTTAAGAAGCCCATTCCAAGGATTGCTCGGATTAACGGAAATAATGGATAGTAACAGCAGACAGATGTCTTTAGAGGATATCTCGATGTTTAGCGGCGCGCTGAGGCAGTCAGTAGTAAATCTTTATAAATTATTAGAAAATTTATTGGAATGGGCTCAATTCCAAAAAGGTTCAATTCCGTTTACCCCGAAGGAACTCTCCTTATCTCAAGTCTTTTCGCAAAGCGTGGAATCAATTCAGCACAGAGCATTGCAGAAAGAAATCACTATAATCTGCGAAATTCCAGATCACCTTAAAATTTACGCGGATGAAAAAATGACCGCCGCGGTTCTTAGAAACCTTCTATCCAACGCGGTAAAGTTTACAATGAGAAACGGTAAAGTAACAGGGAAAGCGAAAGCTCGGGAAGACGGGATGATTGAAATATCGGTGACAGATACCGGAGTCGGAATTACCGAGGATGTAATAGATAATCTATTCAAGTTAGATGTGCAAGTCAGCACGAGAGGAACTGAAAACGAACCAAGCACCGGTCTCGGTTTAATTCTATGCAAAGAATTCGTTGAGAAGAACGGCGGCAAAATTTGGGCAGAAAGCATAGAAGATGTCGGAAGCACGTTTTGTTTCACTGTCCCGGAACGGAGTTAAATGTTAATTATCAATGGTTAATTTGTAAAAATTATCCAAATACCAATAATCAACTAACCATTGATGAGTCTGCTCAAAAAAGATATATTTTCCAAAAAACTGTTTTGTTTTTGAGCTAAAAATCGAGCTATGAAATAACCGGCCGCTGATTATCCGTGGATGGTGTTGCAACATACTTCATTCCGTTAAAATTGATTTTCTCACAAAACCATTTTAACTTTTCTCTACCCGAAAGAAACAATAGATTAAAAGTAACTACTCAGCCTCCTGAAATCAAGAAAATATACGGTACTGATATTATGTCCCAAAGGGACTAAATTTGAATAACCGTGAGTGACAACTCACGGGAGAATGATAAAAAGCATCTATGTCC
>CAIYTF010000090.1 GCA_903929035.1 uncultured Ignavibacteriales bacterium
CCTTGGATTAGCCCGCTCGTAATTACTTATTGTAATAAATATCTTCAAAGAACAAACCGAAAGCAAACCACAACCGTTATGATATTGATGATGTCCGGGCTATTATTGTAATAAATATCTTCAAAGAACAAACCGAAAGCAAACCACAACCGTTATGATATTGATGATGTCCGGGCTATTATTGTAATAAATATCTTCAAAGAACAAACCGAAAGCAAACCACAACTTATAGCGAGCGAGCTGTCTTAGCAGGTGCATTGTAATAAATATCTTCAAAGAACAAACCGAAAGCAAACCACAACAAAATAAGGAGTGATACCTATGGATAACACATTGTAATAAATATCTTCAAAGAACAAACCGAAAGCAAACCACAACTAAGTGGCAAACGGTAATTTAAAATATTTGTTACATTAAATATCTCCATAAAATCACCCAAAAGCAAATCACAATCCATCACCCATTCATAATAAGTTTTCATTCCAAATAATTCTCCCATATTCTCTCTAAAGTTTCGTATTTTTGAACTATGAACAAACTTAGAAATTTTTGCATAATTGCACATATTGACCACGGTAAATCCACCATTGCTGACCGCCTGCTTGAGCGTACCGGTACGGTTAGTAAACGTGATTTAGTTTCACAGGTTCTTGATGATATGGACCTTGAACGTGAACGCGGTATAACCATAAAATCCCACGCCATTCAAATGCACTATTTGGCACAGGATAAAGAAACTTACACGCTAAATCTTATTGATACTCCCGGACACGTTGATTTTACTTACGAGGTTTCTCGCTCTCTTGCCGCCTGCGAAGGTGCGCTGCTTATTGTTGATGCATCACAGGGAGTGGAGGCGCAAACTATCAGTAATCTCTATCTTGCCATTGAAGCAGGATTGGATATTATTCCTGTCCTGAATAAAATTGACTTGCCCTCCGCCGAAGTTGACCGCATTAAACATCAGGTGATTGAATTATTAGGCTGCGCCGATGAAGACATCGTACTCGCGAGCGCGAAATCAGGAATCGGTATTGACGAAATATTAGAAGCAATTGTCAAGAAAATTCCGCCCCCGACCGGAGATGTTACGAATCCCCTGCAGGCGTTGATTTTCGATTCTGTTTTTGATGTCTATCGCGGTGCAATTGCTTTGATTCGTATCAAAAACGGAACACTCCGCGAAAAAGACAAGATTCGGTTTTTTGCTCACGATAACGTGTATGAAGCAGAGGAAGTGGGCATACTTGGAATGAAGCGTACCCGAACAGGGGTACTTTGTGCAGGTGATGTGGGGTATGTTGTCGGCGGAATCAAAGATGTACACGATACGAAAGTCGGTGATACTATTACCACGGTTAAAAACGGGACAACTGAACAATTACCCGGGTACAAAGTTGTTAAACCGATGGTATTCAGCGGTCTGTTTCCCACAGAAACAGAAGCTTATGAAGGGTTACGCGATTCTCTTGATAAATTCAAGCTAAATGACTCCGCGCTGGTTTTCCAGCCTGAAACATCGGCAGCGTTGGGGTTTGGATTCCGCTGCGGTTTTCTCGGGTTGCTGCATATGGAAATTGTACAGGAGCGGCTATATCGCGAATTTAATCAGGCTATCATAACCACGCTGCCGAATGTTGAATACATCGTGCATAAGACAAACGGCAAACAGGTAAAAATTGATAATCCCGCTGATATGCCTCAGCTTGGTGATATTGATCATATTGACGAACCTTACGTGAGAGCGCAGATTGTTACGCCAAGCGAGTATGTAGGCAACATTATGAAACTCGCGACGGAAAAACGCGGAGTTTATATAAACACGACATATATAGATGAAACACGGGCAGACATTCAATATGAGTTCCCGCTTTCGGAAATCATTTTCGATTTTTACGATAAATTGAAATCAACAACCCGCGGTTATGCCTCGTTAGATTATGAGCTGATCGAGTACCGCGAATCTGATTTGGTGCGCTTGGATATTCACTTAAACGGTGAACCGGTGGATGCTCTTTCGATGATTGTTCACCGCAGCAAATCTTATGATTGGGGAAGAAAAGTTTGCGATAAATTAAAAGACCTTATCCCGCGGCAGATGTTCGATATTGCAATTCAGGCGGCTATCAGCACAAAAATCATTTCGCGTACATCAGTGAAGGCTTTGCGCAAGAACGTTCTCGCGAAGTGTTACGGCGGCGATATAAGCCGTAAACGCAAATTGCTTGAAAAACAAAAAGAAGGCAAAAAGCGGATGAAGCAAGTCGGCAATGTTGAAATTCCGCAAGAGGCTTTCCTTGCAGTGTTGCAAATAGACTAAAAAATAATTGTGAATGGTTAGGGCTCGTTCAGAAATAACATTAACAATTTCTCACGCGAAGACGCCGAGTAGGCAAAGGTTATCTTTAGAAGATGTAAAAGTTATTCGCGTGCAAACACTTAACGAACGGCGATGGTAAGTTAATAATTTTAACAGGTTTTACCGGTAATACGGTAAAACCTATTTTTTTACAGCTTTTAATTTAAAAAATACTTCTTCCGGTGAGAATATCCCAGCGAAAAAACGCTCGTAAATAACCGGTTCAATATTGATAATAAAGTCCATCCAGCTTAGTAGAGCAAAGTGGGAAGTGATAAACTTTTTTTCTATAACTTCAAAAGATGCTTTCCCCCTGTAATTAGTCCTGTGGTTTAATTTCCATTTTTCGTAGAATTTCAATTTTCTGTTCTCTATATATTCATAATTATCAAAAGTACGGATTGAAAAGGGTATTTTATGATCTGGTTCACCGAAATACTTGGTATTCAGGAAGAAAGGTGCATATACAATGAGCGTGCCCCCCGGTTTGAGAATACGGTATATTTCCGTAATTACATTATGAAAATTATTAATATGCTCTAATATATGCGAGCAATATATCTCATCAAATGTACTTTCCTCAAAGGGATAGGGAAAGGAGTTTAAATCGTGAATTAGATTTCCGCCATAATCAACTACATCTAAATTTGTATATCCTTCTTTGATATCGAAGCCGCATCCAAGATTGAGTTTTTGCATAATAATTAATAATACCTTTGAAAATGGTGGAAATAGCTATTGAAAAATACGAAAGATAGACAGAACAGGGCAATATAAAATAAAAAACCCGGCTGGTTTGCCGGGCTTGTTTTCGTGAATTTTTGAAAAAGAGTTGAGATTAATTAAAACTGATAACCGGGAAATTAACTCCCTGTAAAGTTACCTGTTCAACTTTGAGTGTTGTGACACCCTTTTTCAAAAAATCCAACTCTCGCGCAGCAGCTTTCGAAACATCTAATCCGCGTGATCCTGAAAAAGGACCTCTATCATTTACACGGACCATAACTGACTTTTCCGTTTCCTGATTTGTCAGTCGTAAAAGAGTTCCGAACCGGAAGTAACGATGCGCGACGGTAAAAGATTCCTGGTCGTATGTTTCACCACTAGCAGTTAAGCCGCCGTGGAAACGCGGACCATACCAAGATGCGCGAAGGTCTCCGATTTCAATAAACTTGATAACGGAGGTATCCGGTTTAGCTGTATCATTAACCATTGCTTTCTCTGCTTCTAATTTTGGCTCTTCCTTTGCCGGAAGCATCTGGGTGAAGGTTCCTGCACCCGCCAAAACTAATAACATAGAAAACAGTAACAGTTTTGTTAATGAGTTCAATGCTACCTCATATTTTATTATTAAGATGTAACAAAGTTACGCTGCAGTAACCTGCTTTGAAAGCAAGTTCTGCCTCTTAAACGCCCGCCGGGAGAAAATAGAATATTCGACCATATTGGTCTTTTGGTCGAATAAGGTTGTATTTCTTGTTTAGTATGAAGATATTATTAATTAAGAGTATTTTTATTTCGCTTAGAACGGAAAAATTCTTGCAGCAGTAATTTGCTCTCCTGTTCATACAAGCCTGAAAATACTTTGACGGTATGATTTAGTCTGTCATCCTGCACTACATTATATAGTGAACCGCAAGCCCCTGTCTTTGGGTCGAAAGTGCTAAAGAACAGTGTATCGATTCTGGAATGGATAATTGCCCCCGAACACATAATACAAGGTTCAAGGGTTACATATATAGAACATTCATTCAGCCTCTCCGCCCCGACTGCATTTGCTGCTGCTGTAATCGCTATCATCTCGGCGTGCGCGGTAGGGTCTTTCAAAAGAATTGTTTGGTTGAAGCCTTTACCGATTACCTGATTATTCAATGTAACAACGGCACCGATAGGGCATTCATCGGAGTCGAATGCCTTAGCTGCCTCGCGCATTGCCATCCGCATAAAAGCCTGATCTTTTTCAGAAAATATCATAAGTGCAGTCTAAGTGTTTGCACGCGAATAACCTTCGCGATCTTAGCGTCTTCGCGTGAGAAAGCGTTAATGTTATTTCTCAACGAGTCCTAAGTTATTTGCTGCTGTTTTTTTGGCAAAGCAAAGTTGAGAACTATCCAACCAAAGCCAAACAAAACCGTGCTGCCAATAAAAAACAAGCCAAAACCTGAAGTTTTGAGTGCAGAGAATATTTCTTCAAGCGGAAAATTTTGCATTTTCGCTGAAAGTTTAACAGATTCAGGCATACTGCTATACGCTGAAGCAATTTTATTGTAGGTTGTAAAGCCCAGTATCAACATCACTCCGCTTGATATGAAGAAGATTCCTGCTATAATTTTATTTGCCGCGGGGCTCATTTATTATCTTTCTTTTTTCACTATTCACCATTAATAACTAAGGGCTCGTTCACAAATAACATTAACAATTTCTCACGCGAAGACGCAAAGACCGCAAAGGGTTATATGTTGGAAGATATAAAGGTTATTTCTTAACAAGCCTTAACCATTAACAATTGCTTTAGGAAGCGTAAAATAAAATGTACTTCCTATATTTTTTTCACTTTCTACCCAAATATTTCCACCGTTCTTTTCAACAAATTCTTTGCAGAGCAGCAAGCCCAAGCCTGTGCTGGGTTCGTTATCGGTTCCGTTTGTCCCCACATCTTCGCCTAAAGTGAATAACTTTCCTATTACATCCGCGGAAATACCCACGCCTGTATCTGTTACCGAAATTTCAATCATACCGGATTCTATTTCTCTTGCTTTGCCAACAACTTTCCCGCCCTTTTTTGTAAATTTTACAGCATTTGATAACAAATTTCGGAGGACTGAATTTATCATTTTCCCATCGGCAAAAACTTTATATTTTTTTGGAATTTCATTTATAATAGTAATTCCCTTTTGCGTTGCTTTTTGCTTAATAGAAGATTCACTTTCCAAAAAAATATCACATATACAAAGTTCACTGGGTGTGAACGCGAATGAGCCTTTTTGGAATTGTGCCCATTCCAGCAAATTATCTAATAATTGATAAACATTTACTAAAGAGAAGTGTAATGAGCTGCTGAATTGAGCTATCTCAGCTGAGGACAATCCATCACTTCCGGTTGCAAGAATTTCCGATAATCCTAACAAACCTTGGAAAGGGCTTTTCAAGTCGTGCGCGATGATGGAAAAGAATTTATCTTTCTCGGAATTTGCTCTATGAAGGTCTATATTAGTTCTAATTATTTGATCTTCCATCCGCTTACGCTCGGTGATGTCTATTACAAATACAGCCAATCCTAAAATATCTCCGTTACTGTCAATGATGGGGTTGTAAATATTATCATAATAATCGCGATGTAACTTAGAATCGCCGTATTCTTCTTCGAAACGAAGATACTCTCCTTTTAATCCGCGATCGAAATTATTCTTTGCTTTCGCTCGATCGTCCGGATCGCGAATCACCTCGAGCATATTCATACCTCTTTCAATAATCACGCCCCAAATATTTTTCATAGTCTGCTTATGAAAATTCGTGAAAGCAGTATAGCAGTAATTTGTATCAAGAGCAAAGATGATAATGTTTTGCGGACTTTCAAACACGGAATGCAATATGGCGTAATTGCCGCGTAATTCTTTTTCTCTATCTCCCAAAGCATTATGGGCAATAATCAACTCTTCTGTCTGTTTTATTATCTCTTCATTTTGAAGGGCAAGCTCCTCATTTGTGTGACGGATTTTTTCTTCAGCCTGCTTGCGCTCGGTGATATCGTGAACAACCGTATAACGAAATTTTTTCTCCTGAATATATATATTGTCCGCCGATAACAACACGTTCTTGATTGTGCCGTCTTTCGCCCTTAACTCTGTCTCGAAGTCTTTTATTTTACCGTCTTCCAAATGCCGCAATATGTAGCTTTTAACTTCGGAACTCAGAATATCTAATTCAACTGCCGATTTACCAATCACTTCATCTTTCATATATCCGAGCAATGAGCAAAATGACTCGTTCACTTCAACGTATTTTCCGGTTACCACATCGGTTAAACCGGAGGCAGAAGGATTGATATAAAACACTTTAGAGAATTTTTCCTCTGATAACGAGATTTGGGAAATGTCCTTCGTCACTCCAAAAATAGCCGGCTTTCCGTCCCAAAGTCCGGCGGTTACTCTTGTTTCAACCGGAATGTAAACGCCCGTCTTAGTAATAAGGGGGACAGGGCAAAATTCCGCGGTGCCGCTTAACATCTCTCCAACTATTCTGCCCGCTTCATCCCCGCGTTCGGGCGGATGAACCATTAAAACCGAACTACCTATAAGCTCCTCGGGTGTATAGCCGAGACGGTCAATAACGGTGGAATTAAAATGAATAATATTTCCTTGTTCGTCCAGAACAAAAAGGAATTCATCAATCGTATCAAAAAACAACTCGTAATTTTGACGTATTTGCTTTACGAAATCTTCCGACCGCTTGCGCTCGGTAATGTCCTTTGATACACAAGAGACCCAAAGTACATTCCCAAGGCTATCTTTTATCGGGTCAATCATCGTGAGAAAATGCTTTCGTTCTCCTATCATTGTAATAATATTTACTTCGATTTCGCCTTTTTCTCCCGTACTGAACACTTTTCGGACAATATCCAATCGCTTTTCCGCTTCATCAGGAGAGAAAAGTGAATGTGGTGTTTTACCTATAATTTCATCGGGGGTTTTCCCGAATGGTTTTGCAAAAGCCTCATTAGAATATCTATATGTCCCATCCGAATTGTAGCTGAATATGGGATCACTTGAGTATTGAACAAGAGAGCGGTATTTTTCTTCACTCTCCCGCAGTACTTTTTCCATCTGCTTGCGTTCGGTGATGTCGCGTTCTATATATAATATACCCTCCGGCTTGCCATACGGATCATACAAAACATCGGAATTTATTTCAATGAAGAATCTGCTTTTGTCCTTTTTTATCGCCTTATATCGCGTTAGATTATTCTCACGCTCACCGCCAATAAGTTTTAGAATATCATCAATTACCTTATCGCGATCGGAATGATCGATAAATTCTAAAGCTGATGTTCCGATTATTTTATCTCTGTCTTCAAGAGAATATCCAAACAATTCAAGTCCTTTATCGGACAAAAACTTAATCTTCCCATCTAAGGATATCACTCCGATTCCATCCGGAGAAGCCGATATGATGGTTTCAAGTTTTTGATTGCTTTGCCGCAGTTCTTCCTCAGCCAGCTTGCGCTCGGTTACGTCCTTTAGTGTAAAGAGGATAAGATCGATACTGTCGTCTGCTCCTCGAATCGGCACCATACTCAAGTCCCAGTAGGTTGTGCCCAATTCCGGACGGTCGGGAAAGACGAATGGTCTCGAGTTTTTACTGTAGTTAATTCGCTTGGCGATGGCATCATCAAACTCGTCTTTTAATGGCGATGGATAAAATTCAAAGTGGTTATGTCCCTTGAATTCCTCAACGGTTCTGTTGCATAACTTGGCATACGAATCGCTAACGTTAATAAAATTGTAGTCTTTGTCGAGCAAAACTATGCAGTCAAGCGAGTGCTTGAAGATAAGATCAAGCAGTTTAGCCTGTTCTTGTATTTTCTCTTCCGCTTTCTGACGAAGGTCGGCGTTTTCTGACTTGTTATCAGTATTTTCGATCATTCCAGTCCTACACATTGATTTTACGTAACTGTTTAGGTCAAAAATAGATAGTAGATATATTTATTTCCCGTTAGGGAATAAATGTTTGTAGAAAAAACATACCACCCGTAGCCGTGATTTCCCGTAGGGAATATATGTTTTGTTCGTTACCTGTCCCTAAAACTACATATATTCTCCGGTGAAACGGGACAGGCTCTAACGGGAAAAAATAGACTCGTAGTTTTGCCTTTTTTTCTACAAACATTTTTCTCCTAACGGAGAATACTAAGACTACCTAAACAGTTACCATTTTACTTTTTATATTCCACTTTCATTTATCGCGGAATATCAGGTTAGCCATTATCATACCCGATAGAAATTCCGGATAAGATAAATAATGCTGAATACAATAATAGATATATTTCAAATAATCTTCAATAAATTGTGCTATATAATTTATTTCTCTGTTTTATTGGAACTTTTCCATTGTTTCAGTATGTTGGTACACTATGAACAGAAAAGTATTTTTGAAGAAAATCGGGTTGCTCGGTTCGGTATTTTTATTTCCATATAAAAATACAGAAGCAAAACCCGTGAACGAAATTACCAATCCTCCAAAACCGCTTATCGCGGAATGGAAAAATGAAGATATAAACATTTCCCTGATTGGACACTCCACCGTTCTAATAAATTTTTTCGGTAAAATTATATTAACCGATCCGGTGCTGTTCAAAAGTATTGGATTAGAATTTCTTGGTATAGTGATAGGACCTGCACGCTATTCCGATCCGGCATTATCTATTGATGAAATACCGAAACCCGATTTACTGCTTCTGTCCCACACCCATTTGGATCACGCTGATTACCCAACATTACGATATATCGCCAATAAATATCCCGCGCAAATTGACTGTTTAACCGCGTATAACACTATGGACGTGATACAGGATTTACCTTGGAAGAGTTTAGCAGAAATAGACTGGGGGGAATCAACTATTATAAATGACATAAATATAAAAGCATTAAAAGTTCGGCATTTCGGATGGCGTTTTCCTTGGGAACGAGACCGATCACGCGGATATTTTAGTAACGGAAGAAGTTTCAACGCGTACATTATGGAAAGAGGCAGCAAAAAAATACTATTTGGCGGCGACACCGCGATGACCGATGAGTTCAAGAAAAGCGGTGAATCGGTTGATATTGCAATAATGCCGATTGGCGCGTATAATCCGTGGAAAATGAATCACTGTTCCCCTGAAGAAGCACTACAAATGGCAAACGATGTAAAAGCCAAAGTATTCATACCTATACACTGCAACACCTTCAAGCAAGGAATGGAACCAATAGAAGAACCCATCGCGCGCCTAAAAAAAGAAATATTGAAATACGATATGCAATTAGGAATAGAACAGATAGGGGAAACGTATAGAAATAACGGTTAATTGTTAGGAAATTACTTTTTTCAACTAATACCTGTATTTATACCAATAAGTCAGTATTCAAAGCAATCTCCCTGCAGTCCGAACAAACATCACCTGTGAAGATTATAAGCCAGGCTTTCAGGTTGGATATTGCTTTTATCTCTTCTGATGCCAAGTACCCTTTCACCTGTTCTATACCGGCGGTTCTAACTTCATCAAGTTTGTCTGCATTTTCTTTTTTGATGTATTTCAACTCGAAAAGGTGTTCATATTTCGGGCGGAAACGGTTGGTTCTCAAGAATAATAAATCCGGGTATTTCTTGTTTGTCTCAGGTTCGCTTTTGATGAAATACGAATTTGTTATCGACACGAAAACAATAAATATCATTTTTATGTATTTCTCATCAAATTTAATAAGGTCACGATTGGACAATTGTTTCAATATATTTTCGACTATTCCGGTTATCGGAGCGATATCATTCATATTTGCCATAGATATTACGGCGTTCGTTATTTCTAGAGGATCAGCATCGATGCCCTCTGTTTTCTTCAACAGATTGGCGAAGAAATCCCAATAGACTTCCTTTATCACGTAGTTCGGTATCTCGAACGATAAATTGAAATCACCGGCTTCTTTGATGGTAAGCAGCCCGTTGTAATA
>CAIYTF010000091.1 GCA_903929035.1 uncultured Ignavibacteriales bacterium
CCGCCGCGCAGGAGACGCGATCCAATTGGACTGCTAACCGGTCCTTTCGGATTACTCTCCTGACTATTTTTATAATAACTTTCGTCATACCAATCACTGCACCATTCCCATACATTTCCGCTCATATCGTATATGCCTAATTCGTTCGGCTTTTTTTCCGTCCCTACAGGATGCGTTTTCTTTCCTGAATTTCCATCATACCACGCGACTTCTTCTATATTATTACTCCCGCTGTATTTATAGCCGTTACTCTCTTTTCCGCCACGCGCCGCGTATTCCCACTCCGCCTCTGTCGGCAGCCTGTATTTCTTTCCCGTGCTTTTCCTTAGCCATTTGCAATATGCATCCGCGTCATTCCAGCTTATATATATCACCGGATGATTATCTTCTTCGCTACTCCTTCTTTCTCCTTTTACATCACAACGGTAATCAACCCCGTTCTTTTTATCATAGCTTGTGCCTGTCCATACATAGCTCCAACCTTTTTTTTCAGCATCCGTTTGGTTGTAACTCCCGCTCTCCATAAATTTCTTAAACTCGCCTAACGTTACTTCATATTTCCCTATATAAAAATCACTTAATGTAACAGAATGCGTTGGTTCTGCAACTCCGGTTTCGCCCATAGTGAATGTGTCCCCTTTTACTAATACCATATTGCCGGATACATCCGCCCCCTCTGCCAGTACTATATTTTCAACCGTGTATTTATCCTCGGTGATATGTATCTTTTTATTCGTGTTTACATAACCGGAGGCGGAGCAGTCAAAGTCGTAGTCCCCGACAGGTATTCCAGTCAATTGTATCAATCCTTTCCACGTTTTATATTCTGTGCCGTTCTTCGACAATTTGCATACCGCTTCCGCCGGGCTCACGCTAAACCGCAGACTTCCCGTTTTTTGAACAAGCGCATACTCTTTGGTGATTTTCTTTCCCATCTCTATATTTATCATTTCGCTTTGTTCGTTATAGCCCTGTTTGCTTAGCTCTATCTGATATTTCCCCGGTGCAAGTTTTATCTCTCCCGTTGAATACGGCTTCTTGTTTATCAGTATTTCAGCATTTGCCGGTATTACTTTCAAAATCAAATAACCGGTGTTCTTTTGCAGCGTGAAACTAAATTCGTTTTGCTTTTGGTCCGATACGACTGTAATTTCTTTCTCAATCGGTAAATATCCGCTCAAAGACAGTTTCAGCCTGTATGTTCCCGGATACTTGAAAAACGTCTCTCCTTCTTCAACATCGTCTATATAAATTTTCGCTTGTTTCGGCTCTTTCCGTATCACCACGCCCGCTAATTGAATCGCTTCAAGCGTGATATCGAACGGCGGGTTCTTTTGCCGAACATCTATTTCACGCTCTTCCGTTATATATCCCGGCATCTCTACCCTGAGCTTATGTTTCCCCTGCGTGGTTAACTGCGCTTTGTCTGTACCCATATCCTTGCCGTCAATAAATATAGAGGCACCCGCCGGTTTGGTTATTATATTTATCGGTATTTGGTCTTGTTTCTTATCACCCGTTAATTTCAATTTCCAAGTTTGCCCTATCTCCAACTTAATCCCGAAGTCTTTTAGAATCACCTGCAGTGGCGCGTAGCCTGTCAGCAATATCTTTATCTCACGTTCCTTGTGCTGTAAAAACAGGAAATCCCGACTCGGAAGGTGATTCATTTTCACCAATCCCAAGCTCGGGCTATATACCAAGCCATCCAAGTCCGTTTCAATTATTAGTCCCGCGGCTACATCGCCGTTCGCGTCTTTAACATCGCGGTCTATCAGCTCTCCATCCTGTTTTTCTCCTCTGCCTACTACACGAAGCTCGTTCATTTCCTGTCCGTATATTGACAGGGTCAGCAAGTACAAAATGATAATTATTTTCTTTTTCATATTGGTAAATTTATGTGGATTCTTTGAAATTCCCAAACTCAAAAATCGTAATAATCGTAATAATCGGGATTAAAGGATTGGCGGGATTTGGGGAGGCGAGATAGATATCCGGAAAGAATTATTATGTTTGGGTTATTTGCCCTATCTTGTTTGCGAAAAAGTACCATATTCGCGACCCAACCTATATATTAATGTCACTAACATAGTAAAAGTAATTGCCCATTTAGCAAAACCCACCCTTAATCCCCCGACTCATCGGGGCAGGCTCTCCCTTTTCAAGGGGGGGGCGGAGGTGGGTTTGTTTTATTTTGTTAAGTTAGTGCCATTAACCTATATATGGGCGCGGATATAGGTATGTGTATGCCTCAATATAAAAATATCCCGATGGAGCTAATTAAATATTAGGAGAGACAAGGCAGCAGCGGCTAATCCAAAAGTCGGTTCACTGGATAAAGGCATTCTATAAATATTTTCCTGAAATATCGTTTGATTTTTCCTAAAATATACTTATTATTATGTGAATTATATTTTTTCACTTTATTATAAAATTGGAGACTCTATTGAAAATGATGTTCATATTTCTATTGGTTATGCTTTTTTGTTCCATTCCGAAAGTATCATTTGCCCAGGATTCAGGAGGCGAGTTTGTTGAAATCAAGGATGCGGGCGCGGTTTTAGAGCAAATTGCAACTGGCATAAATGAAAAAGGCGGATTAGCCGCGGTTGGCGAAGGTATTTCGAAACGCTCCGACCTCGCTAAAGATAAAGCGCGGAATGACGGGCTAGGCAAAATGGTGGAAACACTCAATCAAAAGATTTCCAGACTGACCAAACACTTTGTCGAAGAAGTAGGCGGCGGACAGGAAACCGAGATCAACGAAACCTTTTCGCGCGTACAAAAAAATATTGCCATTAACGAGTTGAAAGGGGCTATAGCTAAAGAGTCAAAGTTATCGAAGAATAATAAGACAGGACAATATATGGCGGCAGTACTTGTGACTATTACCCCGAAAGTAATTAATCAGTCTATAGCCGATGAAGTAAAAAACTCATCTCCTAAATTATGGGAGCGGTTCCGTTCTTCGCGGGCTTTCGATGAACTGCAAAACGAAACCGAGAAGTTTGAGCAAAGCGAACAAGCAAAAGAAATAATCCAAGGACAATAAAATAAGGAAAACAACAAATGAAAAAGATGATTTTCAGCACGGCGTACTTAATGATAACAGTCTTCTATTTGGTCGGGTGCGGTGGTTCAAGCGATACCGGTAACCAACAGACGGAAAAGAATAAGAATGAAGTCCCTGTCAACGAATTTAAAGAAGTTACCGATGTAAATGAATCACTTCATACATTGGCAGACTCGATTGTATCTGCAGGCGGTTTAGCGGCTTTGGGTGAAGGTCAGTCTAATCGGCAGGACATTGCTAAAGACAAAGCCAAAAATATCGCTATGGGAAATATAGTGGAATCTTTAAACCAGAAAATATCGCGTCTGACCAAATCGTTTATCGAAGAAGTAGGCGGCGGTGCCAACACGGAAGTAAACGAGACTTTCAGCAAAGTCCAGAAAAACATCGCCATTAACACCCTGTCCGGTGCAGTTGTGAGGAAAACCAAGCTGTCTAAAAATAAAGAAGGAATATTTTTGGCGGGGTCGGTGGTGGAAATAAATCCCAAAGTAATCAACACTTCGATTAATCGCGAGCTGAAGAACTCCAATGCCAAAATGTATGAACGTTTCCGATCTTCCAAGGCATTTGATGAACTGCAGAAAGAAACAGATGCCTATGACAAAAAGGAACAAGCAAAACCGGACTTTGAAAAGTAGCCGATTTTCTTGAAGTTAGCGGACATTTTATTATTTATTTTTTTTATTCGCGGCGGGTTATCAGCCCAAGTTACGGATTTACCGGATTGGTTCCTACATCCGGCTCGGTATCAGGGGCTGATAACCGGATATTCAAATAACGGCACGGGCGCGGAAATTGACGCGCGGATACGTTACACTACTTACGCTGATTGTATAATTCGGGGGTGTTTGGAGTTTTTTTACGCGAATGAACAATTCGATAATTATAGAAACACCGACTACTACTACTACTATAATGACAGTTGCGCGGAATCGCTAAAGGACAAAATCCTTTGGAGAGACGGATTCTATACAAATCTAATTGTTATGGACAGTATATCTGCTTTTGTCGTTGATACTGCTGTACACCCTTCGAATTTGAGACTCAAAAAGGAAGAAATTCAACAACCGAAATGGGTCGATGGTCCTAGTAACTTTTCCGATAACGGACTACTCTATGGAGTTGGTGAATTTACAGGAGAAGGTAATGATAATGACGCTTGGAAAACAGCCGAGGATCGGGCAATATTTCAGATCCTCATTAACTATGGAGCAAGATTCGGACAAATAACATTGATTGAAGAATCTTTGAACTCTAAAGGCGAATACATAAAAATTCAGTCTATAAAACTTGCACACTCGTTAAAAGGAGCACGGATTATGGAGCGTTACCCCGATTTTACCAACAAGATATATTACGTGCTGGCATCAGTCCCTGCGAACGCGATTTCCAAATTGCAAATAAAATAATTTTCTTCTCCCGCGAAACACCGGAGAGTTTTACAGCAGAAACTGAATGAAACCAGGGAACAGCTCAGTTCGCGATTGTGTTCACCGTGGTTAGTTTACCGTTAACAAGTTTAAATAATACCCAAGTTGTGCCCGAGAGGTTTTCGGGGACTTTATATATATGCAGTAATTCGTTCTGATTTCCATATACCTTTACGCTGGCTTTGGATTTGGACAGTTTGTCGGATGATGAATTATTACGGTTCGAGTAATCGTGTACATAAAAGGTATATTCTTTTGTAGGATCAATAACATTGGCGGTAATTGTTTCCGGACCCCAGCCATCGGTGTCATCTCTATCAAGGCGTGCCGAGCCGTCTTCGGCGGAGTGCATATCGCGATAAGAGATATGATAACCGCCCGCTTTTACAAAGTGAGCATCAAGGTCGCGGGGCGTGTCGCTCCAGTCAACAACCACGCGAATAGAACCAACAGGAAGTACGGGCGACACGGAAAAGCGGTTATAGAACAAAGTCCGCAGATTTATCTCGATATCGAAAGTGGCACTCGCATAGTCTTCAAGGGAAAATTTTACAGGGAAAGTACCATCCGATTCCGGAGCCTCGAAAAAAACCCGCCCTTTATAATCTGTTTGAAATGTGCCGATATTAGCTATTTCAATTCGTGCCCCCTCTATCGGGCTGCCGGTCAGGGCATTGATAAAATGCAGTGTCAGCTTATCTTCTTCCATCTCGCGCAGTGCATCTTCCGCCTTGCTTTTTTGTTTATTCTCCTGGGCATAAACCAAGCTCGCGGCTATCAGCAAAAGTACAAATATGTATTTCATTATATCTTCTCTTCTTACTTTTATAGATAAAAACAAATTATTTGCCAAGACTAAAATTATGATAATTTTGAAAATAACCATAATAAAAAGGGTACGCGATAAAAAAGTTTTTTGCTAAAAATTCATAAAATGGAGGAGTTTTCCCAAAAATCCTCCCATTGATTGCTGAAAATGCAGCAGTGCAAAGCAATAACTCATTTCCCGCTATCCAATTACGGTTTTGCAGCCCGCTTCCAAGACGCCTAAACCGTCAAATAACCCGTTATCCCGAAAAGTCCACTATTTGGGCACCGCATCCGGTAATAATTCAACTGCAAGATTCCATATCCAGCCTGGACCCTCGCCAATATTTAAATCTCCTCAAAACGAAATTTTATGTTGTTCACTTCATAAAAGAAACCTATATTTTGTGATTATTTTTCGTAATTCATCGGAAATATTTTTAACAGGGTAATTCCGATTCTTCCTTTAACGATAGGAGCTATTATGTCAGATCAAAAACCTTTTGTACCATTTGTTTCTCCTGAGACAAATATGGCGGAGTTCACTGCCCGCGCTTTGGTAATTGGTTTAGTAATGTCAGTTGTATTGGGTGCCGCGAATGCTTATCTGGGATTAAAAGCAGGTATGACCATTGCCGCGACATATCCCGCGGCAGTCATAGGTATGGCTATCTTGCGTATTTTCAAAGGTTCAATACTTGAAGAAAATTTTGCAAGAACAGTCGGTTCAATCGGTGAATCAATCGCGGCAGGAGCTATTTTTACAATACCTGCATTTTATATAGCCGGTATTTGGGATAAGAATAATATGATGGGAGATTATTTTATTGCATCGGCAATTATGTTCTGCGGCGGTATTCTCGGTATTATGTTTGTCGCGTTGCTTCGGCGTGTTATGGTTGAAGACAGAGACTTACCATTTCCTGAATCAGTTGCTGCATCGGAAATACATAAAGCCGGCAGAGGCGGCGGCACAGGAGCGAAATTCTTATTTCAGGCTATGGGTATTGGCGCGGTAATCCAGGCTCTTGGGCAGTTCAAATTGTTTGCCGCGAGTTGGGAATATTTTATACAATTCTCGAAATCATTAATTAACCTGCGTAAAGCCGGTACTGCAGCTGCAGAAGGCGGCATCCTGCTAAGTTCGCCCGGTATCAGCCCTGCATATATGGGCGTTGGTTACATCATTGGACCAAAATTAGCATCCCTAAACTTCAGCGGCGGTTTACTCGCGTGGGGTTTCCTCGTGCCGATAATCACGTATTTTCTTGCCCCGCAAATTATGCCGGAATTGTTAAAGTTAAATACTCCTGTTGGGCAGGCTGCAAAAACAGCTGCTGAGCAGGGTGACTGGATTCTTCTTTCTAATATGGTTTGGAGGTTTATTGTTCGTCCGATTGCTATCGGCGGTATGCTGGTTGGTGCCGGATTAACACTTTTCAGAATGCGTAAAAGTTTAGCAACGGGAATTGCCCGTTCTGTTTCTGATGTAAAAAAAGCCGCTACCGGTGAAGCTGCAACAATCAGAACCGATAAAGATTTAAATTTTAAACTGATTATGGCAGGTATCGGCGGTGCATCTATTCTTACATTTTTTCTCTATCTTCATTTCGCGCAGGACGTTTTTGCCGCGTTAGTTGCTACCGTGGTTATGATTATCGCGGGATTTTTCTTCGCCGCAGTCTCCGGCTATCTTGTCGGTATCATAGGCTCAAGCAACAATCCAATCAGCGGTTTGACACTCTCCACGCTTATTATGGCTGCCTTGCTTATGGTTAGTCTTGGAATGAAAGGCAATCAGGGTGTCGCGGCAGTTCTCGGTGTCGCGGCAGTAGTCTGTGTTTCCGCGGCAGTTGCCGGTGAGATGCTACAGGATTTGAAAGTCGGGCATATCTTAGGCGGTACTCCCTGGCGAATGCAGTTTGGTGACATTATTGGTGTTGGTATTGCCTCCGCGGTTATGTTCATTCCTCTCGTGGTTTTGCAGCAAGGCGATATTAACGCCGGGAAAATGTTAGGATATGAAGGCGGTTTCGGCAGCGCGAAATTAGCATCTCCGCAGGCGGGTTTAATGGCATTACTTTCTCAAGGAATCGTTAAAGGTGAAATGGCTTGGCCCCTTATTATTGTTGGTATGTTAATGGGTTTCGGGTTTATTTTGATGCAGGTGAAAAGCCCGATGCTTATCGCGGTTGGTATGTATCTGCCCTTAGAAACAACATTTGCCATTTTCATCGGCGGAATGGTGAAAGCAGTTGTTGAAAGAATGAACGCTGGCAGGAAGCATAACGATGCTCAGAAAGCGCGGGTTGAGAATACCGGTGTTCTGCTCGCGGCGGGCTTAATTGCAGGGGAAGCACTTGTAGGGCTGGTATTCGCGGCATTCGCTTTCTTTGAAGTTCATCTCTTCGAGTTCTTCGCGCAGCCGTCTATTATTGTCAGCTTAGTGGTTATCGGGTTAATCGCGGCATACTTGGTGCTTGTCCCTGTAAAGAATGCCGGTAAGGCGGATGAACCTGCTCCTCCAACCGCGGTGATGTAGGTAAATAAGTAATATGAATTTTTTTCAAAGAAGAAAACGCTTGAAGGGAGTAAATTATTTGGAGTTGACTCCTTTCAGACGTTATGGTCATAAAGAAGGGACTAATTCCAACGTTGTTGTACTTACTCCGCGCTTTGAAAATTCGTTTTTTAATAATGTTTTTGGCAGGATGAACCGGCAGGAATTTGTGAATACGAAATTGGATGAATTAGGCAGTGATACTTGGCTGCAAATTAACGGCACTACAAAAGTTAGTGATATATGTTCTGTTCTCACTGAAAAATGGGGAGATAAAATAGCTCCCTGTGAAACGAGAGTTACAAAATATTTAACACAACTGTATTTAGATAAATTTATTTCATTTAAAGAAATCGAGAATTAGGAGATTTTATGGCAAGTGTACTTGGTCATTTAAAGCCGGAAATAGTCTGGCATCATTTTGAAGAAATATGCAAATATCCGCGTCCTTCAAAATTTGAAGAGAAAATTGCAGCATATATCGAAAGTGTCGGCAAAAGGAATAACTTGGAAACGGTTCGTGATGCATTCGGAAATGTCATCATCAAGAAACCTGCAACACAGGGAAAGGAAAACCTTAAAACAGTTGCGCTGCAGGGGCACATTGATATGGTTTGCGAAAAGAACCGCGATGTTGAGCACGATTTTGATAACGACCCGATTCAGCCTTACATTGACGGCGAATGGGTAAAAGCAAAAGGTACAACTCTTGGTGCCGATAACGGTATTGGTGTTGCTGCCGCGCTCGCGGTAATTGAAGATAAAACATTAGTTAACGGACCGCTTGAATTTTTGTTCACGCTTGATGAAGAAACAGGATTGACCGGCGCGGCTAATCTTGATACGGAAATTTTGAAGGCAAATATTCTATTGAATTTGGATTCAGAGGAACTAGGGACTTTGTTTATCGGCTGTTCAGGCGGAAAAAATACTGAAGTAAAATTTCCTTTCGCGCAAGATAGCGTGGACACAAATTCAAAGGCATTTGAACTTAAAGTTGCCGGATTAATAGGCGGTCACTCGGGGCTTGAGATTAACGCGGGTCTTGGCAATGCAGTCAAAATCCTTAACCGCCTGATGTGGCATACGCAATCACTGTTTGGTTTGAGGCTTGCAAAAATCGAAGGAGGGAACAAGCATAATGCAATTCCGCGCGAGGCATTCGCGGTTGTTGTTGTTCCGGCAGATAAAGCTAATGATTTTGCAATATATGTTGCAGAATATAACACGCTTATTAAATCAGAAAACTCAACAAAAGAGCCTAACCTTTATGTATCTGCAGAAGCGCGTAGTTTACCTTCTTTCGTGATTGATGCAAAGACCCAAGCCGCATTATTCAATTCACTCTATGCTGTGCCTCACGGTGTATTGAAAATGAGCGCAGACATTCCGGGCTTGGTTGAAACGTCAACTAATCTTGCCACTATTATTTCAGATGATAAATCAGTTCAGATTGTTACAAGCCAAAGAAGTTCAGTTGCATCTGAAAATGAAGAAGCAGTGGAAATGGTTTCTTCAGTGTTTAATTTAGCCGGTGCTGAAGTATCTTACGGAGACGGCTACCCTGGATGGAAACCTGATGTTCATTCAGAAGTGTTAGTATTATTCAAGGAAACATACAAGAAATTGTTTGGCAGTGAACCTGAAGTTACCGCTATTCACGCGGGACTCGAGTGCGGGATTATCGGTGAAAAATATCCAAAGATGGATATGATTTCATTTGGTCCGACAATGTTTGGCGTGCATTCTCCTGACGAGCGTTTGAAAATTCCGACCGTGGAACCATTTTACAAACTCCTTACAGAAGTACTCGCTAATATTCCTTCTAAATAATTATTTGAGCGGGAGAAGGTTAAATATCTTCCGCTCTTTTTCATATACTATAGATTGCAGAAAGATTGAACAAAACATTTACAAATCCAAAACCTGAACCGACTTTTCTAATCCGCTGGTCTGTCTTACTGTTAATTAGTCTTGCAATGTTTGGGAATTATTATATCTATGATTGTATCAGCCCGCTTGCTGATGTTCTGAAAGAACAGCTAAAGTTTAGCGACTCCAATATAGGTTTGCTGCAGGCAATATATAGTTTTCCTAATATTATTATGGTGCTTGTAGGCGGCATTATTATCGATAAATTCGGTACAAGAATATCCGTGGCAGCTTTCACATCATTGATTTTTTTTGGTGCTGCAATAACAGCGATAAGCAGCAATCTATATATAATGGCATCCGGAAGACTCGTTTTTGGACTTGGCGCGGAATCAATGATTGTTGCCATAACAACAATTATTGCAAGGTGGTTCAAGGGGAAGGAATTATCACTTGCTTTCGGTTTAAATCTGACAGTTGCACGGTTAGGTTCATTCCTTGCATTGAATTCTCCCACTTGGGCAAGAGAATATTTTGTCTATTGGCAAAAACCATTGTTGATTTCTGTCGCGGCAGGAGTATTCGCGGTTACATTTATAATACTGTATTATTTTCTCGATAAATATGCATCCGCTAATTATGAACTACCTAAAGAAGGCGCGCAGGATAAAATTGAATTTTCTGAAATATTTAAGTTTAGTGCCCCATTTTGGTTTATTTCTGCATTATGTGTAACGTTCTATTCAGCAATATTTCCCTTTCAGACATTTGCAGTCAAGTTTTTTCAAGATGTTCATAGCACAACGCGGGAAGTTGGCGGCAATCTTTCAAGCCTGCTTACGCTTGCTGCTATGTTTTTTACTCCACTCTTTGGATTACTTGCCGATAAGATTGGGAAGCGTTCCTACTTAATGATGTTCGGTTCACTGTTAATTGTTCCGGTCTATCTCTTGATGGCATATAAAATTAATTTCGGTATTACAGGTATGTGGTCAATCAATATAGATTTTATTGATGTACACTCGGATATACCTAAGTATTTAATGATACCGATGTCAATGATGGGTATCGCGTTTTCACTTGTTCCGGCAGTTATGTGGCCCTACGTTTCGCTCGTGGTTCCGGAAAAAAAATTAGGCACAGCCTATGGACTGATGACAATGATACAGAACATAGGATTGTTCTTTTTTAACCTATTGATTGGATGGGCAAATGATAGTCAGCAAGCCGGTGCGCAAAACCCGGGCGGATATATATATGGTATGTGGATATTCTCGATACTCGGTTTTGCCGGATTGATATTTGCAATACTATTGCGTATCAGTGAAAAACATTTGAATAAAGAGTTATAAAGTAATTGTTAATGGTTAATGTTTAAAAGTTTATATGGTGAAAGAAATATTTATTAAGTGTTCGTTCATAAATAACCTTAACAATTTTTCACGCGAAGATGCGAAGATCGCAAAGGTTATCTTTAGAAGATGTAAAAGTTATTTCCTAATATGTTCATAGAATTAACAACTAACAATTAACCATTGATAATTAATATTAAAGTACTCGTTTTCCTGCTGCTTAGTTTGAGTTACGCGTCAGCACAGGAGATGGGCTTTGGCTGTCTGGGTCTTGTAGGCGGCTACATCGGATACTGCTCGCAACAATATCAGCCGGGCGGTATCAATGCATATATACTTGATGTGAACGAGTTTAACAAAGACTCTATCGCGGTGCCGCTGTCCAATTTCAATCAGCTAAAAGGATTTCGTTTTGGGTTATACTTTTTTCAGTTTACATATACAGGATTCGTAGTGACAGTGAAGGGATATTATCAGTCGCTCAACGAAAAACAAGATGTGAGATTTTTTGGTCCTGGTGCGGTTACTACTATTCACACTTATGAAGTAATTTCAAAAAATATTGGATTTGGTATGGATGTTGGTATGGAAATTACTACATCATTCCATTGGAAAATTTTGGAGAGCTGGTTATTGTTTAATAATTTTCAATTTAACACGTCTGTTAACACGGTTTTCGGAATTACTTCTTCTGAAACCTATAAAGACCCTGAAACTAATGTGGGCTATACCGTGGGTACAGGATTTATTTATTATCTAATCGATAAATACGTGAGTATAGAAAGTTCTGTCGGCGTTTCAAAGCTAAAGACAAATATGTTAAAAGGGAATTCAGGTAAATATTTACAGCTTGAAAGCGGTAATCAAAAATCGGTTGACAATTCCATACAAAGCGGCGGGCTAACCGTGGTTTTGCAAATAAATTTCAGTTTCCCATTATAAGGTATATAATATGAATACATTAACATCATTAGACAAAGCTTCACGGATTGCAATCGTGGAGTGTATGGGCGCAAAACCCGAAGAAAAAATACTTATCATTAGTGATGAAGCTAAAAGGGAGATAGGTCTTTCTCTCTTTACAAATGCAAAGCAGCTTGGTTATAAAACTATATACTGCGAAATGCCGCCAAACAAATACGATGGACAAGAACCGCCCGATGAAATTGCTAGTATGATGCTTGATTATGATGTAGTTTTGTGCCCTACTTCCACATCTTTAACGCACACTATCGCGCGAAGGAATGCCTCGTTGAATGGCGCGCGTGTTGCAACTTTCCCCGGTATCACGAAACAGGTAATGATTCGGGGTTTGAATGCAGATTACCATAAGATTTCAGATTTGTCCATACAATTGAAATATATTATAGAAGGATGTGAAAATATCCGCGTTACTGCACCAAGCGGAACTGACCTAAGTTTTTCTATCCGCGGCAGGCAGGTATATGCTTCCAAAGGGCTTTTCCATAGCAAAGGGGAGAGCGGAAATTTGCCCACGGGTGAAACTTTTCTTGCCCCTGTTGAAGGAACTGCTAATGGAGTGTTTGTTGTTGATGGTTCGATGGCAGGATTAGGACTTATGAAGAAAGAAAATCTGCGGATAGAAGTAAAAGACGGCTTTGCTGTATCAATAAACGGAGGTGTGAAGGCGGAAGAATTAGAACGAATATTGAGCGAGGTTGATAATCCGGATGCCTATAATATTGCAGAATTCGGTATTGGAACAAACGACAAGGCAAAACTCAGCGGTGTCCTGCTTGAAGATGAGAAAGTGTTAGGCACAATTCATATCGTGCTGGGAAATAATAAATCTATGGGCGGTGATATTGACGTGCCGATTCACCTCGATGGAGTAGTCAAGAAACCAACAATTTATATTGATGGGAAAATATTGATGAAAAATGGCAAACTTATGTTAAAGACTTTGCACGGTAACGATTAAAGTATTTGCAGTTCAATTTTATTTAAGAATCATATTATTTATGAAACAAAACTTCAAGCTTCGGTGTTTGGTTGTTGATGACGAACCAATTTCCCGGGATATTTTAGAAAAATTCATCAGGAAAACCGATTTTCTTTCCTTTGAGGCATCCTGCACAAACGGGTTGGAGGCTTCAGAATACTTGAGGGATACAGAAATTGATATAATTTTGCTTGATATTGAAATGCCGGAAATGACCGGAATGGAACTAATAAAGAATCTTAGGAAAAAGCCTCATATTATTCTTATTACTGCAACCCCGCGATATGCCGTGGATGCATTTGAATATGAAGTTTCGGATTACTTACTAAAACCTGTCCAATATGCACGTTTTCTGAGAGCGGTAACAAAAATATTGGACAATAACAGCTCACAACTGTCCTCTGAGCATAATAGTCACTCTATTTTCATAAAAATAGATTCAAGATTCTTGAAGATTGATAAGGTAAATATCGATTTTATAGAAGCAATGGGCGACTATGTGCAGGTATTTGCAGGCAGTCATAAATATACAGTATATTCAACTCTTGCATCAATGATTGATAAAATCAATGATTCAAATTTTATACGTGTTCACCGCTCTTATATTGTAAATGTAGAGAAGATAACATCGATTGAGGATAACACGATTGTTGTGGCAGGCAAAGTTATTCCTATTGGTTCGATGTATAGAGATGTCCTTATGAAAAAACTGCGCATTATATAGAAAGAAGTTGGTACGTTTATGACAGAGATTAAATTCATTTACTTTGGTTACAGAATATATTATAAGAGCAGGAATCAATAAATATGTTACGATTATTTTTACCCGGCTGGCTGCAGGAAGTAATACAGAATTATAGCTCCATTGATGATATTCCGGAAGAATTAATATCGGATACTAAGGAAAAACTATCCAAGTTCCGTTCGGATAATCCGGAAGTATCAATTGTCATACCTGTTTGGAACGAGGAGAATAAGCTTTTTAGCACTCTGCGCACGCTCGCGCGGCAAAAAACCTCTTATCGTGTTGAACTTTTAATTGTAAATAATAATTCGACTGACAGAACACAGGAATTATTGGACAAGTGCGGAGTTTATACAATATTCGAAGGACGGCAGGGTATCACGAGGGCGCGGCAGACAGGATTGGATGCGGCGAAAGGCAAATATCATTTGTGCGGTGATGGCGACAGTTTTTATCCGCCCCTATGGTGCGAAAGTCTTGTTAAGGAGTTGGAAAATTCTGAAATTGCTGTTGCTCACGGCAGGCATTCATTTATTCCTCCCGATGGTTCCGGTCGGTTCCTTTTAAGCATTTATGAATTAATAAGTGAATTACTGTTCGATCTCCGTAGAAAAAGGCGGCCTTTCTTGAATGTATTAGGGTTTAATAATGGATTTAGAACAGAAGATGCGCGTAAAGTTGGGGGTTACAATCTTAATCGTCAGTTCTGGCAGGATGGATGGATGGCAATGCAGCTTAACCAGTTTGGTAAGATTTCACTTATTCGATCTGCAAATGCTCGGGTATGGACCAGCCCGAGGAGGCTGCTTGCAGATGGCAGCATTGTCAAAGCTTTTATAAGAAGAGTGAAAAAGGAAATTGTAAGGTTAAAGGAATATATTATCAAAACCCCGATTAAATATGATTAGGACTCGTGCAGGTAATATAACAACAATCTATCAAACGATAAACATTATGTGTTTGGAAAGAAAATGCAATTAAATAGGTCTTCATTTTTTGAAGAGTTCAATGATTTTGCCGGAAAAGCAAACTCTTCAGATAATCTATTGAGCCTGAAAACGCTGTTCAGGGAGAGTATAGGGCGGCTTTTCCCTGCAGATTCTATTTATATATTTTTTTTTAATCATAGTAGCGAAGCTTTGGAACTATTTTATGTGCCGGAACTGCCGGCTATTGAGTTATCCAAAATGTTGTCTATTGCCCAAAAGGTTTACAAAAAAGAAAAAAAATATAGCCTGACGACAAAGAAAATAGATGAACTGCAGAAACAGGGTGATAATTCTAAATTTATTTTGCGGTCTATTGTTTTAATACCGCTAAAAAATTGCGATAAACATAATGGCGTACTTGTTATTGCAGGTACAAAAACATCGAGATATTCAAAGGAAGTACTCTCGGCTTTTTCTTTACTCGGGAACATTACATACATTGCATATACAAGAGTCATTACTGCTGACAAAAAGGATGAGTTATCCTTGTTATATGATCGAGCACTTATGTCAGTCGGTAACGGAATTATTATTACTGATGCCACGAAGCAGGGGAATCCTATTATATTCGTTAACTCTGCTTATGTACGAATTACCGGTTACAGTATTTTAGAATCAATAGGTACTAATTGCGGATTTTTGCAGGGAACGGATACAGATCCTAAAGAATTAAAAAAACTGAATGACGCGATTAAGGCAAAAATTGAATGCGCGGTGGTCCTAAGGAATTATAGAAAAAACGGAGAATCATTTTGGAATGAATTGAAAATATCTCCGATAATAAATAATGAAGGAATAACCACTCATTTTATAGGTGTTTTGAATGATATTACCTTAAGAATTGAATTTGAGAACAAGATAAAAGAGGCAACAGTTAGAATTTCTGCTTTGATACAGAATTTGCAGTCGGGAATCCTTGTTGAAGACGAATCTCGCAGAATAGTGGTAACAAACAGGGAGTTTTGTAATATGTTTTCTATTCCATATTCTCCGGACGAACTCATTGGCTTTGATTGTAATAAAATGGTGGATAACTCAGGTGATACTCTCCCCGAGGCAAAAGCGTTTGCCGATAGGCTTACGGAAATTTTGAAAAACAGGGAAACGGTCAAGGGTGAAGAAATATATTTACCCGGCGGGAGAGTTTTGGAGAGAGACTATATTCCAATCTTTATTCTTGAAGATTATTGCGGCCACCTTTGGCAATACAGAGATGTTACTGAAAGGTTTAATTTTGGGAAAGAAATTGAAAAACTAAAAAGTTTCTATGAACAGATACTTAATGATTTGCCGGGGCAGATCGCGGTTTTTGATACAAATTTAAATTATTTATTCATTAATCCTGGAAGTATGCAGAATGCAGAACTCAGAACTTGGATAATTGGTAAAAATGATATCGATTATTGTATAAAACGTAATATTGATATTGAAATAGGAAGACAAAGACAGCAAAAGCTGCGCAATGCTATAAACGAAAAACAAGCACAGGCATTTGAGGAAATTGTCGTTCGCGATGGTCAACGGCAGGTATTTACGCGGGTAATTAGTCCTGTATTGGATAGTTCGGGTGAAGTAAAGCACTTGCTTGGTTACGGGTTGAATATTACTGACTTGAAAAACGCTGAAAAAAAGTTATCGGACTCTCAGCGTCAACTGTTGGCTGTACTAAATACTGTTGGAGAAGGTATTGTCTCTTTTGACCAAAATGCTAACATTGTAATGATAAACGATGAAATCGAAAAAATATGGGGATATTCGAAAGAGCAGCTTGTTGGGGAAAGCGTACAAATTCTATTCCCAAGAGATGATTGGGAAGACCGCTTCAACATACTAATAAACGATGTATCAATCCAAGAGAAAAGTATCTTGGGTAAAAGGATTGAATCGGAAGGAGTGAGAAATGACGGCACTCGTTTCCCTTTCGCGGTTAAAATTCAAGAAACAAGGATTGATAACGAACTGTATTTTACCGGGGCAATTTCAGATATTACAGAACAGAAACGCGCTATTGAAAATTTAATTCAAGCTCAAAAAGATGCTGAAAAATTAATGCAGGCGAAACAGGAGTTTCTTGCTCATATGAGTCACGAGATAAGAACTCCATTGAACGCGATTATAGGTTTAAACAATATTCTAATTGAAACCGCGCTGAATAAAAAAGAACAAAAATATTTAAATGCAATTAAGACTTCAGCTGATAACCTCTTATATATAATTAATGATCTACTAGATTTTTCAAAATTAGATGCCGGTAAAATTGAATTTGATTCCCTCGGTTTTAGTATTGCCGAAGTCTTTCAGAAAGCTCTGCAAATTGTAAAAGTCAAGGCTGACGAAAAAAGGATAATGTTACGATCAAAAATAGATTCACTGATTCCGGAAACACTTATCGGAGATCCGGATAGGTTAGGGCAGGTGCTGCTGAATTTATTGACAAATGCCGTAAAATTTACCAATATAGGTTACATTAATCTTCAAGCAAAATTAATTGAGAAAATTGAAAGAAATGTAATAGTTGAGTTTACAGTGCAGGATACCGGGATTGGTATCAAGGAAGAAAAACTCGTATCGGTTTTTGAGAGTTTTGTACAAATAAGGAATCAAAATGCAGTAAATCCCGGTGGAACAGGATTAGGACTCGCGATATCTAAGAAATTGGTTGAAATGCAAAATGGAACAATTCGAGTCTCAAGCACATTTGGAACAGGCTCAACATTTGCATTATGTCTGCCGTTTATAGTTGGGGATAATGTTGTAAAACAGGCATTGCCGAAAGAACCAACCACATCTTTGAATAAGGACATTTCTTCAATTCATATTCTGGTAGCTGAAGACAATGAACTAAACATAATGGTTATCGAAAATACCTTATTGTTGTGGAATGCCAAATTTATGATTGCAAAAAACGGTAAGGAAGTGTTGTCATTGTTAGAGGAAAATAATTTCGATATTATTCTAATGGATATTGAAATGCCGGTAATGGACGGCTTTGAAGCTACGCGGAATATTCGCGATAATTTTCAACCACCCAAAAGAGATATACCAATAATAGCACTGACCGCATCTGTGCTTATTCCCGCGAGAAACAAGGTTATTGAATCGGGGATGACGGATTTTCTTTCTAAACCTTTTATTCCTGTTGAATTATTCAATAAAATTGTGCTTCACACGAGACTAAGTAAATCTGCAGTTCCTTTTATAGGAAGGGTAGATAATCTTCAAGGAGATGAAAAGTTATTCAGTACGGACTATTTCAAAGAAAATTTTGGTGATGATCAACAGGTTTTGCAGGAATTTCTTGGTAAATTTTTGCTTCACACGGAAGGATACATTTTTGAGCTGCTTACTTTATTTCTTGGCAATAAAATGTCTGAAGTGGCAAAACTTGCTCATAAAATACGACCAACATTTGAATATCTTGGTATTCAGGTAATATCTTCCGTACTGAAGAGTATTGAATTAGATATAAAAAATAATAACATTGACGATTCAATTGAACCGAGAATAATAGAGATTAGTGAATTGTGGAAAAAACTTAAAATAGAGATAGAAGAAGAACTTTATGAAAAATAGGCTTCTATACTAAAAACGGATAAAATAATTTCTTTTAGAAAAGAAAAATAGTAATTGTTTAGGTCGTATTAGAGAAATCAAAATTGTCAGAAAAGAAAACATTGCTGAGCTCATCGAAAATATTGAATTTGTTTTTTCTTAAAGAGGAAAGATAGCCTTCAATACGGGCATAAACTTCCGCTCCGTGAAAAGAGCGAAAACAGCCGGATATTTTTTGTTTCAGCTTCATCGGACGAATATCCCTTTCAGCTTGATTATTTGTAAACGACACTTCATCATTATAAGCGAACGCGAGTACGACTTCTTTGTGTTTTATCAGCCGTACCAATAAATTTCTTCCCTTGGTCTGTTTCTTTCTGCCCCTTTTTCCTGAAGATACAGACAGAGGTTCTTCGATGTCGGCTCTGGCACAGACAGCATCGTAATCAGTTTTCGATTCGGCTGGATTGTCTTTCCGAAACGTATATATATCCATTAAAAACAGCTTGAATTCTAATGGCCAAAGGCTTTCCCCCTCTATGCTGCTAAATTTTTTACCTAAACAGTTACCAAAAATCGATGATTATTTTTCTCTCCTGTTTATATATACTCTCCCCACGACTTAATACTCATATCCTTGTTTGAATACATCTTATATGCTTTTATAAACCGCTTTGCAAACTGGAGGTTTGTAATGAGAGGAACATTATAATCAATCGACTTGCGCCTTATTATATAGTCGCTGTCAAGCATTGTCTTTTCGGAATTTTTTGGAATGTTTATTACTAAGTCAATTTTCCTATCTGCAAGATAACTAAGTATTGAAGGCTCTTCGCCGTCAAAAGGACGCTTTAGTAAGTTAATTATTATCCCGTAAGCCGCATAATATGCAACAGTTCCATCCGTTCCATATAGCTCAACTCCCAATGTCTGCAAATCGCGCAAGCCGATAATTAACTCTGCTTTCCCTTCCGCTGGACCTGTTGATAGGAGAACAGACTTCACCGGAATATTAAATCCGGTGGCAAGCAAACTTTTGAGAAATGCTTCATTAAAATCATCACCGAGACACGCGACTTCGCCTGTTGAGGACATTTCCACGCCAACAACAGGGTCAGAACCTTTCAGCCGGGTAAATGAAAACTGAGAGGCTTTCACTCCCACGTAATCAAGATCAAAATACGAGCGGTCAATCTTGGGTACTTTCTCGCCAAGCATTAAACGTGTCGCGATTTCTATAAAATTCAGTTTCAGTGTTTTCGATACAAACGGGAAACTCCGCGATGCCCTGAGGTTACACTCGATAACTTTAACATCATTATCCTTTGCAATAAACTGAATATTAAAAGGACCGGTTATCTCTAATTCATTCGCGATTTCTTTCGTGATGTGCTTTAACCGCCGCATTGTTTCCAGATAGGTTCGCTGCGGAGGCAGTACTATTGTTGCATCCCCGGAATGCACGCCGGCATTCTCAACGTGTTCGGAAATCGCGTAACAAAATAATTCGCCTTCATTCGCGACAGCATCCACTTCTATTTCTCTGGCATTGGTAATAAACTTGCTGATAACCACGGGGTGTTCCTGACTGATATCCGAGGCTTTCAACAAATAATCCTCTAACTCTGCATCGGAAAGCACTATACTCATTGCCGCGCCGCTTAGGACATAACTTGGGCGGATAAGTACAGGGTACTCTACTTTGTTAGAAAATAGTTTTGCTTCTTCCAGACTTGTCAATTCCTGCCACTCCGGCTGGTCAATATCAAGCACGTCAAGTATCGATGAAAATTTATTTCTGTCCTCAGCGCAGTCAATTTTTAGCGGCGAAGTACCTAATATATGAACTCCGTTATTATAAAGTTTCATTGCCAAGGTATTTGGTATCTGTCCGCCCATTGAAACAATAACACCGAGAGGATTTTCTTTTTCATAAATATCAAGCACCCGTTCTAACGATATTTCTTCAAAATAAAGTTTATCGCAAATATCGTGGTCAGTGCTGACTGTCTCAGGATTATAGTTTATCATTATGGATTTATAATTCATTTTTCCGAGAGCCTCAACCGCGTTCACGCAGCACCAGTCAAACTCGACAGAGGAACCAATCCGATACGCGCCGCCGCCCAGCACGACAATCTGATTTTCTTCTCCCGCTGCAATATCATCCTCCTGCCCGTTATAGGTCATATAAAGGTAATTTGTCTGCGCCGGATATTCCGCGGCTAAAGTGTCTATCTGCTTTACCACAGGAATAATACCAAGTCCTTTGCGATAACCGCGAACAACAAGTTCATCTACTTGGGTGCTTTGGGCAATCTGCCTGTCTGAAAAGCCGTTTCCTTTCAGTTCTTTGAGAAAATCAGAATCTATATCAGCTAAATTTTTACCCGAAAGGTTTTTATGTAGTTCGTGTATGTTCTTCAGTTTATATAAAAACCACTTATTGATTTTTGATAGCTCGTGCATTTTATCTATGCTCATACCCTGCTCAAAAGCCAAAGCGAGTTTGAACATTCTTTTATCAGTCGGAATAGCAACATCTTTTTCTATATCTTCACTCTCAACTGCATTGCCTGTAAATCCGACCATACCGGTATCCAGCATCCGGATTGCTTTTTGGATTGCCTCTTCAAATGTCCTGCCGATTGCCATTACTTCACCCACTGATTTCATCTCTGAGCCAAGTTGTGTATTGACGTACTTGAACTTTTGCAAATCCCATCGCGGGAATTTTACAACTATATAATCAAGTGCAGGTTCAAAACAGGCTGATGTAGCTTTGGTAATTGAATTTTCCACTTCGTTCAAATCATAGCCGATAGTTAGTTTTGCAGCCACAAATGCCAGCGGATAACCTGTTGCTTTTGATGCAAGTGCAGAGCTTCGGGAAAGTCGCGCGTTCACCTCGATGATACGGTAGTCAAAAGAATCCGGATTCAGCGCGAACTGTATGTTGCACTCGCCAATTATTCCAAGTGACCGGATGAGTTTGATCCCTATTGAACGCAATTGAAAATTTTCGCTTGATGAAAGTGTCTGGAGCGGAGCAACTACAATGCTGTCACCCGTGTGAATGCCCATCGGGTCAAGATTTTCCATTGAGCAAATTGATATGCAATTATCAAATTTGTCGCGAATAATTTCATACTCGAGTTCTTTCCATCCATAGAGGGATTCTTCAATCAATATTTGCGTGGTAAATGAAAATGCCCGTTCGGCTTTATCAATTAATTCACGCTCGCTGTTTACAATGCCGGAACCCAATCCGCCAAGCGCGTAAGCGATGCGGACCATACAGGGATACCCGATTTCTTCTGCTGCTTTTATTGCTTCTTCCGTTGAGCCAACGGTTTTGCTTCTAGCAACTTTTAATCCGCACTCTCTGACTCTTTCACCAAACAAATACCTATCCTCGGTATCCTTAATCGTTGATACAGGAGTTCCCAATACCTTAATATTATACTCTTTCAGTATCCCCTTATCGTAAAGTTCCACCCCCGCGTTGAGTGCAGTCTGCCCGCCAAAGCTCAGCAATATTGCATCGGGAAGTTCTTTCTTGATAACACGAAGAATAAATTCATATTTGAGCGGGAGAAAATAAACAATGTCTGCAAGCTGTTCGGATGTCTGTATCGTTGCAATGTTGGGATTAATAAGCACGGTAGTTATACCGTCTTCTTTAAGAGCTTTTGTTGCCTGACTGCCGGAATAATCAAACTCTCCCGCCTGACCAATCTGGAGCGCGCCTGAGCCTAATATCAATACTTTTGACGGTTTATCTTTCTTAATCATTTTAATGCCCTTATAAACATTCCGAAAATAAATTCTGTGTCATCCGGTCCGGGTGAGGCTTCGGGATGGAACTGTGCGCCAAAGAAAGGTTTGTGCATATGTATTATTCCTTCGTTTGTGCCGTCATTGTCATTTGTAAACCATTCGCGCCAGTCTTCTTTTAAAGAGGAAGTAGTAATAGCATAACCGTGATTTTGTGAAGTAATATAACAGCGTTTTGTACCTGCTTCATTCACAGGCTGATTGTGACTGCGATGACCGTATTTCAACTTATAACTCTCTGCGCCTGCAGCAAGAGCGAGTATCTGATTGCCAAGACATATTCCAAGTATCGGCAGCCCCATACTCATTGCTTTCTTCGCGTGTTCGATTGTTTCTTGGCAATTCTCAGGGTCTCCCGGACCGTTTGAAAGCACAATGCCGTGTACTTTTTCCTTAGTAAAATCATAATTGTATGGAGTACGGATAATGGTAATATCTCTCCGAAGGAATGCCTGAATAATATTATTTTTAACTCCGCAGTCAACAAGGGCAATTGTCTTTCCGGATTTTGCATAGACAACAGGCTCGGTAACGGAAACCTCTCCGACAAGATTTGTTTTATTGGGGTCAATCCACTGCAAATTATCATTCTCGGTGAACAAAATTTTCCCGAGCATTGTCCCTTTTTCTCTTAATATTTTCGTGAGCATACGGGTATCAATCCCATATAGCCCCGGTGTTTTATTTTCCACTAACCATTCACCTAAAGACTGCTCCGCGGCTCTATGGGAATATTCAGATGAATAATCAGCAATAATGACTGCCCTCGCAAAAATCTGTTCTGATTCAAAATTCGCGAGCAATTCATTTTCGCGCTCTCGGCCGGGTATGCCATAGTTTCCTATAAGCGGATAGGTCATCACGAGTATCTGTCCGCAGTAAGAAGGGTCAGTCAGGGTTTCAGGATAACCAACCATACCGGTATTAAAAACGACTTCTCCGCTAATATCTTTCTCATAGCCAAAGCTATAGCCCTCGAACACTGTACCGTCTTCAAGTAGTAGTTTTGCTTTAATTTTTGTCATAATTTGAATTATAATTCATCGTGGTTGTTGGGGAAAATTTAATTCGGATGCAAATGTAAGAATTTTCACGGATATATTTATAAGGGCAAATAAATAACATTTAATATTTTAAGGCTTGGTGTATAGATATGCGGATTATTATAATGGCAAACAAAAAAAATCAGAGCAATAACAGTGCCCTAAAATAAGATAAGAGAAAACAACGATTATTATCAACAATCCATCGCGATTCTATTTTAGTTTATTGATTTTTTATTCTCCGTTCATATTTGGCGGCTTCATCCGCGGTATTAAAATAACCGATTCGTACTCTATATGACCCTTGTTAATGAGTTTTTTAACTTCACTTTCGGCGGCGGCTTTCTGATTCGATGATAAAACCTGAAAACAATATAAGTTGTTGCTTTTAAAAATTGTGTTTGTGATATTGACTTCTTCTGAAGCAACGTATTCAGCATCTTTAGATTTATTTATTACTTTATTTGTTTCTGACAGCTTAACTTCTGTATTGATTTTTGGAATAGGAATATTAACCAATGGAGGATGCTCGGAAATAATTTTATTTTCGGATATACTATTTACAGGTTCTTCTACTTTTGATTCTTCCAATTTGAGTTGCTTTTGTTTGCTTTCTTCTATTATGGGTTTTTCCTGTATAGACTTTTCTATTACAGGTTCTTCTACTTTTGATTCTTCCAATTTGATTTGGTTTGCTTTCTTCTATTATAGGTTTTTCCAATTTTACGGATAATTCGCCGGGCTGATCATTGGATAATTGCGATACGCTTGTCGATGTAAACAAATACGAGAAGTAAATAAAATATTTTGAATAATCAAAAATAATTATCGGTATTTTTTCTATATGTAATAACTCGTTAAAAATGTCAGTAAAAATCGACAATATTGGACACAGGGAAAAAATGAAGGGGCAAATGAAAATAGAACCTAGAAATAAAAATATTTTTTTCACTTTTCTCCCTTTTTTTCGCATTAAATCCGTAATTTTAGTATTACCTTTTAAAATTACCAAATGCAAAAAATATTTTTATTACTCACTGTTTCATTTTTGGTGCTTTCAACGGTCACATCCGCTCGGCACTCCGACTCAACATATACTAAAGTTGAGATTAGCTTAGAGGGACAGGAATTAATGCGAATTGACACTACCGGCGAGATGTTTGTAGCGTGGACTTTCATTCATCCTGAAATGTACCGCATAGATCTTGACGGCGATGGCATTGAAGAAGCATTTATTATTGATAATAAGGGCAGCAATTTACTGCCAAACTATACTTTGTATGTCTTCTCTCTATACCGTGAACTTGAATTTGTTGATTCGATTTATTCCGGAAGAGTGGAACCTACTGCCGAGTTTAATGAAGAAATGAATGCCACCTTGTTATCGGTCGGGATTCACCAAATGGATTCACTGCTTTTTCTGCAGGCACAGGATACGCTTATTGTTCCGAGAAAATATTATGTCTATGACGGTTACGATCTCATTAACATCAGTTATGATTTATATTCTTTATATATGGATCAGAACAATTCTTTATTGTCGGATTTTCCGAATTTAATGGAGAATGGTAAAATAGACTGCGAGCGAGGCGACCGCCTCATTGGAGTTATTTTTACAATTTACTATAACTATCTCCAGGCTGCGGAAGAATCGTCCGCCACAAATTTTCTTAAATCCTATCAAATATGTTCAAAATTTAGTAAATTAAAATCTTTACTTGATACACTATAAGGCAAAACTATGCAGATGAACTGGAAACAATTTGTCGGGAAAACCGTACATATTACTATGCAAGAAAATTATGGAATAGTTATGGACCCAAAAAATGATTCGGCAATTTACGAAATAGTCTTTAAAAGCGGTACCCTAATTGATGCTTTCGATGAAGGTTTGCTGCTGGAAACTCGGAGAGATGCTGAACAAGTTAAAATTTTTGTTTTTTATAAATCAATTAAGTGCATAGAATTTTTCAATTTTTAATTGAATCATTTACATTTAAACCGATATTATATAATAATCACTGTCAGCAATTTCAGTAAGGATACAATATGTCCGTAAAAATTGGGGTCATCGGAACAGGTCATTTAGGCAAACTTCATACCAAACTGCTCACGCGAATTCCGGATTGCACTCTTGCAGGCATTTATGATATTGATCAAGAACAAGCTGCGACAGTGGCAAGTGAATTTCAAGTAAAATGCTTCAATTCCATAGATGAACTATTTGATTCTGTTGATTGCGTGTCAATAGCCGCTGTAACAAGCGCGCACCACCAACTCGCGAAAGCCGCGCTTCTCGAAGGCAAACATATCATTGTTGAAAAACCAATCACGGCAACTATTCCCGAAGCAGAAGAAATTGTTGCATTAGCAAAGGCTAATCATCTAATCCTGCAGGTTGGACATATTGAAAGATTTAATCCCGCGCTTCTCTCGCTGCAAGAATATGACTTAGAGCCATTATTTATCCAATCCGATCGTCTGGCACAGTTTAATCCTCGCGGCACA
Organism: uncultured Ignavibacteriales bacterium; assembly: GCA_903929035.1. Taxonomy (GTDB): domain Bacteria; phylum Bacteroidota; class Ignavibacteria; order Ignavibacteriales; family Ignavibacteriaceae; genus CAIYTF01. The sequence goes on from CAIYTF010000091.1 coordinate 25,735, forward strand.
GATGTAGCGGTTGTACTTGATCTAATGATTCACGATATTGATATAATTTTATCTCTTGTTAAATCGGAAGTAAAAAGGATTGATGCAAGCGGTGTTCCGGTTGTATCACCTACTGTTGATATTGCAAATGCGCGAATTGAATTTGAAAATGGCGCGGTAGCCAATGTTACCGCGAGTCGTATATCCCAAAAGAAAATGCGAAAAATGCGCATTTTTCAGCGTGATGGTTATATTGGAATCGATTTCCTAACGGGGACTTCGGAGGTTTTCCGGTTATTGCCAGAGGAACAGTTGCTTGGTGCAGGCACGATAAATTTTGGCTCACTTGGTGTCGGTGAGAATAAAAAGAAAATTGTATATGAACAGCCTGAATCTAAAGAAGTAAACGCGCTGCAGCACGAACTCGCTCTTTTTGTGCAGGCAGTAAAAACAGGCGGTGAACCTGTTGTTTCTGGTTATGACGGCTTACGGGCGTTGCGTGTTGCAGATGAAATTATAAACAAAATCGAAAGTTCAGCACGAAGAATACTCGCGGGGAAGTAATAATGGAACATTAAAACCTTTCTCAAGCAAAGATGCAAGTCCGGAAGAATATCAGTTGTCCGGATTTTTAAAATAAATTTCTGACTTCACATTCGAAAAACTATTCAAGAACTTATGCCCAATAGATTAATAAACGAAAAAAGCCAATATTTACTACAACATTCAAATAACCCTGTTGATTGGTTTCCTTGGGGAGATGAAGCATTTGCCAAAGCCGCGGAAGATAATAAACCTGTATTTCTTTCAATAGGTTATTCAGCCTGCCATTGGTGCCACGTTATGGAACGGGAATCTTTTGAGGATGAAGATGTTGCTGATTATTTAAATCAATATTTTATAGCAGTCAAAGTTGATAGAGAAGAACGTCCCGATATTGACTCCGTATATACGCGTGTTTGCCAGATGATGACAGGCGGCGGCGGATGGCCAATGACAATAATTATGACACCCGAAAAGAAACCTTTTTTTGCAGGAACTTACTTTCCCAAAATTACCAAAATGAATCGCCCTGGACTTTTGGATATATTGACTCGCGTAGCGGATTTATGGCAGAATGAACAAGATGACATTATTGATTCAGCAGAAAACATCACGAAACAACTCCGTTCAGAAACACCGGCTATATTAGGTGAAGATATAGGTCCCGCTACACTGCACACCGCGATAGAGCAATTCGCGCGAAGCTATGACAATGAATATGGAGGATTTGGCAGTGCTCCAAAATTTCCAACTCCGTATAATCTCATTTATCTGCTGCGCTATTCTCATTTTTCCAGCAACGAGCATTCACAAAATATGGCTCTGGAAACACTCAAAAAAATGTATGCCGGCGGTATCTATGATCATATCGGTTTTGGATTTCACCGTTATTCGACAGATAAAAAATGGCTGCTTCCCCACTTTGAAAAAATGCTTTATGACCAGGCTATGCTAATGCTTGCATACACGGAAGCCTATAAAAAAACTAAAGATACTTTTTACCTGAATGTTATAGACGAAATATACCGGTATGTTTCCCGTGATTTGCGCTCACCGGAAGGTGCATTTTATTCCGCGGAAGATGCTGATAGTGATGGTGTTGAAGGAAAATTTTATATTTGGCATCAATCTGAAATTGAGAGTTTATTAGGCAATGATGCACCCCTTTTTATTGAAGCTTATTCAATTAAGGATGATGGAAATTTTCAAGATCCGCTTAATGCTGAATACACAGGAGAAAATATTCTTCATATTGCAGCTTCACCGGAAGAATTGGCATTTCACCGCGGCACCACGGTTGAAAATATAAATGACAGTTTAGATAAATGCAGATCAGTGCTGTTTACGGAACGACAAAAGAGAGTCAAGCCCCTTCGCGATGAGAAAATATTAACGGATTGGAATGGATTAATGATTGCCGCTCTTGCTTATGCCGGAGCCGCGACAAATAATCAAAAGTACGTAATCGCGGCTGAATCAGCGGCAAATTTTCTGCTTGAAAAGCTATCGCCTGCAGAAACGAAACTAATGCACCGGTATAAGGACGGCGAAGCCGCTATTACCGGAATGCTTGAAGATTACGCGTTTTTTATATGGGGACTTATTGAACTTTATACTGCTACACATAAAGCAATATATCTGGTGAGAGCAATTGGTTTCACGAATCAGGTAATTAAGCATTTTAATGATTCTATTTACGGCGGGTTTTATTTTACAGCGGACTATGGCGAAGAACTGCTTACGCGTCAAAAGGAGATTTACGATGGTGCTATCCCGTCAGGAAATTCGATAATGTTTCATAATCTTCTCCGTATCGGCAGACTAACCGCGGCGGATAAATTAATAAATGAAGCTGAAATGATTATTCGATCATTTTCTGAAATAGTAAAGAAGACTCCCTCTGCTTTCACCTGTTTTTTAAGCGGGATGTTTTATTTAATCAACAAGGTACACGAAGTTGTTGTAGCCGGTGACCCTAACAATCCCGAAACACGAACAGCATTGGAAATTCTGCGCGCGTGCTATCAACCTAATATGACAATATTTTTACGTGACCCCAAGCTGAAAGACTCTTTCCTGCAGCTAATCGCGCCTCATACGGAGAATATGATTCCAGCGGATGATGATCCTATTTTTTATCTTTGCCATAATTTTGAATGCGAATATCCGACAGGAGATATTGCAGCTTTATTAGAAAGACTTTAAATTGGGGTTCCTGAAAAAGTCCAAATATCAATTTAGTATTATACTTTAAATTACCTTATTATTTTACCCAACTATCGGGATACGGTTCAGAAATCCCGACTAATTGTAGTAAATTACTAACGAAATTATTTTAAAAACTAACTAAGGGCTCGTTCGCAAATAACTTTATCACGCAAAGACCGCAAAGGGTTATATGTTGGAAGATGTAAAGGTTATTTCTTGACGAGTGCTAAAGTATTATCTCCATTATTTTTTAGAGTTTATGCCCAAAAAAGAAGGCTTACTTTCCAAACATTTTATTAAATTAATTCTCCTCGAATTTGCGGGCTTAGTGCTTTTACTCTTCATCAAATATTGGAATCAGGATATTTCAGTCTTTCAATTCAATTGGCACTATACCGGAAATTTAATTAATATTATAACCTCCGGTGTGGTTATGTTAAGCCTCATTTGCGTCAGATTAATTAATCCTCAGTATTTTTATGCTTTCAGCAAAGTTTTGATGCGATTTTCGGTTGCAGGGACAGTATGCCTTGTTATTGGCAGGCTGCTCCTTTTATTTCCTATTCAGGTTCCCGTCATATATCTATTTAATCAACCGGTAAAGCGAATAATGGTGGGCGGCTTTTTCAGTCTATATCAAATCACGCAAATATTTATTATTATTTATTGTTGGATGATTATATTCGGAAGTACGGGAAATAATTTGTTTAGAGCTTTGATTTATAATTTAGGTATAATAGTTGTCTTTGTTGCTTTCGTATTGTTTTTCTTGCTGAGTTACAAAACTCTTCCATTGCAAAAGAAAAACACAAAGTATGATGTAGGTGTGGTTTTGGGAGCCGCCGTATGGCCTAACAACCATCCAAGTCCGATTCTCATTTCACGGCTGCAAAAAGCGATTGAATTGTATCAAGGGAAAATAATCGATAAAATACAGCTAACCGGTTCAAATGCGCCAGGTGAAATGTCTGAAGCAGAGGTCTCACGCGCATATCTTGATTCAAACTACGCTTTGCCCAAAACAGATATTATTATTGAAGAAAAGACTTCATCGACAACCGAACAAATCAGATATATCAAGAATGAATTAATTGAAAAACAAGCATTGAAAAATATTGCCGTAATTTCAGATTCATATCACCTTCCCAGGATTAACGAGATTGCCAAATTCTATAATGTTAAACTCCACACGTTTGGCGTGGAAATAAAACTGAACGACCAAATTGGGATCGTGTATCATTTGCGCGAAAGTCTTGCACTTATGATGTTCTGGTTGTTTGCTTTATAACTCGAAGTACTTTTTTTTTCTCTAAGGACTCGTTCATAAATAACATTAACAATCATTGGCTTTAGACTAATTGAAGTAGTGCTGCCTGCTAACTCATCAATAGTTTTGCAGAAAGAAGTATCTACCGTATAGTTAGCCTGTTATTACGTAAACCGGAAGACCCTTGTCCCCCGTAACTTTCAATAGCAGCCTCAATATTTGGGAATACATCAAATTGGTGTATTATTCTTGTCAGTTCTAACATATTTCTAACACCCTGCTGCAACCCGACCAATCGCAAATCGCCGCCGACAGCAGAAATTCTCCGCAGAGAAACAACAATTGCACCTGTAAATGCCGAATCCATATATTCACACGCGCTAAGATTTACTATTAGCCTCCTGGTACCGAGATCAATATCACTTGAGAGGATATTTTTAAAATCTTCTGCTTCATTAGATGTTGCTCTACCGGCAAGCACTACTTCAACAACAATGTCCGAATATACTTCTCGCCTGAAATCATAATTATTTGAATTCATAATTGTCAACCTATTCTTTATTATCATCAGATGGTTTTGTAAAAGCATTTTTATTTCTTAGAGACACAATTGATAGACGTAAATATACCCGATGGTAAAATTAACCTGTTTACGCGATATCAAATCATAGTGTTCCCTCGCTTTAATTTTGAATTTATCTCAAAAACTAAATATACTCATTTTTTTCTCAAAATAAATATTCTGAATCTATTTTTCTATTTTTCGCCAAATTGTGTTTGGCACTCTCCGGTTCGGCATATTTTTATAGTCGTAAAGATGCAAAGTGCAACGGCACTCCCGCGCTGAATTGCCCTTGAACAATCACTACAAAGAGCAAATAGTCGAAACATTTTTCATTTTATACCGTATATTTCATATTGCCATTTCATTTTTTTTCGCGTTAGAACAGATTAACTACTAATTGTGTCTAACTCATTGTTATATAAGTGATAATCGCGATTGTTTATCAATTTAATTTTCTAAATATTATCTGAATTATGTCCAAAACTCTGCATCGCCTGTATATCGGGCTGTTTGTTATTATAACACTTGGTTCACTATTTATGCTTATCCATTACGGTTGGAGTGACTATTATTCACTGTCACCTGATGACAAACCCTATTCATTGAAACACGAGACTCTCAATCCATCCGGTTATTGGGGACACGCCTACGGCATATTTGGCACGGTTATACTCATTATTGGAGTTGTAACTTATATGCTCCGTAAACGCGTTAAGTTCTTTTCGCGTATAGGATTCCTAAAACATTGGTTAGAATTTCACATTTTTCTTTGCACACTTGGTCCCCTTTTTGTTCTTTTCCACACTGAGTTTAAATTCGGAGGTATTGTAGCTGTCAGTTTTTGGAGTATGACTGCCGTTGTACTTAGCGGTGTAATAGGAAGATTCATCTACGTGCAAATTCCCCGGAGTATTGAAGGCTCCGAACTGAGCAGCACGGACATTGATCTTCTTAATAAAGAGTTAGATGAAAAATTGGTTTCGAGCGGACACCTGACTCCGGAACAAACGAAAAAAATTCAGTCGTTATTCCCGCGTGAAGCTGACTATGAACTTTCTTCTGTCGAAGCGTTATCTTTCTTTTTAAAAGATTTTTTCCTTTTAAAAAAATCATTAAATTTGATTTTGGTTCAAATCAGAACTTTTGGTATTACAGATGAATTACTTATCAAGAACACCATTCGTTCCGTAATTAAATCTAAACTTATCCTCAAAAGGAGGATTAAGCTGCTAAAGGCAATGCAGAAACTATTGCATCACTGGCATATTTTCCATCTGCCTTTTGCCATCGTTATGTTTATCATAATGGTTATTCACGTGGTAGTTACTATAACATTCGGTTATCGCTGGATTTTTTAGGACTCGTTCAAAAATAACATTAACACTTTCTCACGCGAAGACGCAAAGACCGCAAAGGGTTATGTGTTGAAAGATGTAAATGTTATTTCTTTACAATGACTTAGTTAACTAAAATCCGCGTATTCTTTTCCTGCTCCGACTAATCATCGGTGCAATGGGAATTTATTTATTCAATAAAATTAACAAAGTACTCTGATATGGATGATCTGTTAGGCACCGGTATTTATATTATTGCATTCGCGATAGCCGCTTTTGTGGTTTTGTGGTATATCCGCTCAGTGCGCAAACAAAACCGCGAAACAAAAAGTAAAATAGTAAAAGCGAAAGAATTTGGTCTCCACGAACCAATTACCCTGCACCCTGTTATTGACCAGGGAATGTGCATTGGAAGCGGTGCCTGCGTTGATGCCTGTCCCGAGAAAGATATTCTTGGAATAATCAACGGACGTGTTGCAACTATTAACACTTCCAGATGTGTCGGGCACGGTGCCTGTTTCCACGCCTGCCCTGTCGAAGCAATTACACTTTGTATCGGTACTGAAAAACGCGGCATCGATTTACCGCACGTGAATCAAGATTTTGAATCTAATGTTTCTATGCTATATATTGCAGGTGAACTTGGCGGTATGGGGCTTATTAAAAACTCCATCGAGCAAGGCAAATATGCCGTTGAAAACCTGACAAAAAAACTCAATAGAAATCTTGTTGCAGATTTTGATGTTATAATCATCGGGGCTGGACCTGCCGGATTCGCCGCTTCACTTGCAGCTCAGCAAAACAAACTTTCCTATCTGACTCTCGATCAGGACACGCTTGGCGGTACTGTATATCACTTCCCGCGCGCTAAAATCATTATGACTTCACCGGTTGATCTGCCTCTTCACGGGAAAGTAAAGTTGGTAGAAACTTCAAAAAAGGAACTCCTCGATTTATGGTCTGAAATTCGCGTTAAATTTAATCTTAATATTCGCGAACTTGAAAAAGTATTATCTGTCCGCAAAGAAAGTGATATTTTTCATCTCTCCAGCGTGAAACAAAACTACACGGCAAAAGCGATTGTTCTCGCGATTGGCAGAAGAGGAACACCGCGCAAACTTGGTGTCCCGGGCGAAGAAACTGAAAAGGTTTATTATAAACTTATAGAACCGGAACTCTTAAAAGAACAAGACATTCTTGTTGTAGGCGGAGGGGATTCAGCTATTGAAACGGCTCTTCTACTCGCTGATGAAGGCAATAAAGTTACAATCTCATATCGAAGCGATGCATTCGGCAGGCTGAAAGCAGGCAACCTTGATAAAATTTCAAAGGCTATAAAAAACAATGCCGTCAAGGTGCTATATTCCACAACTGTTTCAGAAATCAAAGAGTCGGAAGTTATTCTCTCTGATAAATCCGGAAAAGCCGTCACGCTGCCAAACAACTTAGTATATGTGTTAATCGGCGGCGAACTCCCAAGCGAATTTATCCGCGATATCGGCATCTCAATAACCAAAAAGTTTGGCGAGGCTATTCTCTCCCATAAAAAGGATTAAGAAAAGTGAATATACTCCTATTGCATAATCAGCTTTTATCTCAATCATTTGGCAGAACTGACAGAATGAAAATAGTTGTAACATTTCTCTTTTTGTTTAGTATAAATGTCTATACGCAAATTTCCCCCGGTGATCTGGCTTCCCCTCACTCGAAACTTGAAGGCGTTTCTAATTGTACAAAGTGTCACGATCTCGGCAAAAAAGTATCTCCTGCTAAATGTTTGGAGTGTCACAAAGAGATTAAAAACCTGATTAATAATGGGAAAGGTTATCACGCTTCTTCTGAAGTAAAAAGCAAGGAGTGTATGCAGTGCCACAAAGATCACCACGGCAAAAATTTTAAATTGTTTCGTTTTGACCCTAATACATTTGATCATAAAAAAACAACTTTCGAGTTAACCGGCAAGCATACGGGAATGAAATGCACCGATTGCCATCAAGCCAAATATCTATCTGATTCAAAATATAAGAACAAGAAAGACACTTATCTTGGGCTTGGTACAAAATGCGTAAACTGTCACGAAGATTATCACCAAAAAACTTTAAGCAGCGATTGCGGTTCTTGCCATTCAACAAAAGCATTCAAGCCTGTTGAGAAATTTGACCACAACAAGACAAAGTATAAACTGACCGGAAAACATATTGGCGTTGAATGCTTCAAATGTCATACCAAAGAAACAAAAAATGATAAGGCATCGCAACAATTTACAGGGTTAGATTTTGACAATTGTTCGCCCTGCCACAAAGATGTGCATAATAATAAACTTGGTGATGACTGCAAAAAATGTCATAGCACCGGTGGATTCAATCTAACTCCTTCATCATCAACAGGCTTTGATCATAACAAAACCAATTATCCGCTTTTGGAAAAGCATATTGATGTTAAATGTAAATCCTGCCATACCCCTGAGCGTGGTCTGAAACCAAAATTTGCTCTTTGCATTGATTGTCACAAAGACAAGCATAACGGACAGTTTAACGATAAAGCGGGAAAGCTGAAAGACTGCAAAACTTGTCATACGATACAGGGTTTTTCACCTTCGCTGTTTTCAATTGAAGAACACAGCAAGACTAAATATCAATTATCAGGGGCGCATCTTTCAGTTGCCTGCTCCAAGTGCCACAATAATGAGCAATCAAAAGACTGGACGTTCAAACCGATGGAAACCCGATGCATAAAATGCCATCATAATGTTCACGGCAGCGAAATTAGTGCTGCTTTTCTTGGCAAGGATGAATGTGAAAAATGTCACGGTGTTGCTTCTTGGAAAATTATTACATTCCAGCACGATTCAACAAAATTCAAACTATTAGGCAGTCACCTTAAAACAACCTGTAACAACTGTCATTATCCGGAAACATCAAAGGGTGATCACGTGTATAAATTTAAATCTCTAAATCAAGATTGCATATCCTGTCATAAAGATATTCACTTTGATCAATTTAGAGTCGGCGAAATTACTAACTGTAATCAATGCCACAACTTTGACAATTGGAAAGCAGTGAAATTTGACCATAGCCGAACAGCTTTTCAGCTAAACGGTGTACACGCGAATGTCAACTGTAATAAATGCCATAAAGAAGTATTGAGCGCCTCAAGAAAATATATTTTATATAAAAATGGAAACATTAAATGCGCTGCCTGTCACAAATAGCATTTATTATTTTTCTTTCATATTCTGCATTCGCGCAGTCTCCGCACGGGTCTGGTTTGTCGCTGGATTGCTCCGGATGCCACACTTCAACAAGTTGGAAAGTCAATCCGGCGAAAATATTTTTTAGTCACGCGAATACAAAATATGAGCTGACGGGACAACATAAAAACGTTGACTGCAGGCAGTGTCACGTGTCGCTCGTGTTTTCTGATGCGAAAACCAATTGCATCGGATGCCATCGCGATATGCACAAAAACAGCGTGGGTACCGATTGCCAACGCTGCCACACAACAGAAAATTGGATTGTTAATAATACTAACTTATTGCATCAGTCAACGCGTTTCCCGCTTGTTGGGAACCACGCGAAATCAGACTGCGGAAGCTGCCATACAGACTATAAACAATTGAATTTTTCAGTTAATGGAGTGACTTGTTACACCTGTCACACCGCCAACTATAATTCGGCAAGAAACCCTAATCATATCGCTGCAAACTATTCAAGAAATTGCGATGAATGCCATCGTTCCTCCACACCAACCTGGCGGAGTTCTCAATTCAGACACGATTCATTTCCTCTTGAACAAGGACATAAGATTGAAGATTGCTTCGCTTGTCATAAGTCCGGCGTTTTCACAGGGTTAAGTAAGGATTGCTATTCGTGTCACAATGATAAGTTTTCTGCAACGTCAAACCCTAATCATATTACTGCAAAGTTTAGTACAAATTGTTCCGAATGTCACGCGCCAACTGTTTGGACTGAATCTAAGTTTAATCATAATCTCACCACGTTTCCTTTGACCGGAAAACACACGGCAGTATCCTGCATTGAATGCCATAAAAACGGCAATTACTCGAGCATATCCAAAGAATGTAAATCGTGTCACGATGGTGCAGCAGCAGCGGTGGTTACTGTTAATCATAAGTTAGGAAATTTTTCACAAGTTTGCACTGACTGCCATACAACCTCCGCTTGGAAGCCTTCTTCATTTACTCACGATGCAACTCCATTTCCATTGACCGGCTTACATATTACTCAATTGTGTAATAGATGCCACACTGCTGTTTACTCCGGCACATCAAAAGAATGCAAGACCTGCCATCTTGCGGCAATGAACGCGGCCACTAATCCTGATCATAAAATCAGTAATTTCCCGCAAGTGTGTACAACGTGCCACACGACTACTGTTTGGAAACCGTCATCATTTAATCACGGTGCAACTGCATTCCCGCTGACGGGTGCTCACGTGACTCAGTTTTGCAATAAATGTCACGCGACACAATTTGCAGGAACAAAAACTGACTGCTATTCGTGCCATCAAGCTGCATATACAAGCGCGGTAAATCCTAACCACGTTACTGGAGGTTATCCAAAAGATTGCGTTCAATGCCACAACAGCAATGCTTGGAAACCTGCAACATTTAATCATAATGCAACCGCGTTCCCGTTAACAGGTGCGCATCAAACAACAGAGTGCATAAAATGTCACGCTGCCGGATATACCGGAACCACGAAAGATTGCAAGACCTGCCACCTAACGGCAATGAATGCCGCGACAAATCCAGATCATAAAGTCACAAATTTCCCGCAAGTGTGTACCGCCTGCCACACTACAAGCGATTGGAAATTTGATCACGGTACAGGAACTTCGGTTGATTGTTACTCTTGTCATCAACCGGCATACGTAAATTCAACAAATCCAAATCACGTTGCGGGCGGATACCCGACTACTTGCAAAACTTGTCATACAACAACGGCTTGGATTCCATCAAACTTTAATCACACCGCTACCGGATTTACAATTGACGGCGGACATACAACCGTGACTTGCGGGCAGTGTCATCCCGGAAACATCACGCGCGTTGACCCTGCTTGCAAAACTTGTCATACACCTAAATATACTGCCACGACAAATCCGTCACATACAGCTTTGTCGATTTCGTTAGACTGCGTGACTTGCCATACAACCGTGAAAGGCTGGATACCTGCACTTTTTCCTAACCACGCGGCATATTTCGCGTTTGCCGGAGCACATATTGCTATTGCAAGTAATTGCGCTTCCTGTCATAATGGTTCTTATCCGGTGCAGACCGCGAGAGTTTGCGATAATTGCCACTCGGTAAAATATAACGCTACCACGAATCCACCTCATTCTTTAGTTGCTTATTCCAGAACTTGTACTTCCTGCCATACTCAAACAGCTTGGACACCCGCGCCAACTTACGTACACCCAACATATAGCTATACAGTAAAGCACAGTTCAAAAAAATGTAACGAGTGCCATACGACTAATACAGCAGGCTATGTCCCTCAATGTATTAGTTGTCATCAATCTGATTTCAATGAAGAACATAAATCAAGCGCAAGAAAAGACTGCTGGGCATCAGGCTGCCATACAAACCCTAAGAATTTTGATCACAGACCTGCACGCGCAAAAATTAGGATAGATTAACTTATGAAGATGTATTTTTGGGTGGGTTTGTTTTTTTGGGGAACTGCATTCGCGCAGTCTCCGCACGGTGCTAATTTTTTGATGGATTGCTCCGGCTGCCATACTGCAACGAGTTGGACTGTCAATCCCTCGAAAATATTTTTTAGTCACTACAATACAAAATATTACCTAACAGGGCAGCATATAAATGTTGCCTGCAAGCAGTGCCATACATCAATGGTATTTTCAGAAGCTAAAACCAATTGTGCAGGATGCCATCGCGATATGCACAAAAACAGCGTAGGTACAGATTGCCAACGCTGCCACACAACAGAAAATTGGATAGTAAATAAAACTAACTTATTACATCAGTCAACGCGTTTCCCGCTTGTTGGTATCCACGCTAAAACTGATTGCGGCAGCTGCCATAGCGGATATAAAGAACTTAACTTTGCAGTACAGGAAGTTACTTGTTATTCTTGCCACTCAGCTGCCTACATTGCTGCCAAGCTCCCAAATCATATCGAGTCCAATTTTTCAAAAGATTGTGATCAGTGTCATCGTTCTTCTGCTTCATCGTGGATAGAAGCCCAATTCAGACACGAACAATTTCAAGGAGTTGCCTGCAACACCTGTCATTCTGCCAACTATGCAGGTACCACGAACCCTAATCACGCCGCGAGCAATTATCCTAAAAATTGCAGCCCTTGCCATAGCACCACCGCTTGGAAACCTGCAACACTTGATCATAGCCTCACTCAATTTCCACTGACAGGTGTACATCTATCAACATCCTGCGAAAAATGTCACGTGAATAATGTTTACTCGGGCACATCTGTTGACTGTTACGCGTGCCATCAGACAGCTTATTCGAATGCTACAAACCCAAATCATATATCTGCAGGATACCCGACAAACTGCAAAACTTGCCACACGACAACCGCGTGGGTTCCATCAAACTTTAATCATACAGCCACCGGATTTACACTTGAAGGCGGACATACAACTGTCGCTTGCGCCCAGTGCCACTCGGGAACTATAGGGCACATTGACCCTGCTTGTAAAACTTGTCATACACCAAAATATACTGCCACGACAAATCCGTCACATACAGCTTTGTCGATTTCGTTAGACTGCGCGACTTGCCATACAACCGTGAAAGGCTGGAAGCCTGCACAATTTCCTAACCACGCGGCATATTTCGCGTTTGCCGGAGCGCATATTGCTATTGCAAATAATTGTGCTTCCTGTCATAACGGTTCTTATCCGGTGCAGACCGCGAGAGTTTGCGATAATTGCCACTCGGCAAAATTTAACGCTACCACGATCCCGCCGCATTCGTTAGTTGCTTATTCCCGAACTTGCACTATATGCCACACGCAAACCGCTTGGACTCCCGCGCCAACATACGCCCATCCAACTTATAACTATAAAGTAAAGCATAGTTCAAAAAAATGTAACGAGTGCCATACAACCAATACCGCCGGATATGTGCCCCAATGTATTAGTTGTCATCAATCTGATTTCAATGAAGAACATAAATCAAGTGCAAGAAAAGACTGCTGGGCATCAGGCTGCCATACAAGCCCTAATAATTTTGATCACAGACCGGTACGCGCTAAAATTAGGATAGACTAACTTTATGAAGATATTTTTTTTATTATTTCTGTTCTTTTTAGCAAATATGTATGCTCAAGAACTGCCAAAAATTCGTACAGTAGGAACTATTTCTTATGTTTCGAGCCAATATTACTATGTTCAGTTTGATAACACGGAAGGGTTTTCAGCAGGTGACACATTATTTATTACGACAGAAATAAACACCGTTCCTGCTCTGCGGATTAAATTTATTTCCACGCGCTCGGCAGCTTGCGAGAAAATTTCCGGAATGACTATCCCGATGAAGAAAGGAACTGATTTGTTTGGGTATAGGAAGCAAATAGCGCAAGAAGTTCAGCCGGATGATAAAACGGCAGTTGCTTCAACTAATACTGATATTTCAGGAAAAAATAAATTACCAAAAGTTATTGATGACAACTTGAAAATAACAGGCAGGTTATCACTCCTTTCTGCAAGTGACTTTGCGTCTGCTTCTTCGTTTAATAGCCAGAGGTGGAGAAGCTCTATCAACTTTACAGTGGAAAATTTTATTGTCCCGCGGCTTTCTTTATGTGACTATATGATTTATTCATATTCTGACAAAGACAGGCAATCCATCAAATCAGACCCTTTCAAGAACCTGAAAATTTATGATCTTGCTTTGCTATATAAACCCTCTCCTGAACTCTCTCTATGGCTTGGAAGACACCTCAATTATCGTATGGCAAATGCAGGTACTATTGACGGGCTTCAGCTTGAACGTACTGCAAAACCTTTTTTCTATGGATTCTTTGCCGGTTCGCATCCTTCTTTTACCGATTATGGATTTGATTTGAACCAGTTTCAATTTGGCGGTTACATTGCCCGTGTTGACTCTTTTGGCAATAATGCTAATATGGAAAACACCGCGGCTTTTTTCAATCAAACAGTAAAACTAAAAACAGACCGCCGTTTCATTTATTTGCAGCATTCCGATAGTTTCCTCAAGGATATGGATATTTTAGTTTCTTCCGAACTAGATTTGTTTAAGATTGAAAACAGCCAATCTATGAACACGCTTTCATTAACAAGTTTGTATAGTTCGCTGCGCTATACATTTACCCGCGACTTAAATGCTTCGATTTCCTATGATGCGCGTAAAAATGTTGTTTATTATGAATCTTTCAAGACATACTTGGATAGTTTATTTTCAAACGAATTGTTGAAAGGACTGCGGTGGAATATTTCATATCGTCCTTTCAATACAATGTCTATCGGGCTAAACGGCGGATTGCAATCACAGAAAAGCGATCCTAAACTTTCTCAAAACTACGGCAGTTATATGTATATTTCAGATTTGCCCATAATCCAATCAGATGCTAATATATCGGGAACATACCTTTCCGGATCATATATTAAAGGAATTACTGCCGGTGCGGAATTATCTAAACGCGTAACTGATAATCTATATCCATCTATAGGTTATCGATTTTTTTACTACAAGTATCAGTCAATTGCTGAAAGTATGACACAGCACGTTGTATTCTCCAACATATCTTTCACCATCTCACGCGATATTCAAATATCGCTATACTACGAAGGAACTATAGATAATTCAGGCAGTGCTAACCGAATATATATCGATTGCTCAACACGGTTCTAAATACCAAACTGACAACAAGTTAGATTAAATCAACCGTGTTATTCCGAGTACTCTGAAAGAGTTCAATTTGAATAACCGTGAGCAAAGTACCGCGAAGCGGTGCGATGCTCACGGAAAACGCGCAGAATTCACTCTCTCGTCTCCGTAGGAGGCGAACTTACCACTCAATATCGCCCAAAAGTTACTGAGTATACCGGATTTTGGTTGTCCCCTTGCAGGGAACAGTACTTGTTTGTGACGTTTTCCGTGAGCATCGCACCGCTTCGCGGTACTTCGCTCACGGTTATTCAAATTTTACTCCTTTGGAGTATCGCCGCGAGCATTCCATTTACTGATTGCAGATTGATCGGCATACTATATAATGGACAGCTTCGTGTATAAAAAAAATATTTACCGCTTACTGTTCGTGTATTCTTGATTTATTTCAATTATTGCCGTCTTTCTAAAAGCGCGACATTCTCTATATGATATGTATGAGGGAACATATCCACGGGTTTTATTTTCACCAGCCGGTACGCGGTTTCCATTAACCGGATATCGCGTACTTGTGTTGCCGGATTGCAGCTCACGTAGATAATTTTAGCAGGACTTAATTTAATAATATCTTCGATAGTATTTTTGTGCATACCATTTCGCGGAGGGTCCACGATAATGATATCCGGCTTAGGTATAGAGTTTTCTTCAATCAACGGGATGAATGATTTATATAGGTCGGATGAAAAGAACTTAACATTTACCGTGTGGTTTAATTCTTTATTCGCGTTGGCATCGCGAACCGCGGAGGCGATCAATTCAAGTCCATAGACCTCTTTAACGAACTCAGCTATGAAAAGAGCAATTGTGCCTGCTCCGCAATAGAGATCATAAACTATTTCATTTCCTGTAAATTCTGCAAAGTCAACAGCGGTTTGATAAAGAGTTTCTCCCTGTCTTGTATTTGTCTGGAAGAATGAGTTCGCGCTGATCCTAAATTTTAGTTTTCCGATTTGGTCAATAATGAAGCCGGTGCCATAATCTATATATTCAACTTCACCTGTTGCAGTCATAGCTTTTTTTGTATTAACATTGTTTATAACCGTGGTTACTTCGGGAACAGCAGTGAGGATCGCGTTTGTAAATTCTTTCATTAGAGCCTCATCCCGTTCCGATGTCACGAGGTTAACCATTATTTCACCGGTTGTGCCTGCCTGACGTACAACAAGATTGCGGAGATACCCTGATTCACTTTTGTTATTGTAAATGCTGAAATTTCTCGTGAAAAAAAAGTTGGATGTGGTACGCAGGATTATATTCCCAGGTTCAGGATGCAGCTTGCAGTCGTCGATTTGTATTACTTGGTTAAATCCGTTTGGCGGATGAAATCCGAGCGCGGGTAATTTTCTCTCCTCCGCGTGAGTCGCGAGTTGAGAAAATGGCACCCATCTCCTTTCCGCGAATGAAAATTCCATTTTATTTCTGTAATGGAAAATATTATTGCAGGGAACTATATCTTCGCGAATGAAATTATGCAAGTCATTTAGAGGAAAAAAAAGTTCGTCAATCTGCATTTGTTTATATGCAATTTGCTGTTGATAATCAAGGTCTTGCTGCTTACACCCGCCGCAGGACATAAAATACTTGCAGGGGGCATCAACGCGATGCGGTGACGCGACAATAACCTCTTCAAGATCGGCTTCGGCATAATTTTTTTTCAGTTTCGTGACGCGTGCTTTAACCGTATCGCCCGGGTAGGCAAAACGGACAAATATCTTTAGACTTTCTTCTTCAGCAGGAACTTCCTGCAGGGTTTTGGATAATTTTCCTAGTCCGAAACCTTCGAATACAAATTTATCTATATCGATATAGTATGATTCAAATTTCTTCATAACGGCTTCTTCAATAAAAACAAATGATAGAGAGTATGTTTTTGAGCCCCGCCGCGGAGATACATATTCGCCTCGTGCTGAAGGCTCTTGATATTTCTCCTCATCAGGTACCTGTCATCATCGGATAGTCTTTCTTTTTCGGATTTGAGAACGGTTGCCTGCATCTTGTAAAGGTCTTCCATTGTATCGGTCAAATCAATGGTTTGGAATATTTCATAACCGATTGATGCATAAAGCGGCGGCAATTCAGCCAAAAGAAATGGAGTAATATTTGACAAATTCCAGATATCTTTTACAGATCGCGGAGTTGGAAAATCACGTTTGACAATTTCACCGACACATAGCATTCCGCCCTGTTTAAGAATACGAAACAGTTCTTTCAGTATTTTAGTATGATGTACCGTTGAAACAGAAGCCTGCGCGTAAATAAAGTCGAAAGAGTTCTCTAAAAAATCAGTGGTGTAGTAGTCCATAAACTTAACACTGCTCTTGATGTTTAATCGTTCCTCGATAAGCAGCGCGTCATCATTAATAATAGTTTCTGTATCTGCGCCAAGCTCTCGTAACGTTATGGAGGCGTGATGCAAACCAGGTCCCATTAAAAGACCTTTCGTACCTTCAAGAGAATAGTTTTTAACAAAATAATTTAGCTGTTCATCCAATCCCGGAAGAATTATTTTGGCAGGCGGGATTTGTTGTTCATATCGTCTCATAATACCTGATAATTAATATCTAAATATACGATGGTTAATTGTTAATTTTTAATTGTTAGTGGGTTATTGTCAAGTTTCACAAGGTTGTTAAAAACAGCTCTCTCTTTGTAAGGATAACAAAGAGAGAGGAAAAAGCAGCTGCAGGTAATCTGCATTGTAGATGTGACATATTTACCAAAGCTTGATTGAAAAATGGTACGAGTTAAAACCAAAACTTTTTATACAAACCCCTTTGGATTTCAAATTAAAATTATTATCTTTACAATAAAATTATTATTCAATTTTTCTTAAACAACCTTGTGAAACTTGACACACACTCTACACTCTACACTCTACACTCTACACTCTACACATTAATCATTATACTTTTGCTGATGAGCTTCAATATTGGCTGCAAAGAAGAATCCACTATCATTCAGCCTATCCAAACTTCAAAGGATGGAACTATCCGAATAGGGCTTCCCTTGGAAAAAGCGGTTCCTTATCCTTCTCCTGCCCAACTTGATTGGCAGAATTCTGAAATGGCAATGTTTGTTCATTTCGGTATGAACACCTTTACGGGTAAGGAATGGGGCGATGGTACAGAAGATCCAAAAACATTTGCCCCTGTAAATGGGACAGTAAACGCCGCTCAGTGGGTTAGTGTTGCAAAAGAAGCAGGATTCAGAAATATTATCCTTACAGCAAAACACCACGATGGATTCTGCCTGTGGCCAAGTAAATACACCACCCATTCGATTAAATACAGCAATTACAAGAATGGAAACGGAGATATCGTGAAAGAATTCGCGGATGCCTGCCATACGGCAGGAATTAAGTTTTGTTTTTACCTTTCTCCTTGGGATAGACACGATAGTACCTACGGAACAGCAGCTTACAACACTCACTATTGGCTTCAGCTTGTTGAACTTCTCACGAATTATGGCGATGTAGGTGAAGTCTGGCTCGATGGCGCAAATGGAGAAAGCTCCGTACCCGAATATGACTGGACTTTATTCTATTCAACCGTTCGATTCTATCAGCCGAACGCCGTCATTGCTGTTTGCGGTCCTGATGTTCGATGGGTTGGCAACGAAGAAGGAGTCAGCCCTGATACAAACTGGTCAAAAGTACAGGGACTTTTAAACATCATCCAGCCATCGTATGGGGGACAAATCTGGTGGCCAACGGAGTGTGATGTAAGTATCCGTCCGGGTTGGTTTTACCATAAAAATGAGGATTCACAAATCCGCTCATTAGATAATCTTCTTTCTATTTATTTTAAATCGGTTGGAAGAAACTCGAACTTTCTCCTCAATATTCCGCCAGATGCAAGCGGCAATTTCGCTGCCGGCGATGTTGCAAGAATTAGGGAATTGCGAAGCACTCTCGACAAAATATTTGCTGTCAACTTGTTTCGAGATGCATCCATAGCAGCCTCTAATACCAGACTTAATAACGATGGCTATAGTGCAAAAAATACACTTGATAATAATCGCCAAACCTTTTGGGCTGCAGACAGAGATTCTACAAAAGCTGAACTTATGATTACTATGAGTTCTGAAAAACCTCTTAATGTCATTAAACTTGAGGAGACCATTGAATTTGGACAACGAATCAGTTCTTTTTCGGTGTACGTAAGTAATAATCAAGGAGAATGGAAACGCGTATATAACGGAGCTACAATAGGAAGAACAAGGTTAATTACATTTCCTGCTATTACCGCGAATAAAATCAGGATAGTGATAGAAGAGTCTTCAGAATCGCCAACATTATGTACAATAGCCGGTTATTATTCTGAATTAGTACCTCAATAGTTCTTTTGCATTGTTAATAAACAGTAATGATAACTTCAATTCTATTCCTCGTCTAATTTTTTGCAAGACTTTAAGGATTTTTTGCGAATTATCCTTATAATATCTCCGGTAAGGTTCTAAAATATTCCTATTTCGGCTTGATTTCTTAAGGGAAATAATGTATTATTCATAAGCAAAAATCAACTCATCCAAAGAAGTAATGAATATACGATTAGAATATTTTCGCTCAGTTTATAAAGCCGAGCAAATGCCTCCCGAAAGGTACCCTGAAATTGTGGTTTGCGGTCGTTCCAATGTTGGAAAGTCTTCGCTGTTGAATACTATCTCCGGAGGGAAGGTTATTGCTAAAGTTAGTTCTACTCCCGGCAAGACTGAATCAGTAAACTATTTTAGTACCACCGGCAAGTTTTATTTAGTTGATCTTCCCGGATTTGGGTACGCGCAACGCGACAAGGCAACAGTTGCAACCTGGGGAAGACTGATTGATAATTATTTTCGCGCATCGGGTCATATAGTTGAAGCATTGCATTTAATTGACAGCCGGCATACGGGAATGGAAAGTGATTTACGATTAGAGGAATATTTCAGAGGGCTGGGAATACCATCATATATAGTCCTTACAAAATCCGATAAACTTAGTCAGTCTGAAAGAAGTGCCGCGGAAAAGGCGATAAAAATAAACTATCCCGATGTTAAAGTGTTTCAAAGTTATCAGTTTTTTTCATCAAAAAACAGCGAGGGGAAAGACGAGTTGATCAAGGAAATAATGGGGAAAGTGAAATAGGCAGTGTCTGCTTTTGCCAAATACAATTCACTGTAAGGTTTATTTTCCTTATATTTGTACACAATTATTTATTTACCACTTTTTCTATTAGGTATTATAGCTTATGAGGTCGCACGATTACATTTCAATTGAGGAGCAATACGGGGCTCACAATTACCATCCGCTTGACGTAGTCATTCACAAGGGACAAGGCATACACGTGTGGGATGTTGAAGGCAACAAATATGTTGACTGCCTTTCTGCATATTCCGCCGTGAATCAAGGGCATTGCCACCCGCGTATAATTGCTAAACTCAAAGAACAAGCCGATAAAATAACCTTGACCTCACGTGCTTTCCGTAATGACCAGCTGCCGCTTTTATGTAAAGAAGTTTGTGAACTTACCGGCTACGAAATGATGCTGCCTATGAACACGGGAGCTGAAGCTGTTGAAACCGCGCTCAAATGTGCCCGCAAGTGGGGCTACAAAATAAAAGGCATACCGGACGGCAAAGCCGAAATAATCACTTGTGAAAACAACTTCGCGGGAAGAACAATTTCCATTGTTAGTTTTTCAACCGAAGATCAGTACAAAGATGGATATGGACCTTTCACACCCGGCTTTAAGACTATCCCATATAGTGATTCAGCTGCGTTAGAAACTGCCATAACGCCAAATACTGCCGCGTTCCTTGTCGAACCTATTCAAGGAGAAAGCGGCATAATAGTTCCGCCTGACGGCTATTTGAAAGCGGCTTTCGATATATGCAAGAAGAACAATGTCCTTTTTATGGTAGATGAAATTCAAACAGGGTTGGGAAGAACAGGAAAACTATTTGCTTACGACTACGAAAACATACATCCGGATGTGGTTATTATCGGCAAAGCCCTTGCAGGCGGCTGCTATCCGGTTTCGGCAGTATTTTCAGGAAAAGATGTACTCGGCGTTTTCACTCCCGGTGACCACGGCTCAACATTTGGCGGTAACCCGCTTGGTGCCGCGATTGCCCGCGAAAGTCTGAAAGTATTGATTGAAGAAAATTTAATTCAAAACTCGTTCGAAATGGGCAGCTATTTCCGCGATAGGCTGCGCGCGGTAACTTCAAAACACGTGAAAGAAGTTCGGGGGAAAGGATTGTTTATCGGTATTGAACTATTCGCGGAAGCCGGAGGCGCGAGAAGATTCTGTGAAGCACTAATGAAACACGGGGTACTCTGCAAAGAAACCCACGATAATGTTATTCGTTTTGCGCCTGCTTTGGTAATAACAAAAGAAGAAATTGATTCGGTTATGGAACAAGTATCACCCGTTCTTCAAATGGATTAGCAAAGACCGAGCGATTATTATACATTTGCCCCGCAGGGAAACCCTGCGGGGCTTTATTTTATTAAACATTACAGGCAGTAATACGGTTAATGTTAATTCAAAAATCCAATCTCACCCTCTTTTTTGGATCGCTAAACACAACTTGTATTGGATCAAACTTTTCCGGATCAAAATCTTCGTCCATCCATTCACTCATTTCTTCATAATCTTCGTGTTTTGGATCCTTTAGAACCGATAAATAATGATAGTATCCCCACACTCCACCGCAGTCTTCCGGGGGACAAGCCATCTTACCTGCAATACATTTGGGATATTTTTCACCAATTACCGCCGGAAGAATTTTCTCGAGCTTGATGGTGTGGGTCCAAGAATCTCCGAAATCATACTCGTATCTTGCTTTGGAATTACTCATTGTAAAATATTTGGATATTTGGGCTTTTTCCTCGGGATTATTCGAACTACGCGCTCCCGAATTAAAAGGGTCGGCATCATCATCGGGACTTCCAAACTCGACTGTCGTTTGTGTTTTGGGATTAATTATTTCAAGCGAATGCAGGTAAATCTTTCCACCCCATAGAGTCTTGAATGGCAACGTGCAAATCCCAGAATGTATAATTGGAAGGCACAAGTATTCTTCTCCAGATCGATGGCTTGGTACTATTCAAAGTGATTTTGAATTGATATACTTCATCAATATTCTTACTCATATTTTTTCTTTCTTAATTTAGTTATTAACCAAAAATATTTAGGATTCGTTCAGAAATAACTTAACACGCATAATGATTCTTTCAAATACCCTAATCTTTAAGTCAAAATTTACGGGGTCCCTGATATATAATGCATCAATTGCCCGATTAAATCTTTCATTTCGGAAATCGTTTCTTTAACGATATCCCCAATGGAAATTATGCCGACAACTTTGCCGTTTTCAATTACAGGCAGATGACGAATTTTTTTATCGGTTACTAATTCCATACATTCTTCAATGAGTTGATCGGGGTTTACTGAAATTAGATCCGCCGACATAATTTCTTTAACAGGCATATCCTTTGAATGCCTGCCTTGCAGCACTACTTTCCTTGCATAATCCCGCTCCGAAAAAATTCCCTTAATGTCACCATCAGCTATAACTAATACAGCCCCGATGTCTTTATCAGACATTAATTGAAGAGCATCAAAAACCGTTGTATCGGGCTGAACCGACCAAATCAAAGAACCTTTAGCTTTTAGAATATCCTTTACAAGTCTCATAGTACCATCCTGTTAATTGATTACATTCAAATTTGTTTAATGTTAAAATAGTAAATAAAATAAAAATAAAAAATAAAAAATAAACTTTGGAATTGTAATTAAAAAATTTGACTAAGGACTTGTTCAGAAATGATATTAACACTTTCTCAAGCGAAGACGCGAAGGTTATCTTTAAGAGATATAAAAGTTATTTGTGCACGAACACTAATTCCTGAAATTCTTGGTGCAAATATAAAAACGGCTGCAAAAGTATTAATCGTAAAGTTTGAACAAGCGAAAATATCCTTTATCAAGTAATCCTCGGGATGGTAATAAATCCATTAACACAGAAATTATTCCAATCCCACAGCGTCTGTCATTAATTATCCGAACAAAATTGTAAATTAACATATATATTTCTTTTTTTTTGTTAAAGCATAATATTAATGGATAGCAGCTTAATACTTTTCCGGATAGACCAATTCAATTGTGCCCTGCCAATTGAATATGACCCGTATTGCTTTCGTGCTGTCAAGATTCAATCCATCCCGATTGATGTGCCTTTCTTTCAGGGCACGGTTGATTTTCACGGCAGTAATATTCCGGTTTTTAATCTCAGGAAAAAATTTTCACTTCCTGCCAAAGATTTAAACCCGCGGCAAACAATGATAAAATTGAGAACTCGTCAAAATTATATAATTATCATCGCGGATACAGTTGCCGGATTCACGCGGGTTATGCAGGAAGAGATTAATCCAATAACCGGAGTGAACGATACAGCACTGCCTTTTGCGGCGTCTTTTTTCCGCGAAAATGAAAAATATTTACTGCTAAATTTTAATATTCTTATCGATGGCGAGGACCTTATAGCCATTGATTCAATATACTCTAACGTCAATTAACACTTTGAGCATCCAAATGAGTTTTAGTTTAGAGCTTCGTGAGTTTGAAAGTATTGCAGCCCTGATTAACTCTCTCACGGGACTTTATTATTCTATCGATCGAAAGAATGATTTAGAGAAAGGACTTTACGCTGCTGCACTTGAGCTAAATTATACCAATAAACACGAGTTAATAAAAAGACTGCTCACGGGGCAAATAACAGATGAAATAAAACAATCTCTTGTCCGGGGACTAACGATTGGTGAAACATATTTATTCCGCGAAGCCGGTGTCCTGACTTTACTCATCGATTCACTCAAACCCATAATAGAACAACGCCGTGCCGAAAATAAGATGCTGCGTATATGGAGCGCGGGCTGCTGTACGGGAGAGGAAGCCTATTCTTTAGCTATTATGCTAAACAGAGCTATCCCTGACATTGACAAATGGAACCTATCTATTCTTGGCACTGATATAAATCAAACATTTTTAGATAAAGCTCGTGCCGGAACATATCGCGGCTGGTCTTTCAGAGGTATCGCGAACGAATATAAAAACAGCTATTTTACCCAAATTGCCGAGGACAATTACCAAGTTATACCGAGAATTAAGAACCACGTGAGGTTTGAATATCTCAACTTATTCGAGAGCAATTATCCATCTCCCATTACCGGCACAAATAATATTGATATTATTCTATGCAGGAATGTTCTTATGTACTTTAATGAAGCAGGCAGGCTAACAATACTAAATAAATTCCATAAGTGTCTTACGCAAACCGGATTTTTAGCACTTAGTCTCACCGAACTTGGATATATTGATAAAAATTTATTCGATACAATAGTGCAAGAGAACCTTTTTGTGTTTAGTAAGAGGTCTATGTATCAATCCTATACTCCGAAACAAACTTGGATGAATGCCAATGCAGACTTGGATACGATCGTATTGCTATCTACTAAAGACCAATATGCGCGAGCAGAAGTTAGTCCAAAATCTCCATCTCCAGGATTTGCAGATATTCTTAGAGAGGCTCTCCACGCGCGTGAAAGTTTGCTCGTAGAAAAAAGCGAGCTGCTTTTCAATCAGTTGATTACCACGCCTGCCTTCTTGAATTCAGCAACCGCCGAAGAAAAAGAAATTATATACGAACATACAGCTAAAAACTTTGCCAATACAAATCGCCTTCAGGAAGCGAAACAAGTACTTGAATCCGCGCTGATTGATTTAAAGCTCAGTGTTAAATTGCTTCTTATTTATGCACATATACTCTTGGAACTCGATCAAGCTGAAGAGGCTGTTGCAACTCTTAAGAAATGTATTTTTCTCGATCAATCCTGTATAGCGGCACACTATTTTATTGCAATAGCTTATAGAAAATTATCACGACCAAAAGAATCGGTAAAATACTTTGACGCTGTCACGAAATTAATTGGTTCGCTTCCTCCGGAGCAATATATTGCAGGAATGGACACAACAACCATTGCCGAGTTAAAGAATATTATTGCCTTATCGGAAAATTCAACAGGACTAAGAATATAAATGTGCTATGAGAGGTTATTATCATCTTTTCATCAGCATTAAAATGTAGCTTGAAGCCTTTTCCCGTTTATATTTGGATCGGAGGAAGTTTAGAAAGCGGGAGTGCCACGAATTTTTGGGTTAATGCCAAATGGTGCCATTATTTTTTTCTATTTCACTTATCTGGAAATATTCTGTATATTGAAAGAAACAACTAAAATTTTAACAATGAAATTATTCTATTCCGATTAAATATGCATAAAAAAATCACTACAGATATTGGAAATGTTAAAGAGCCTCTATGGAGTTTATTTGCATATAAGGAATTGCTGTCCCACTCGGTCGCGGACGATACGAAAAGTTTAAAAATTGTGTCTTTATTCAGCGGTTGCGGAGGACTTGACTTAGGATTTACCGGAAATTTTAAATTTCGCGATAAATATTATAATAAAAACGAATATTCTATCATCTTCTCAAACGATATAGACCCAGCCGCGACACTTGTTTACAACAGCAATTCAAAGTTTTTACAACATCCGATCGTTAAAGACGATATTCGCAATATATCGGAACAAGATATTCCAGATTTCGATTTTCTAATTGCCGGATTCCCGTGTCAACCATTCTCCAATGCAGGGTTACGCAAAGGCGTGGATGATTATAGAGGGACTCTCTTTCAAGATACAATTAAAATATTAGAATACGGTTTAGGTCAAAAAAGCAAGCCTATCGGTTTCCTTTTTGAAAATGTTCGCGGAATTATGTCGACAAAAATGCCAAATGGAACGTTGGTTCCTGATGAAATCGTTAAGCGAACCGAGAAATTGGGATATAAAACAAATTATAAGCTCATTCAGTCGAGTGAATATGGAGTGCCTTCTAACAGATTTCGACTTATAATTATTGGAATTAGAGAAGATATCGGATATTTCGATTATAATACATTGTACGATGTTGTTGAAAAATTCGATATTCCCAACATTAGACAAAACCCATACGATTTATATTTAGGCTCAGTGCTTTGCGATATACCGGAAAATTCTGCTCAAAGAAACGACTTTTGGGCATACTCTCCTTCAGGGCAATATATGGTAGAAAAAATTGGAATTTGTTCCGATGGTAAGACACAGCTTGAGAAATTCAAAAAAAGAGAACCTATTGAATTAATGTCTCCGACCATTTCAACCGGAAGATCTTGGAAAAATATGAATTATCAAGATATGTCAGAAAGATTCAGGAAAATATTCAACGATCCGCAAAAATATCATTCGCCAAATTTTTATCGGCGTTTCGCGTTAGGTGAAATTAATGGTACAATCACTGCATCTGCTCAACCGGAAAATTGCGGAATAACACATCCGTTTGAAAATAGGAGATTCACAATCCGTGAAATAGCGAGAATTCAATCGTTTCCGGATAACTTTGTTTTTCCCTATAAGAAAATTGCCGATGCCTATAAGGTAATAGGAAATGCTGTTCCGCCTATACTCGGTTGGGTACTGGCAAAATCATTAACCGAATTTTTAAAGCAACGGTGTAAATGATAAATCACAAAAAAGCCTATTTGCTTGGACTGTTAGCGGGTGGCGGGAAAATTTCAAATGAAGCATTCACTATAGAATTGCCGTTTGCAAAATGGGGTATGGACCCAAAAAATATGAATATGATTGCCAATGACATATTAACAAAAATTTCGGCATACTTTAAAGATGAATATAATTTCAATGCAACTTATGAGATAGGAAACAAACGATGGATCATCAAACCGGTTCAATGTTCAGATATTAATTGCATTAAAGATGACCTATCTGAATTGGGTTTACCCACAATGGGGTTCTTACTACACAACGCGGACTTAACCATAGCGAAAAGAATTTTAACCGGTATCGCGGTTGAAAGTTTTCTATCTGGTATTTTTGATACGAGAGGAAGTTTAGCGGCATCTCATAGAAGATTTAACGATCACGCTCCAACAGTTTCTCTTGAAATTCCGGGGAGTACAAATAATTTTAAATTTGTGGTTCAACTTTGTTCCTGGCTAACAGAACTTGGTTCGATAACGGACCAAATATTATATAATCATCCCTGCCAACATTCAGCTGCCGACCCTACTTATAAAAACTGGAAAAAAGGTTTCAAGATACGGTTCCTCATAAAGTCATTCATTACCAATCATTCTTTCGCGATGAAATCAAAATCTTTCGATGCAAATAAGATTGAAGAGTACCAAAAAGTTAGCGATCAAACTCCCTGTATATCAAGAAGAATTAGCACGCCAAGTCCTGTGTCAATACATATAGATATTAACTCTACAAAATTACCCATAGATGTAAGGAATAAGCTATTTTTCCATTACCTGCATTTTTGCGCGGTTTTAGGTTGTCCGTTTGCACCTCTTCAAGAAGTAAAAAATATTGTTAAAGATGCCTGCAAATATATATCAGTTTTCCCACGACTATCCAAAGGAAATGCTGATGTGATATTTTCAAAATATGAATCAATAACTAAAAAATATTTATTCGATTCCGAGTATGAGACAATTCAATTCACTGTAAAAGAAATCACACGAAATGCGGATTTTCAAGAATACAAAGAATTATCAAGCGGATTAGCGTATCTATTATCACCAGTTCTAAATGGGAAACGGCATATTGGTTCACAAAACAAAATAATTGAATCAAACGACAGTGCTATGATTAAAGTTATTAAGCCAAAATTAATTTTCTCTGCCCCAATATGTTTGTTCAATCCTATCAATCAACGAGCAATAATAATCTCCACTGTTGTTGGTGAGTTTAATACGCGAGTAGTCAAGCCATTATTCAATATAGAAAATCTCGAAGTCATATTAAGATGAGTGAAATTGATTTTTACCCCGAACTATGCGTAAAGTTGGAAAAATACCTGTTGTCATATTTGCCAAAAAGAACAACTATTAAATATGCTTACAATAACAATCTTTCCAATTTAATTCGTGATATTGAAATAGATTTTAACATCAAGAGTAGTATTTCAAATTCATATCTGCCTAATCTAAAATTGGATATTCTAATCGGAATCAATTTATCTGGTGATGATGACATTATTTACTTGCTTTTTGAAGTGAAACACCTAAAACAATTAAGTTTGGCTGATTATTCACAACTAACCGGTTATCTTCAAGTCGCAAAACAAATAAAATTTGGATTTCTGCTTATAGTCCTAAAAGAAGATTCAAGTTCTCAATTGTCTAATGTTTTCAGCGACATAATTAATATGAAAAGCTTGCCAATGGATTGGGAAATTATATTTGCTCAATCAGGTACTCAATACTCGTTTAACACGGGAATCTGCTACTATGTTCCCAATAATGGAATTGACTGGATTGATGCTAAAGAAGTAAATGGTATTTCGAGTTTCGAAAGACTTTCAACCCTTATTTTAAGCGAATAATTATAATCCTATGATACTTTTATTCCATATTTTTGGGTAACAAATTAAGATGAACCGGATAGCATTGAAATCTATGCAAGATATTGTACGCGATAAACCAAAGGAGTTGATTGTAACCAATCAACAGAAAGAGGATATTGTCGGTTTCAACGCGGAACTGCTATCGCGGCGTGCTCAAATTCTCGCTAAACCGCTTCAACAAGAATTAATTGAAAAATCTATGACTGTTCTTCACTTTCAGCTTGCTTACGAGCAATACGCGGTGGAGACCAAGTATATTAAAGAAGTTCTTTTTGTTAAATCAATAACCCCGCTTCCGCTCACTCCAAAGTTTGTCCTTGGAGTGGTAAATATTTATGGTGAAATTATCTCTGCTTTGGACATCCGTAAATTTTTCAATTTGCCCGGCGAACCGGTAAATGATCTAAACAGGTTACTTGTATTGCAAGATAACGATATGATATTCGGCGTTCTTGTTGACCGGATAAGAGAAATAATTGATATTCCTGTTAGTAAAATTATGAAGACAAGCCTATCTCTGACCGGCATTCATAGCAACTATATTCTTGGACTGACTGATGAAAAAATAATTGTTCTCAATGGCGGCGCGCTGATCAATGACCCGTCTATAATTATAAATCAAACCTAAACAATCACTGCAGAGTATGACACAATATTGTATAAATAAACACGTAAAGGAATCCCTATGAAGTGGTTTATGAATTTTTCATTGCGGAATAAAATTGGTACCGCGTTAGGATTTATTTCATTCTTTATTCTAATAATGGTAATAAACTCCTATATATTTCTTTCATCGCTTAAAGATGCTCAGAACGAGCTTAACGGGCAGTCTATCAGCCTTTCGATGGAACTTTCAAAAGTTGATAGCCACGTGAATCATTTTCGCGCCCGCCTTTTCGCGGCAATAGCCGCGGGACACAACAATCACAGCGATTCCATTAGCGGCTATTTTTCTGATTTGAAGAGGGGAGAAAATGAAACGCTCAAGAATTTGGCTGCCTATAACCACGATGGTAAATATGAATTCGATCAATTGAAAACCCTAATTGATGCCTATATAAAATCTTCTGAAAATACTCTATTAAAAATCAAAACAGGCTCCGCCCTAAATTCAGAAATTATTGATGAACAAGCGCAGCGTGCTGAAGCCGTTTCAAGAATGTCTTCGATAATAGCAGCACAAATCCAGACCAATTTAATTGCAATAGCTCAAAGCAACTCGGAAAAAACGTTCAGGGTGCTTTTGCTAATACTTATTGCTTCATTAGTCTTTTTTGTTGCCACCGCCATAATTCTTGTGCAGTCAAATAAATTGGTAAGCGATCCACTCAACCAATTAGCCGAGGCATCGCAAAAAATTGCTATGGGCGATGTGAGCATTTCCGTGGCTTTTCTGGAAAGAACAGACGAAGTCGGAAGACTCTATAACGCGTTCAACAAAATGCTTTCCTCGCTCAACGAGATTGGAGCGGTTGCAAGTCAAATATCCGATGGTGATCTCACAGCACAGGCGATTCCAAAATCTGCTCAAGATACCATCGTGAACTCGCTAAATAAAATGACGAACAATCTCCGGAAAATTATTTCTGAAAGTTTGGATACAATTTCTTCAATTAATCAAATTTCCGGGAATGTATTTTCTGCTGCTGCCCGCCTATCCGCGAGTTCAAATCAAACAGCAACCGCGATTGGTGAAACAACTGTTACTATCGAGGAAGTTAAACGGACATCAGAGGTGCTTAGTAAAAAAGCCAAAGAGATAAGCATCATTGCTCAAAAAGCTGCTGATATTTCAAGTATTGGACTAAAAGCCACTGAAGATACCATTCACGGTATCAATAATATTGGAGGCCAAATGGCTACTATCGGCGAGAGTGCTATGCGTTTGAGCGAACAAAGTAGAACCATTGGCGATATTATCGCATCCGTCAGTGACATAGCTGAGCAGTCAAACTTGCTTGCTGTAAATGCCGCTATTGAAGCTGCTCGAGCCGGCGAACACGGCAAGAGTTTTGTTATTGTCGCTCAGGAAATTAAAAGTCTCGCGCAACAAAGTAAGCAGGCAACTCTACAGGTAAAAACCGCTCTTAATGATATTCAGAATGCTATCAACTCCACTGTAATGGCAACCGAACAAGGAGAAAAGATAGTTACTGCCGGAGTGAAACTTTCGCAACAGACTCTGGAATCAATTCATCAACTTTCGCAAACTATTACAGTTTTTACTGATATTTCAATGCAGACTTCTGTTTCCAGTCAAGAGCAGTTTATTGGAATGGATCAGGTGGCAATTGCTATGGATAATATTAAAGTAGCAAGTACGCAAAATGCCGGAACAACCAAGGAGCTTGAACAGCTTGCCCGTAATCTTCAAAACATAGCCCGGAAATTAGATGGTATAAAAACTGTCTTTAAAGTCTGACGAGTATAATGGACCCCAATTTTTTCGAGCGGCTGCTCGCGACTTTTAAAATAGAAGCTGAAGATCACCTGAAAAACCTTTCAGCTGGGCTGGTTCGATTTGAAAATTCTAATGAGGACATTACAAGGAGCGAGACTCTTGAGTTTATATATCGCGAAGCCCATAGTTTAAAGGGTGCTGCACGTGCTGTCAGCTTGAACGAGATAGAGGGTATTTGCCAAAATATTGAATCTGTCTTTTCTGCTGTTAAAAAGGATGAGTTAAAAGTATCCACATCGGTTTTTGATTTACTTCACTCTTCTGTTGATTTAATTACCACATATTTAAGTTCTGCACCGGAAGAAAAACCAGTCATTGAATCGCGAATAGAGAGTGTAACAAGCAGGCTGCAAATGCTTCTTTATGAAGGTATTATTCATTCTGAAAAACAAAATGTGAACACAGAAACAGAAACGCTATATCTTGAAAACAGAGAAGCCCAGACAGTTAGTGCCGGAGTTGACATACGGGAACTCGAGAAAATTAAAACATCGTTCTTTCCTTTTGATGGAAATAAAAATTTTGATCCCGCTAAATCTGTTAAAGTTTTACCCGTTCCACATAAAACAGCTGCTGCCAAACAAGCATCTGATGATTTATTAAAAATTTCGTTCTCCCGTCTTGATCATCTGTATCATTTTTCGGAAGAATTAATAACTTCGAAACTCCGGTATTCTCAGATTGTAGATAATTTTCAACAAATTCAGTTTCGTCTTTCCGCGTGGAAAAGAGAAATTCAAAAGATTGAATCAGTTCACGCTACCGTTAAGAGAAAAATTGACAGTACCTTATATTCTGAATCAACGGAGGAACAAAATATTCTTCGGGGATTGTTCGAGTTTATAGAATGGAATCACGAATATCTTTCCTCGATAGAATCGCTGTTTTCAGCCAACCGGAAGACTTCTCTAAAAGAACAAAAGCTGCTTCAATCTAATATTGATGGATTGCGTGAAACAATTCGCGAATTGCTTATATTGCCATTTACTCACTTGGTGGATATTGTTCCTAAGATGGCGAGAGATATTGCAAAAGACATAGGAAAAGAGGTTGAAGTTTTTATTGACGGTGCAGAAATAGAAATTGAAAAACGAATTCTCGATGAATTTCGGGATCCGTTAATTCACCTTATCCGCAATTCAATCGACCACGGCATAGAAGCACAGGGCACACGAATGAGGGCGGGAAAGCCGGTGAAAGGCAAAATCCGTGTTTCAATAACACAAACACAGGCGGCTAAGGTTGTTATTCAAATTTATGATGATGGTGCTGGCATTGATGTTGAGAATTTAAAACAAGCCGCTATAAAAAAGAATATTATTACAAGGGAAGAGGCTGCTCAATTAAGTTATAATAACGCGTTGGAACTTGTTTTTCGTTCCGGAATAACTACATCGCGTGTTATTACCGATCTATCGGGAAGGGGATTAGGAATGGCTATTGTAAAAGAAAAAATAGAGAAGCTTGGCGGCTACGTTGTAATTGAATCAGAACAAGACAAAGGAACCACATTTACAATACACCTCCCTGTTTCAATTGCCGCTCTGCGTGCTATCACTCTTACCTGTGCCAATCGTGTATTTCAGCTCCCGACAACGCGCGTGAAAAAAATTTACAGGGTAAAACAAAGTGACATTATTACTATTGAAAATAAACCGTCAATCATTTTAGACAACACACCGCTGCCGGTCATTTCAATTGCCGAGATTTTGCAGCTTCCGGCGACTCAAGAATCCGAAAGAGAGCAATTTTTTCTTTGTATTATTTCTATATCTGATGAAAAAATTGCACTTTCATTTGATGAGCTGATTGACGAGAATGAAATCGTTATCAAGCCGTTTAATAAACAGCTGAAAAAAATTAAAAACATAGCAGGTGCCGGATTAACAGCGGATGGAAGTATCATCCCTATTCTCGATATTAATGATTTGTTTCGTTCCGCTAAAGAATACTACTCCGCGGCTGCAACTCCAAAACAGGATGTCGGAACAAAAAGTGATATTCGTGCTAAACAATTGTTGGTGGCAGACGATTCTATAACTTCCAGGATGTTAATGAAAGATATTCTTGAATCGGCAGGCTATATAGTTCTAACGGCAATTGATGGTATTGATGCGCTCACCGCTTTGAAAGCCAATAAATTTGATCTGGTTGTAACTGATGTTGAAATGCCTCGTATGAACGGGTTCGATCTTACTGCTGCAATCAGGAAAAATCCCAAAACAGCGGAATTGCCTGTTGTGCTGGTCACAGGTTTATCAAAACGAGAAGACCGCGAGCGTGGAATTGATGTTGGTGCTAACGCGTATATTCTCAAGTCAGGCTTTGACCAAAGCAATATGCTTGACATAATAGATAAATTGATAATATGATACGTGTACTTATAGCCGAAGATTCACCGGTGATGCAGGATTTACTCACCCACGTCTTGGAAGCCGATCCTGCAATAATGGTAGCAGGTATTGCCGCGAATGGCAGAGAAGCTATTGAAATGGTAAAAAAACTAAGCCCTGATATTCTTACAATGGATGTCAATATGCCTGTTATAAATGGATTGGAAGCAACGCGCATAATTATGCGAGAATGCCCTCTGCCCGTAATTATTGTCAGTTCTGATTACCACCCTCAAGATGTTGAAGCAGCTTTTAAAGCTCTTCAATATGGTGCTGTTGCTGTTGCCGAGAAACCGCATTCATACGGTGCTCTTCAATTTGAACAGTGTGCTGCACGGCTGGTCCGCACGGTAAAATTAATGTCTGAAATTAAGGTCGTGCGCAGAACTTTCTTATCAGGTGCTGCCAAAAGCAACATTGATTTGGTTCCTGCCGTAAATCTTACAAAGCAGAAAATTCAATTGATTGCCATTGGTGCATCAACGGGCGGACCGCAGGCACTTGAAAAAATACTATCATCCTTGCCCCCCGATTTTACAATCCCGATCCTTATTCTGCAGCATATTACCGCGGGGTTTACTGCAGGGTTTACCGATTGGGTGAGAACATTATGCAGTATTCCGGTTTCAATCGCATCTCACGATTCAAGGATATTAAATGGAAAGTGTTATATTGCTCCTGAGGGACTTCATATAGAAGTAACTAGCGATATGACTTTTCAATTACATAATAAACCGCCTGAGCACGGGTCGCGTCCTTCGGTTTCCGTGTTATTTAGGAGTATTTCCATCGCGCTAAAATCCAATGTTGTGGCAGTTCTGTTAAGCGGGATGGGCAAGGATGGCGCGGTGGAACTTGGCTATATTCACGCCAATGGCGGTATTACTATTGCACAAGACAATGAATCGAGCCTTATCTTTGGTATGCCCGGTGAAGCAGTAAAACTTGGCAGCGCGCAGTATATCCTGTCTTCAAAAGATATTGGCACTTTTCTTGCGAAAATCAACGTGTAATTTCTTAAATTTACAAATGTATTATTTTGAGATATTATATATCAATGCTACTGCAAAACTTGAAAGTTATTTATGCTGAAAGAAATTTTAATAGTTGAGGACAGTCCAACACAGTTGGAGCAGCTCCGTTTTATTCTCGAGCAAAACGGATATCTCGTTAAAACCGCGCGCGAGGGCGTTTCCGCTCTCAAGCTAATTCACGAGAAAAAACCTGAACTAGTTATTAGCGATATAGTTATGCCTGAGTTAGATGGGTATTCACTATGTAGAATCATCAAGGAAGACTCCGACCTAAAAGATTTGCCGGTGATGCTGCTGACAAATCTCTCAGACCCCCAGGATGTTATTAAAGGATTGCAGGCAGGTGCAGACAATTTTCTTACTAAACCATATAACGAACATTTTCTTCTTTCCCGTATAAGCTATATCTTACTTAATAAGGAATTACGAACAGGTAGCAGCTCTTCCGATATGGGTATTGATATATATTTTAGCGGACGAAAATATTTCATAAATTCTAATAGGATGCAAATCATTGATCTGCTGCTTTCTACTTACGAAAATGCAATCCAAAAAAATGCAGAACTTGCAGAAGCCAATCAACAATTAGTCGCGATGCACAGAGAGATCGCGAAAAAGAATCAAGAATTAGAAAAGCTCAATCAAGACAAAAATAAGTTTCTGCAAATTGCCGCGCACGATATAAGGAACCCGGTAACTGCAATTCTCTCATTCAGTATGATGCTGCTTGATGAATCAAAAGAGAAATTTTCTGAAGATGAGGCTGAGTTTCTTAAAATTATTCAAGAGTCAAGCGAATTTTTGCTCAAACTCCTTAATGAACTGCTCGATATTTCAGTTATTGAATCGGGACAACTGCATCTTAGAATAGATGAACTGGATTTGGTAAAACTAATGAAGAGCAATATAGCTATACATAAAGTTATGGCGGAACGAAAAAAAATCACTGTAAATTTCAAATCCGATAATAAAGAAATATTCGCCCACTTTGACCAAGTAAAAATTGAGCAGGTGCTAAATAATCTTATCTCTAATGCTATAAAATTCTCTTTACCTGATAGTGAGGTAAATGTATTGCTTACAAAAAACGATCGTCAAATTATTCTTATGGTAATAGACAACGGACAAGGGATTCCAAAAGATGAACAGGAAAAACTATTTCATCCTTTTGCAAAAACAAGCGTCCAGTCAACCGGCGGAGAACGAAGCACAGGGCTGGGACTTTCAATATGTAAGAAAATTGTAGAAGCACATAACGGTAAAATATGGTTCGATAGTGAAACGAATAAAGGCAGCACATTTTACGTTGCGCTGCCTATCTAAGTTTATCCATTTAGAATGTTTATAAGTTGTATTGCTTCATTTAGAAGCAATTAAAACTATAACTTAACATACTTTGCTTCAGGAAGTCCGCAAATAGGACACTTTTCAGGGGGATTACCAAACTCGATATGTCCGCACACGGGGCAAAGATAAATTTCACCTGCTTCAATATCTTTTCCATTTTGTGCAGCTTCTAAAGCGAGCTTATATAATTTCGCGTGTACTTCTTCTGCTTTTACCGCGTAACCAAACATCCGTTTTGCTTTATGGTCTTCCGCGATAGCATCAGCCAGCATTGGCGGATACATAGAAGTAAACTCGTAAGTTTCACCATCAATCGCGCCCTGTAAATTCTCAACTGTAGTGCCGATTCCATCCATTGCTTTCAGGTGTCCTTCCGCGTGAATTCGCTCTGCTTCTGCAGCAGTCCTGAATAACTTTGCAATGTTAACCAATCCGTCTTTTTCAGCTTGTTTCGCGAAAGCCGTATATTTTTGAAAAGCCTGACTCTCGCCGGCAAATGCTTCTTTTAAGTTTTCTATCGTTTTTGACATATCGAACTTCCAATATTTTGAAAAAAATCTTTTCACAAAATTAGAGATATTTATTGTCAATTTTCACAATATTTACAAATTATCTCTCTAAATTGAGGTGTACATCTTAATTTTTTGTTTATTCAATTTATAGAAAAGTATGTTTTATGAAGATTCAGTTTATCGGCGCGGCTCAAACGGTTACAGGCTCTATGCATTTGCTCCATATTAACGGGAGAAAGATTCTTCTCGATTGCGGGATGTTTCAAGGCAAACGAAAAGATGCATTTGAAATCAATAGAACATTCGATCTATTTAAGCCATCCGAAATTGATGTGATTATTCTTTCCCACGCGCATATCGATCACGCCGGAAATTTACCCACGTTAGTTAAGAATGGTTTCTCGGGACCGATTTATTCCACTTCCGCCACGCGCGACCTGTGCAAATTAATGCTGCAAGACTGTGCTCATATTCAGGAAAAAGATATTGAGTTTGTGAACAAGCGGAGGGAAAGACAGCGTAAAAACTTATTTGAACCTTTATATACACAGGCTGATGTCGAAAATACAATCAGTCTATTTAAACCGGGTAATTATCATTCTGACATCGATATTAATGAAGATGTCCGTTTGACATTTTATGATGCAGGGCACATTTTGGGGAGTGCTGTTGTTCATTTGATGATTGAAGAAAATGGAAAGGTGATAAATTTTGCTTTTTCAGGTGACCTTGGCCGGCCAAACCTGCCAATACTTCGCGACCCTGACAAAATTCCCGATGTGGATTATTTTGTCTGTGAAAGCACTTATGGCGGACGCTTTCACGATTCTTTTACTGTATCCGGCGATAAAATGACAGAGGTAATCAGGAAAGCAATTGATCGTAAATCGAAAATAATTGTTCCCTCTTTCAGTGTTGGAAGAACTCAAGAGCTGGTCTATCTGCTCAATCAATTGTTTGTTGAAAAGAAAGTGCCCCGCATTCCCATCTACGTTGATAGTCCTCTCTCTGTAAATGCAACTCAGGTCTTCAGGGAACATCCTGAATGTTTTGACTTTGAAACATCCCGCTTTATCTTGAGAAATAAGGACCCTTTCGGATTTGAACAGCTTAAATACATTAAAGATGTTGAAGAATCAATCGCGTTGAATAATGCAAAAGGTCCTTGTATGATAATTTCATCATCAGGAATGGCAGAAGCAGGGCGCATACAACATCATATCGCGAACAATATTGGTAACTCACGCGATATAATTCTCATTGTAGGATTTTGCGCGGAACATACTTTAGGCAGAAAGTTAGTTGAAAAAGAGCCGGCTGTAAATATACTTGGTGAGGCTCATAAGGTGAAAGCGGAAGTAATTGTATTCAACTCGCTATCCGCCCACGCTGATTCAAATGAATTGCTGCATTATTGCAAAACCTTAGACCGCGAAAAACTAAAATCCATTTTCCTTGTACACGGCGATATTGACCAGCAGGAAAAAATGAAAGCACGTTTGCTTCAAGAGAACTTCAAAAATGTTGAAATACCGCTGCGCGGCAATATTTTTGAGTTGTAATTTCAAAAATATCGGTCGATTAACGAGAGTATTGATGCTTGTGATTAGAATGATTTTTATATTTGTTTTTCTTCTTTCATAGAAATCATTCAAATCACAAAAATCAATGTTCCGACAATAGCACTTTGCGACTCACTGTTATACTAATATTCATTTCGTGCTTTGCAATGCAAGCGCAGTTTCGGCAGGACTCGTTACTTTTCTATCCTGCCGAAGATGCTCCGGTAAAATTCACATCCGCGTTTGATAAGCAAAATAACTCTTATAATTTCCTCAGTGACTTAGCGTGGACACAGTCAATCGGTTTATTCAAATCTTTTCTTTTCGATAATTTCTCCCATAGCTCTATTCGTGCCGCGAACCAAGATTCGCGGGAGACACATAAATTAAAACTCGGCACTCGATACTTAATGTCCGGCGGTTTCTCTTTAGGATATATCGCGGATGTACTAAATTATAAGGATTCACACAGTACTGCTATTAATTCAACAAATCGGGGGTCTGTTGAATTATTTTCACAATATAGCTTAAATGATTCAATGTATATTGCTCTTTCGGGTGGTTACATTAAAAATCGCCAAATAGATGTTACCGACAAAGGTACATTAATGGAATTTGAAAGCAATATTAAGAGATTTAAGTTCTCTGATATTTCGCTGACAACTACCTTAAAGTTTCGCGAAGAATTAATTACTCCGCGTCAAAACCAAGATAATATACTCTCGTTATTAATTGAAACTGCAGATGCTTTGCCAATTAAGAATGAATTGAAAGTTATTGCCGAACGGCAAAGAAATGATTTTTACCTGACCGCGGATTCCATCTCGGCGCGAGAATTTGGAGTTACTAAAAATATTCAGCAGCGAATAGAAAACAATTATGGTTTTGAAGACCGACTCGCGAATGTTAATTTTGCTCCTAATATGAACGGCGGACTCTTTGTTTCTTACTTAAATAAAGAAGTAAACAGTAATTATTATTACGTTCCTGTGCAAGATTTTTCCAAAGATGTTGTGCCGACACGAATTATCGAGTCACGGTTAGAAATTGGGTCAGATATTGACTTTATCAGTTCTCAAATTGACTCCCGATTTAAGATTAATTTTCAAGAACGAGATGAGAGAAGGAGCATTCCATCCCGTGAGCATATAGGCGAATTTATGTTTGACTCTCTTTCATCAGTTCAAGAGAAGAACAACAGTACTTCCAAGAAAATATCACTCGCGTGGACAAACACTTTCAGGATTTCCGACAATGACGATATAGGAATTATTGCATCTCATTCAAAACTTCAATACGATACACCAAGCGGCCAAAATTTTGATGACCGCGATGAATTGCTTTCTATCGCGCGTGTTTCCTATCAGCGAGTGTTCTTTCCTTTCTTCAGGGCAGGTCTTATGCTTGAAGGTAGTTTGAACCATATTGTTTATATTTCTTCGCTCAAAAGTTCAAACAATTTTCAAAATAAAATTCTTCGCCTGCAGACTTTATCAAAGATTGACTTTACAAATTTCTCGAACACCTCATCTTTTGAAATACTTGCAAACTACACCGTGTATGACTATAAAGACCCTTCTCAAAATTTGAAAAGTTTTTCTTTTCGGCAATTCATAGCCAATGATTCACTCACTTTAGTTTTAACATCGAATTATCGCGTAAGCGGAATTGGTTATATAAAAATTTCAGAACAAGCTTCTATGAACTGGATTAAATTTACTATTTCACCGCTTCGAGAAAACAGGGAGAACTTTTTTCATCTGCAATTTATAACTAACTACAATATTTCATCGTTTGGAATCGGAATAAGGTATTTTTCACTGACCACCTTTTCTTACAGGCAGAAAATTAAAGAAGAATCATATTCCTACACCAGCATTGGACCTTCTTCTGAGCTTATTTTGATAGTTCGTGACTTTTTAGACCTTCGTTTTTCGGGATGGTATGAATTTATTACCCGGAAAGAGGACACTCCCCTGAAACAATCTACATTCCGGTCACAAATAACTATAAAATTTTGATTGTTCATTTTCATTTTTTTGTTATTTTTTATTGTTAAACATTTTAATTTAATTGAAACCAAAACACTTTTCATTAGAAATATTCAGCGATCCCAAACACCTCTCCAAAGTAGAGGATTTTGTGGATATGATCTCGGTTGAATCAGAATTAGATTCCGGCAAAATACCCGGTGTCTTACTTGCTGTAACTGAAGCTACAACAAACGCTTTGATTCACGGCAACCTGAGGGATGTGAGTAAAAAGGTTTTTATTTGCGCGGATATTTCCAAGGAATCTTTAATTATTAAGGTGAAAGACCAAGGTCGTGGTTTCAATCCGGACACTATCCCGGACCCCACTAAACCGGAAAATCTTCTTAAAGATTCGGGGCGCGGTCTCTATCTTATGCGCTACCACGCCAACGAACTTAAATATAATATTACTCCCGAAGGAACTGAGACTATTCTTGTTATTTCACTTCCTTAATAGTAGAATCTAACTCCCGCGCGCAGCATTAAACCTGCTAAATCATAAGACCGCTCGATCACTCTTTTGTTTCCATCAGAATCTGTTACATCATATTGCCAGCTTGGCTGTGAATGATGATAACTGATTTCAGCAAGAACATCTGAACGCCGCCCCAATGGATATTTAACACCAACTCCAATTTGCCAGCAAAAATCTACGGCAGCTTTCATTTCGTCATTAGATGGATTTGAATAACTGCGATAGTTAATAATAAGAAAATCTAAACCCAGTGAACCTGTTGCATATATTTTTATATCTCTTTCCAACGGGAAATTCAGATACATACCGTACTGAACGGGGAATAAATTGAGATTTGTTTTTGCCATTACTTCATTTGTACTCCCAAACGAACCAGCCCCTTTGTTAACCTTGTTGTATTCATTTACTAATCGTTGATCAGTATAGTTTTTATTAAACCAATCCAACGAAAATCCCATTTGGAAATTCTCGTCAACTTCCTGTACCCATTGCGCACCGATAATAAATCCGCCATCTGTTACTGCAGGAGCATAATATCCTAAACGCACTATCGCTGTTCTGTTCTGTGTAAACCCGATTATTGAAATACACGTTACGAGTGCTAAGACAAATTTTACTTTCATCTGATAACCTTTCTTATTCTGTATTAATGTTAATCTCTATATCAAAATTAAACATTTTTTCATCTTCTTTTACATCATTATTGATTTTCCTGTGCAGCATAGTGAACAATTTACAACCATTTTTCCCTCTTTTTAGCTTATCTTTCAAACCGTAATTGTATCAGAATTTTTTCAAGGTATTAAAACTAATATGGCAAGATTTATAGAACCACAACAATATCAAAACGAAACTGCAGGGGAACTTAAAAACAGGAGTGATATAGAATCGCGTTACACGTGGAATATTCAAGATATTTACTCCGATGAAAGCCTTTGGGAAGAGGACTTTCGGCAAGTGGAAATACTAATTCCAAAGATGAATAAATATATCGGCAAACTTGGTGATTCTGCCGCGATGCTTCTTTCTGCTATGGAGGAATGTGATGTAATTTCTGTTATGCTGGAGCGGCTACATCTCTACGCGATGCTTGCAAAAGATACCGATACGCGGGACACGAAATATATCGCTATGGATAGCCGTATCAATAGTTTATTCGCGCGCGAGTCATCCGCGCTTGCTTTTATGATGCCGGAAATACTTAAAATTGGAGAATCCAAACTTGAGCAATTTATGGAAGATAATGAAGCCTTAAAAAAATATGCTCATTTCTTCAACGATTTATTAAGAACCAAAAAACATACTCTCAGTATCGAACAGGAAGAACTTCTTGCCTCGGCAAGCGAAATAACAGGGTTTCCTTATGATACATTTTCTGTATTTACGAATGCCGATTTGGAGTTCCCGACTATTCCCGATGAGAATGGAAATGATATACAAATTTCTCACGGACGCTATCAGGCAGCACTCTATTCAATGAATAGGAATTATCGTCGGGATGCATTCAAAGCATACTACACGCCATATATAAAGTTTTCCAATACTCTCGCGAATCTTTTTAATGCAAATCTCAAGTCTAAGATATTCATAGGAAAAGCAAGAAAATATTCAACCGCGTTAGAGGCTTCTCTCGATAGGAATAATATTCCTGTCAGGGTTTACGAGACTCTTATTGAAATGGTTTCTCAAAACCTTCAACCGATGCACCGCTGGATTGCTCTCAAGAAAAAGATTCTCAAACTCGATAAGTTTCATCCTTATGATGTCTATGTCGGGTTGTTTACCGAACAAAAGGAAAAACACTACGGATATGATGAATCCGTTAATTTAGTAAAATCTTCATTGGAAATTCTCGGCAAAGATTATAGCAGCACGCTTTCAACCGCGTTTTCAAACCGATGGATTGACGTGTATGAAACTGCCGGAAAACGCGGCGGCGCATATTCATCCGGCACAACATTTGGCGTACATCCTTATGTGCTTCTGAATTGGACAGGCTTATTGAATGATGTTTTTACGCTTGCTCACGAGATGGGGCACAATATGCATTCATTTCTTACCGGATTACATCAGCCATACATCTACGCGGATTACTCCATTTTCCTCGCGGAAATTGCTTCCACGTTCAATGAAGCATTGCTCTTTGAATATCTGCTCAAAAACGTAACTACGCGCGAAGAAAAACTCTCCTTGTTGGAAAGATATCTCAATAACATCTCCGCCACGTTCTATCGCCAGACAATGTTTGCCGAATTTGAATTGAAGTCTTATGGAGAATTGGAAAAAGGCGGTGCTCTAACGGCAGATACACTACGCGAGTTATACAATGAAGTATATGGAAAATATATGGGACCCGATATGACTATTGACACCGAAGAAGATTACACTTGGGCTCGCGTTCCGCATTTCTATTATAACTACTACGTTTTCCAATACGCGACAGGTTTCGCGGCATCAGAGGCTCTGGCGGCAAAAGTCAAAAAAGAAGGTGTCCCGGCGGTGGAAAAATATCTTAACTTCCTCAAAGCGGGGAAATCGGACTATCCGCTAACTATTCTCAAAGAAGCTGGAGTGGATATGCTTACGCCTGAACCAACTTACGCGGTTGCAAAACGAATGAACGCCGTGTTAGATCAAATTGAAGAGTTGATGTAAAAATTATTAGCAGGAAATGCTTGTAAAAACGCGGTGCCGATTAGATGGAGTAGAAAGCATCGCGTATGTTAAAGAGGATGCTTTGAAGCAGCATCCTCGATAAAAAAATTAGTGAACTACGATAAGTTTTTTATTAATCATTGAGGCTAATCCGGAAGTTCCGTTTTTAGCAATTGTTTTCAATGCCTTTGCTGTCAACTTTACAGTAACGAATCTATTTAGTTCCTGAACAAAGATCCTTTTCTTCTGCAAATTAGGAAGAAATCTTCTCTTCGTATGGTTGTTGGCGTGTGATATACTGCTGCCGAAAACAGGTATCACACCTGTAATTTCACAACGTCTTGCCATATTTTATATCTCCAAGTTAAATTAATTTATACTAAACTTTAAATATACCACGATTTTTTG
The DNA here is from genome assembly GCA_903929035.1 of uncultured Ignavibacteriales bacterium. Lineage (GTDB taxonomy): Bacteria > Bacteroidota > Ignavibacteria > Ignavibacteriales > Ignavibacteriaceae > CAIYTF01. The sequence continues at coordinate 68,939 of CAIYTF010000091.1, forward strand.
TTTTATTCAAAAAATTCCGGAAAGAATGACGGATTTTTTTTGCTCAATATCCTTCGTTCAGTCCATCTCGTATAATCATCAATATTGCTGTATGCGGTACGATCAGCAGTTTTTCGTATTCGTATTCAATCTCAAATGAATCTTTCCGCAAAAAAATTATTAAGTCCCCTTCTTTTACCTGTAGCGAAATGTATTTAACTTTTTCTTGAATCTCTTTCCAAGGCTCATCTTCAATGTTGGCACCGATTGGATAGCCGGGCCCTGATTTTATAACGTAGCCTGATTGCACACGCTCTTTTTCCTGCACACCCGGAGGAAGAAATAAGCCTGAATTGGTTTTTTCGTTTTCAGAGCCGGGTTTTACTAATACTTTGTCACCGACAACAATGATCTTGTGTAAGTTTCTTAAAAATGAATCATTCATTAATCTGAATTCTGTATAAAAATTGATAAATTAGGCTTTAAATTTATGAGTTCACTCAAAAAAATAGACGAAATTTGAGTAAATGAAATTACACAAAAACAGTCAATAAATGTTCAAGAAAAGTAACTGTTTAGGCCAGCTAAACTGTAACGCTCTATCAGTGTTGCCATAACATTCTCTAACTTGCTTTTTTGTTCCTTACCAAATATACGAATTTTCCTTCCTCTTTGGTACTGGTTCGTCTATAAAAAAGCCCTCCGTTTCCGAAAGGCTTTTCTTGTTTATCAACCGTGAGAAAGTTTATTCGATTTTCCAAGTGTTGCCGGAATACAACAGCTTTTTCAAATTGCCAATACCTTTGGTTTTCTGAACTTCCGCGATTTGTTCTTCAACATCAGCATCATAAGTAGATTTTTGAATTTGAGAAAATATTCCAAGCGGTGTAGGGAAATGTTCCATTTCAATAAATTGCGAGAGTATAAACGCGCGGGCAGGATTTATGTCGTGCTCATCGTGTACCCACAAATCACTCACTGAAAATTCACCTTTTGATAAATCAACCAATTCAGGTGTCAGCCCGTTCAAACGAATTCCTTTATTTTTATTGTGCCCGTAAAGTAACGGTTTGCCGTGTTCCAGATATACTACATTTTCATCTTTCAACTCTTTTTCGGTGAGGTGGAGAAACGCGCCATCGTTAAAAATATTGCAGTTCTGATATATCTCAATCATTGCAGTACCTTTATGTTCGGCAGCGCGGGCCATCATAGCCTGCAAATGTTTCGGGTCTCTGTCCATCGAACGGGCAACAAAAGTTGCACCGCTCGCGAGTGCAACAGAAACAGGTTTAAAAGGAAAATCGATACTTCCGTGAGGAGAACTTTTTGTCTTCTTTCCTTTTTCGGATGTAGGTGAATATTGCCCTTTCGTTAATCCGTAAATCCTGTTATTGAAAAGCATAATCTTGAGATCCATATTTCGTCTGCAGGCGTGTATGAAGTGATTGCCGCCAATGCTTAGCAAATCACCATCTCCGGTAGCAACCCAGACAGATAATTTAGGATTAGCTATTTTCACGCCGCTTGCAATTGCCGCGGCGCGACCGTGAATGCCGTGGAAGCCGAAAGTATCCATATAATAGGGGAATCTGCTGGAACAGCCAATACCGGAAACCCAAACCATATTTTCCTTGGGAACATTAATTTCAGGTGCGGTTCTCTGTACTTGAGCGAGGATCGAATAGTCGCCGCAACCGGGACACCAGCGGACTTCCAGCCCTGATGAAAAATCTTTTGCTGTATATTTAACAGGCTGTTCAACCCTTGTCCCGATACTATCGGGGGGTGTTATGACGTTATTATTTTCCATTGGGAACTCCTAAAATTTCTATTATCTTGTTCTCAAGTTCTATCACCTTAAACGGCAAGCCTTGAACTTTATTAAATTGAATTACCGGAATCAAGAATTGGTTTCTAAGCAATGTCGCGCATTGACCAAGATTTAATTCAGGAACGAGTATATTCTTAAATTTACTTAAAACTTCCCCTGTATTCTTAGGCATAGGATTCAAGTATTGAAAATGCGCCTGCGATACTTTATATCCTTTCTTGCGAAGGTGAGTAATTGCTTCACGGATAGCACCATACGTGCTGCCCCATCCAAGAACAAGCAAATCGCCTTCAGAATCGCCATCAACAGCTAAATCCGGAATGTCAAATGCGACCTTATTGACTTTTTCCTGACGGAGATGAATCATTAACTCGTGATTATCTGTATCATAGCTGATACCGCCTTGAATGTTTTTCTTCTCGAGACCTCCAATGCGGTGTTCCAAACCTTTAGTTCCTGGGATTGCCCAGGGACGAGCGAGGTTTTCGTCACGTGTATAGGGGTAAAATCCTTCGGGGTCGGTGCGAAAGTTAACAGGAATTTCAGGAAGCTCATCAATTTCCGGTAACCGCAGCGGTTCTGACCCGTTCGCGATATAACCATCTGTAAGCAAAATTACCGGCACCATAAACTTTATTGCTATTCTGCAGGCTTCTATTGCCATAAAGAAACAGTCCGCCGGACTGTTCGCGGAAAGCACTACAACCGGAGATTCACCGTTTCTTGCATACATTGCCTGCAGCAAATCGGCCTGCTCTGTTTTTGTAGGAAGTCCGGTACTTGGACCGCCGCGCTGAACATCAACAATTACCAATGGAAGTTCTGTCATTAATGCCAACCCGATTGCTTCGGTTTTTAACGAAAGACCGGGACCTGAAGTAGTTGTCAAGCCTAATGAACCCGCGAAGGAAGCACCGATAGCCGCGCATATAGCACCAATTTCATCCTCAGCCTGGAAAATTTTCACGCCAAAATCTTTGTGACGACTTAGCTCGTGCAAAATTTCCGAAGCAGGAGTAATAGGATAAGAACCAAGAAACAAGGGGATTCCGGCTCTGAGGCTTGCAGTTAGTAATCCTAAAGCAGTAGCTTCGTTTCCCTGAATGTTGCGGTAGGTTCCTGCCGGAAGTTTAGCCGGTTCAACGTGGTAACGGGTAGAAAATATTTCAGTATTTTCACCATAATAATAACCGGCATATAGCGCGTTTTTATTTGCCTGTACAAGTACAGCATCTTTCTTAAACTTGCTTTCTATCCATTCAATAGTAGCATCAACCTCGCGGTTGTAAAGCCAAAACATAAGCCCGAGAGCGAAAAAGTTTTTGCATCTTTCTTTTTCTTTGTTTGAAAGACGCAGTTCCTCCAATGATTTCATTGTCAAATCAGTCAGGGGAACTTGAATAACATTATATCCGTTAAGAGTATCATCATCAAGCGGATTGACTGCATATTCAGCTAACCGCAAATTTTTTGAATCAAAAGCAGACGTGTTTACAATAATAGTTGCATCCGGTTTTAAGTCTTTTAAATTAACTTTAAGCGCGGCAGGGTTCATAGCAATCAGGACATCAGGGCTGTCACCCGGCGTTTGAATATCCGAGCTGCTGAAATGCAGTTGAAATCCGCTGACACCGTAGAGGGTTCCGGCGGGTGCACGTATTTCGGCGGGATAATCCGGAAGTGTGCTTAAATCATTTCCCGCTAACGCGGTAGTATTAGTGAACTGCGCGCCTGTGAGCTGCATACCGTCACCGGAATCACCGGCAAAACGGACAGTCACATCATCGAGAATTTGAATCTCTACATCTTTGGCCATCGTGTATCTCTATTTTATTTAAATTAAAAAAATCAACTTTAAAATATAAAAGCTATTTGCTTTCGACAACAGAGTAATTTTGTTTTAAAAGCAAAATTTGTTGATGAATTTAAATAATTTTGGGCAAAATGGTTAAATAGGGTTTCCTGAAAAAGTCAAAAGAGCGATATTGCACGATAATAAAGCGGTTCAAATGGATTTAGATAATTTATCATAAAGGATGCGCCACGCTCTGGTCAGCCGAAAAGTATAGCGATAGAGAGGAAGCAGAAATAGTGGATTTAGCCTGCACAAAGTCACCTTCAGGAAGAGCCAGATGGACATTGCGATTAATGGCAGAAAGATTTACTGGAGTTTCACCAAAAAAGCCGATGCTAAATTATCTAAACATTAAAACCTCAAATTTAATAAACGTGTAAGTTCTCGTTTTATTAAAAACAAAGCTATGTCTATATTAGTATTATGATTATACCTTTTTATATACTTCGAAATCATTTAGCACCGTTTCTGTTCGCGATGGCATCGTTAATGGGAATATTTTTGCTGCAGTTTTTAATGAAAGCAGCCGATAAGCTCGTTGGCAAAGGATTGGACTGGTTGGTAATAATAAAGCTGGTTTCATATAATCTGGCTTGGATGGTGGTGCTTGTTGTGCCAATGAGCGTTCTTGTTGCCACGCTAATGGCATTTGGTTCAATGTCGCAAAATAATGAAATCACTATATTGAAGGCAAGCGGAATAAGTTTGCTGAAAATGATAGCCGCGCCTTTTGTTTGCTCGCTGGCAGTCGCATATCTATTGATAGTATTCAATAATGACGTGCTGCCTGATGCAAATCACCACGCTAAAATATTGATGTATGATATTTCACAGAAGAAACCCACGCTCTCATTGCAGCCGGGTGTATTCTCACAGGAAGTTGACAACTATGCTATCCTTGCACGGCACATTGACCAAGCATCAAATATGCTCTATGATGTCACCATTTTTGATTATTCAAGTCCGGTAAAAATAAACGTGGTAACAGCAAAAGAAGGACGTTTATATTTTTCGCCTGACCTGACTAAATTATTAATGGACTTGACTTCCGGTGAAATTCACGAATCGGAAGCTGACGGCACCACTATGTATCGGAAGCTGATTTTTCAACGCCACCGAATAGCAATGAATGCTAACCAATTTGCATTCACGCGGTCTAATGAAATGAGTCGGGGAGATAGGGAAATGAGCGTGGCAACAATGAATTGGAGGGTGGATAGTCTCGCGCGAATCCGGAAAGGTTTTGACATCTATTTGAACGCGGATGTAAAGAAATTTTTTCACGGAGATTCACTTGCTAAGGCTATTCAGGTTAAGCCATCCTATCAAAATAAAGAACAAAAAATTTCTAATATTTTAAATCAAGTTCTTTCTGCAAAGAACACTGTTGTTGGTTCGGCAGCCAGAGTACAGATAATCCGGAATGAAATTAATAGATACTTGGTCGAGATATACAAGAAATATGCAATTCCTGTTGCCTGCATAGTATTTATCTTGCTTGGTGCGCCGCTTGGCATTATGATAAGGAAAGGCGGATTTGGTATGGCGGCAAGTATCGGTCTTTTTTTCTTTTTAGTTTATTGGGCATTTTTAATTGGCGGAGAAAAACTTGCCGATCGCGGTATCATCACGCCGTTCTGGGGAATGTGGGCGGCTAATGTTGTTATGGGTATCTTGGGAATAGTGTTAACCTATCGTTCAATGAAAGAAACCGTAACTTTGGATTTCGCGTTTTTGAAGCGTTTTATTCCAAAGCGATGGCGCGGAGAGGAAATGACGGCAGTCAATGAAACTTATTGACAGGTATCTGATTAAGCAATATTTGCAAACTGTTTTATTTAGTCTGCTCGCGTTTATATTGATTTTCGTGATAGTGGATATGATGGAAAATCTTGATGATTTTCTTGATCAGAACGTGAATAAGATAATTATTTTTAACTACTATATGGTGTTCATTCCCGAGATTATCCGGCTGTTGCTGCCTGTCGCGATGCTCTTTGGGGGGCTTTTCACGATGGGGAAGATGTCTATGCAGAATGAACTGACTGCAATAAAAGCCGGCGGAGTTAGTATGTACCGTTCAATGCTGCCGATTCTTATCACTACAATATTATTATGCACGGGAGATGTGTATTTCAGCGGTTACGTGGTACCAAAAGCAAACAAGAACAAGGCATCAATAGAGAAAACTTATTTAAACAAGAATATGTCATCATCCGGCACAAATATATTTTTTCAGGATACAGGAACAAGAATCGTGAGCATAGGGTATTTTAATGAAGAAGTAAACCTTGCAACAAGAATAAGCATCCATCAGTTTGACAGTGCTAATATTACCCGATTGAAAACACGTATTGATGCCGGCACAATGCAGTATGATTCCGCTTCAAATAAGTGGATAGCAGTCAGTGTAGTAAAACGGACATTTTTTGTAAATTCTGATGTATTTGTAAATTATCCTCGGTTAGTTTTATCGGATTTGCATTTTAAGCCGCGCGATTTGTCCGTAAAACAACAAAAGCCCATTGAAATGAATTTAACGGAATTGAAAGAAACAATAGACAATCAGAGCAAAGCCGGAAACGATCCCAGAATATGGCAAATTGAATATTATTCGCGCTATGCTTTTTCGTTCACGGGTATAATCATTGTTTTGTTTGGTTTGCCATTTTCGACAAATAGGCAAAGAGGCGGGCTGGCAGTGCAGGTGGGGGTTAATATCCTGATAACTTTTATTTATTTGGTTTTATATAAAATTATAGAAGCTTTTGGATTGAATGGCGGATTAAACCCTTTAGCAACCGCGTGGATGGTGAACGCGGGATTTTTTATTGCAGCCCTGATGAATTTAGTTAGGGTTAGGCAATAAACGAGAGCTTTCTTGGTGGTTCGCTGTATATCATAATGGAATATTATGAAACACCGGAAACAATTATGAGTTTTGAATTATGCTATCGATATTTATTGATGAACTGAAAGCTGATGAGTATATTATCAGATACCTGAAGCGGAATTTTATCATATATTTTACGCGTTTATTTTTATAGCGATATTTATTATAATTAGGATAGATACAGACATTATGAGGTTATTTTTATATTCTATTTTATTGGGCATTGCCTGTTTTATTCAGACAGGTTTTGCGCAATTTGGGCAGAATAAAGTTCAGTATCACGACAATGAATGGTTTTTTATTCAGACTAAGCATTTTGATATTTACTTTAATCAAGAAGGCTCGAAGATTGCAGAATTTGCTTCGAAAGCAGCTGAAGATGCTCTTGCTTCGATTCAGAAGAAATTAAATTATGCCATTAATAATCGTATTTCGCTTATTCTATATAACTCGCAAACCGAGTTTCAGGAAACCAATGTTACGGATGACTATTTGAGTGAAGGTATAGGCGGCTTTACTGAGTTATTTAAGAATAGGGTTGTACTGCCTTTCACCGGCAACTATAAAATGTTTCGTCACGTTATTCATCACGAGCTGGTACACGCGGTAATGAATGATTTGTTTTATGGCGGATCCCTCCAAAATGTTATTTCCAATAATATTAATATACGTGTACCTCTATGGTTTAACGAGGGTTTGGCAGAATACCTTTCGCTTGGCTGGGACTCGAACACGGATATGTTTATTCGCGATGCAGTGCAGAATGATAATTTGCCCGATATGGCTGGATTAAACGGCTATTTGGCATATCGCGGTGGTCAATCAATTTTTTTCTATATCGGGCAAAAATATGGCGATGAGAAAATAAGCGAGCTTGTTCATAAAGTGAAAAGCAAGACTAATTTTGATGATGGGATTGAATCAACTATCGGATTGAAGATGGAGGAATTCAATGAACGATGGAAAAAATTCTTGAAGAAAAGGTACTGGCCGGATATTAATAACTTTCAAGACCCTGAGGATTTTGCAAAACGCTTAACAGACCCGAAAACAGAAGGTGGCAGCTATAATACGAGTCCCGCGTTATCGCCGTCAGGAACAAAAATCGCGTTCATTTCAAACAGAGATTATTTTTTTGATGTTTATATAATGAATGCTATAGACGGGAAAATTATAAAAAAATTAATAAAGGGTAATCGTTCTGTTGATTTTGAGGAATTGAATATCCTTTCACCCGGATTGACCTGGTCACCGGACGGAACAAAGATAGCACTCGCGGCTAAAAGTTCGGGTAATGATGTTGTCTATATTATAGACGTTGAATCAGAAGATATACAAACCCTGCCGATAAAACTTCCCGGCATCGGAGCCGTCCACTGGTCGCCTGATGGAAAGAAACTTGCATTCTCCGGTCACGAATCGGCACAGTCAGATATATACACTTTTGATCTTGAAAAGAACCAATTGGAGAATATCACTAACGATGCATTTTCTGATTATGATCCTGCTTGGTCGCCGGACGGGAAACTATTGTTCTTTACTTCTGACAGAAGCTCTGTAATTAGTCAAACGAACAATATTTATACTATGACAAAGCAAGATTATTCGCAGAGTGATGTATATGCAATCCGTTTAGACGATAAAGAAATTATTCGAATTACAGATACGCCGCTTGGTGATGAATTCTCTCCGATATGCAGTCCCGATGGGAAACAGCTGCTTGTTATCTCGGATAAAAACGGGATAAATAATATATATAAAATTAATTTGGGAGATAATTTCAGTAACCGGTTTGCCATTGATTCAACAATTAATATGGTGCCGATTACAAACTCGATTAACGGGATTTATCAGCTTTCACTTTCGGCAGATGGGAAGAAACTTTCATTCTCGTCAATGTATAGGTCTGCATATAACATTTTTTTGATGACATTGCCCTTTGATGAAAAAACTACATCTAACCAATTGCAGCCAACATTATATGTTGCTGAGTTAGCCGCGGCCCGTACATCCGTTAAAAAGGCAGCAACGGATGATTCTAAAAAACAAGTTCCTGAGATAGAGGAAAACCCTTTCTTTACAGGGCAGGATGTTGATACTGCTAAGTCAACCGGCAAAGACACCGATAAACATAACTACTCTAACTATACCTTTGGAGAGAGCAATTATTACAAAATCACAAAAGAAAAAGATTCAACAAAATTTGCATTAATTGATAATTTAGATACAAACGGCAACTTTAGAGTCAATAGATATAAAGTAAGTTTTACCCCTGATATTGTCTACGCGAATGCAGGTTTCAGCACATTCTACGGACTTCTTGGCACAACTGTAATTGCATTTAGCGATGTACTGGGAAATCACCGTATTGTTGGGCAGACAAGTCTTCAAATTGATTTGAAAAACAGCGATTACGGGATGGCATATTATTATTTACCGAATAGGCTGGATATTGGAATCGAAGGATTCCATACCGCGAGGTTTGTATATCTTGATAGAGGAGGGGATTCACATCTTTTTCGTTTCAGAAACTATGGCGCAAACCTCTCATTCAGCTATCCATTCAACCGTTATTATAGAATTGATTTCGGATTAAGCTGGCTGAATGTAACCGCGGATAATTTAGATGTACCTGATGACAGTTTCGAGAAATTGTCTTATTTACTGCCTACTTTTTCATTCACTCACGATAACACTTTGTTTGGCTATACAGCTCCGATAGAAGGAACCCGTTATAGATTTGATTTTCTTTCAAACCCGCTTTTACAAAACAAGAAGCACGGTTTTTATTCTATTACAGGCGACTACAGAACATACTTCAGATTCTTTACAGATTATTCATTTGCATTTCGGACATCAGGAGGTTATTCGCGGGGGGCGAATCCGCAGAAGTTTTTTATGGGCGGCATCGATAACTGGATAAACAGGAAATTCGCGACCCAGGATATTCCGCTAAACTCTAGTTCGGATTTTGCTTTTCTCACCGCGGTGCTTCCAATGCGCGGATTTGATTATGCTGAACAAATTGGTTCAACTTATGGATTGATAAATATGGAACTTCGGTTCCCCCTAATAAGATATTTGCTAACCGGCGCGCTGCCAATTTTATTCAGAGATGTGATGGGATCGGCTTTTATCGATGCAGGTTCAGCCTGGAATAAAAACTCGGAATTAAAACTGTTTAAGAAAGACCCTGAAAAGGGGATAATAACGCGAGATATGCTGCTGGGAACAGGCTTTGGTGCCAGGCTTTATTTCTTGTATTTTTTGGCTCGTTTTGATGTGGCGTGGGCATATAACTTGAACGCGTTTTCAAAACCGATATTTTATTTTTCACTTGGAACGGATTTTTAGTTAATTGTTAATGGTTAATTATCAATGGTTAATTAACGAAAATGAACATATTAATGACGAATTTAACAATTAACAATTTATAATTAACCATTAACTGTCAATTAAATTAAAAGGTATGACACAATGCAAAAAAGACTATTTATTTCTTTTTTAGCTTCTTTGGTATTTTGGGCAGCATTTCAAGGCTGCACCACAACCGATAAATGCTCACTTCAATCATCATCCGCGGTAAAATTAGACACGGTAAAATCCGGCAGATTTGACACGGGGAAAATGTGGACATTTGATTTCCCGCCTAAAGAGTATTTTAAACAAGAATATAATTTTGCTCCAAACGATGAGTGGTTTGAACATACAAGAAAGGCTGCATTGCGCTTTGCCACTTACTGTTCTGCCTCTTTTGTATCCGGAGATGGATTGATTATGACAAATCATCACTGCGCTCGCGAGAGTGTTACCGAAATTGAAAAAGACAGCGAAGATTTTCACGAGAATGGTTTTACTTCAATGACCATCGAAGAAGAAAGAAAAGTTCCTGGTTTGTTTGTTGACCAATTAGTTTTGATGAAAGATGTTACTCCTGAAATGCAAGGGGCATTCGATCAAGGAAAAACTGATGACGAAAAAATTAAAAATCGCGATTCAAAGAAACAAGAATTAGAAGATAAATATAAAACCGAAACCGGACTTCAATGTTCCGTGATAAATTTTTATAACGGCGGGAAATATTCTCTTTATGGTTACAAGAGATATTCAGATATTAGATTAGTATTTGCTCCTGAAACTCAGATGGGTTTCTTTGGCGGCGATCCTGATAACTTTACCTACCCTCGTTACGCCCTTGATTGTTCATTTTTCAGGGCGTATGATGAAAACGAAAAACCATTGAAAACAGATAATTTTTATCATTGGAGCGAGAATGGTGCTGCCGAAGGAGATGCGATTTTTGTGGTTGGAAATCCGGGGAGAACTAATCGTTTATGGACTGTATCGCAGTTAGAATATGCCCGTGATATATCCTATCCTCTAACAATGATGTATCTTGATGGGATGGTGCAAATATATTCCGAGCTGGTTGCTGAATCTATTCCGGAAAAAAAAGCAGCATTGGAAGACAAATTATTTAGTATGGCAAATTCGCAAAAAGCCTATAAGGGTATTTTAAACGGTTTACGGGATGAAGTATTATTCCAAAAGAAACGCGACTTCGAGAAAACTTTCAAGAATGCAGTACAATCAAAACCAGAGTTAAACAAAACGTATGGTGATTTGTGGGATAAAATTGCATCGTTGAGAGCTGAAATGCGAAAAGTTACTTATCAGAACGCTGCATATAACTTCAGCAGAAATCCATCACAATATTTTACAATAGCAAAAAACCTGATTGAATATGCAGCCCAAATGAAGATGCCTGTCGATAAACGAGATTCAAGATATAGCGATGAAAATATTGAGAAAACCAAAGCCGCTATATTTCCTGCTAATTTTGATGAATCAATGGCAAAGAAGTCATTAAATCTCAATTTTCTGATGTTGACATATATGTTAGGAGCGGATAATCAATTAATCAAAAACTTGACCGGCGGCAAAAGCGGAAAAGATGCTGCTGCATACACTCTATCAATATCTCAGGTTACAACAAAAGAAAAAGCAATGGCTTTAGCTGAAAAAGGACCGGATGCAATTTTCTCAAGCAATGATCCTTTTATAGGTTATGCATTAATGACAAAAGAACGCGGGAAAGAATTTTCTGAGCAAATGAAAAATTTATCTGATAAAGAAGCCGATCTTTCGCAGCAGCTTGGCAGAGCAATCTTTGAAGTTTACGGGACAAACATTCCGCCCGATGCAACTTTCACTTTGCGTATTGCTGATGGTGTTGTAAAAGGCTATGATTATAACGGTACAACTGCTCCGGCTTTTACAACATTTTACGGACTTTATGATAGATATAATTCTTTTGGCAAAAAATTCCCGTTTAACTTGCCGAAGAGATGGCAGACTGCACCGCCGGAATTTGATTTGCGTACTCCAATGGATTTTGTATCGACAGCAGATATAATCGGCGGTAATTCCGGAAGCCCGATAATAAATAAAAATGCAGAAGTTATCGGGTTGGCATTTGATGGTAATATTGAAAGTCTCCCGGGACAATTCATTTTTACTACCGAGTCAAACCGGACTGTTGGAGTTCACTCTGCAGGTATTATTGAAGCAATTCGGAATATGTACAAATTCAATCGGCTTAGCGAAGAACTAAAAACTGGGCATATTCAGAATTAATAGTTTGACTTTTTCAGGAAACCCTAAGTATCATAGAAAATATTATGAAAGCAACCGAAACCACAATAGAAACCTTTCTATCGTCAAACAGAACCACTTTTGTGATTCCCGTCTATCAAAGAAATTATGACTGGGCGGTCGCACAATGCAAGCAATTACTGAACGACATTATAGAAACTGGGAAAAGCGACAAAGTAAACGCTCATTTTATCGGCGGAATAGTTTATATTCACGATGATGTTTACTCCGTCTCCGCGCTAAAGGAATTTACGATTATCGATGGTCAGCAGAGGCTTACAACAATCACGCTGATATATATAGCTTTATATAGACTCGCCAAAGATCTCGGCAACGATTTGCTTGTTAACCGAATTCATAAAACATATCTCATAAACGAATTCGCTCCCGAAGCGGAAAAACTCAAATTAAAGCCGACCGACAACAACAAAGAAGCTCTAAGACATATAATATATTCGAACTTTGGAGATGAATTTAAAGGATATTCAAGAATTATAGAAAACTTCGATTACTTCAGATCGACAATCAGCAAAGATAATTTTGAAATAGTTGAGAGAGGGTTGTCTAAACTTATTTTCGTTGATATCGCGCTGGATAGGCAAAGAGACAATCCTCAAAGAATTTTTGAAAGTCTTAATTCCACGGGGCTTGAACTTTCGCAAGCCGACCTGATTCGGAACTTCATTTTAATGGGTTTGAAACCATCCGAGCAAAACGCAATATATAAAAACTACTGGGAGATTATCGAAAACAATGCGAAAGACGAAACCCAAAACAAGACCAGAGTCTCGGAATTTATCAGGGACTTTCTTACATTGAAGAACAAAGAAATACCGAACAAAGATCTTGTTTATGCCAAATTCAAAGCACAATATCCCACAACAACGGTCGATAGTTTAGAGTCTTTCTTGATTGAAATAAAATATTTGGTGAAGTATTACAATAAACTTGTAAATCCAAAGAATGAAGCCGACAGAGATATCAGAGTTCAGCTTGAATATATCAACAGGCTTGAAATCAATGTCGCTTATCCTTTCTTGATGAAAGTGTATCAAGATTACTCCAAGAATATCATAGATAAAAATACATTCATTGCCGTTTTAATTCTCGTTCAGTCATTTACTTTCAGACGATTTATTTTGGCGTTGCCGACCAGCTCATTAAACAAAATATTTATGGCACTGTACGACAAGGTGGAAACCGATAATTACTTGTATTCAATTCAGAAGTCGCTTTTGCAACGAACGGGTGTTCAACGATTTCCTAGAAACAACGAAATAATAAAGACGTTAAAAGAGAAAGACGTATATACTTCTAAACCCAAGAACAGAACTTATTTGCTTGAAAGACTTGAAAATTTCGACAACAACGAACCCGTGATTATCGATGGCAACTCGGATATTACGATAGAGCATATTTTTCCTCAAAATCCAGACCCGAAATGGAAAATCGATTTGGGAGCGGGAGAATATAATTTCATAAAAGAAAATTATCTGAATACTATCGGCAATCTGACGCTTTCCGGGAATAATGGTAAACTCGGAAATAAACCGTTCAAAGCAAAAAGAGATTTAGAGAACGTGGGATATAAAGACAGCCGACTGTGGTTAAATAAATATTTATCTAAGCTCGATAGGTGGGATAAAAACGAAATTGAAAAACGCTCCCAAATAATCGCCGAGAGATTTTTAAAAATATGGGAAATACCGAAAATCGATATCGAAGCCGAAACGGCGAGCGATGAAGTGAGCATTTTCGATGCGGGAGACCCGAAACATAAAAAATTGGAATACGCGATATTTTTCAACCAAAAACTTCTTTTAACAAACGTGGCTAAGTTGTATGTTGAAGTATTTAAACAACTGTATGATTTAGATTCCGAAATATTTTTCAACTTAGAAATAGGCAAGAAAATATCTTTGTCGAAAAATCCATCAGAAGACAAACTGAGACAGCCGGTGCGAATAAACGACTCGTATTTCATAGAAACAAACATTGATAGCAATGGCAAATTCGACCGAATAAAACTTGCTCTAACGATTTTTGGATTCGAGGACGAGTTGTTTATCAAATATGCTAACTAAGTCAATGAAGTTATTATGAAAAACCAACAATTTAAAGAAATAAACTAATCATTTAGCGGAAGTCAGTATTTCGATGTCAAGGTTGGGATTTTCTTCATTAAAATGCCGAAAACGAGTTTAAACTTCAATATCCATTTGACCATCGTTATTTTTGTACAATATCGCTCTTATGACTTTTTCAGGGAACCCTGAGTCTATAAAAAAGAAAAGACCGGCAAACTTGACGAAATTAGAACCGCGAGTATAGAGCAGCTCAAAAGCTACTTGGCATTTGGGGCAAAATATCATTTCTAACTCTTTTATAGTTTAATTTCTTGAGTAATTCCGCTGCCGGAATTACATTTTTAATCTGCCATTCTCGATGATAGCGAACACGCCCCCATTCTTCATAATAACGATATTTGCTGCATCTCCTTTTTCGAGCATTCTATCCGCGTGACATCCGGTGCAATCCAATTCTTCTAAACCGGAGTAACCGGATAAATCTCCAATTGCTTCAATATTCGCGGAAAGTTCCAAAATCGGCAAGTGTTTTTCATAGCAATTAATTCCGATATCAACGTCCTTGATGCCATCACCCAAATTGACACCTACTTTTCGCAAAAGCAGATCAAAAAGTTTTTTCTCGATAAACGGGATACTGTTATAATCGTCCGCGGAGAACGATTCAACCGCGTTCCGCGCGATAATCACAAATGCTGATAGTATCGCGATCACGTTTAATTGGCGAACAAATTGTTTTTCCGGGTCGCCCCTCCATCCGCCGCTTTCGATAAGAATTGTTGCCGCGCCTAATTCTTGGAAACGATCGCCAAAAGCGGTTGCTTCATATTCGTCTGAATATTTACCGATGTGTTCCGGAATAAAATGTTCTAATGTCAACTTCATCCCCGCGATAAGCTTCATTGCCCGCGATCTGTTCGCGTTTATTTCACGCGTTTCATTAAATGGCGGAGCTAAGAACGAAATTGCGGCTTGTCGATTCGCTATGCCAATGCTATAACGCGGGTCCTGGTCGTGAAGGTTAAAGACAAAATCGGGTTTAATTACTTCAAAGGTTTTTTGCAGAATCTTTGATTCTATTTCAGCGAGATTCAGGGCATCCCTGTTCAAGTCAATTCCATTTATGTTTTCCCTTGAAAATCGCTCAGCACCATCAGGGTTAACCATAGGCAGAATATATATAGTAAGTTTTTCTAAAAGTTCTACCCGTAATGTTTCAAATCGGGTGTTACCCGCGAAAAACCGCATTATATCAAGCAGGGCTAATGTGGCGGTTGATTCGTCCCCGTGCATCTGGGACCACGAGAAAACTTTTGTATTGCCGCTGCCAATTTTAACAAGGCGCAGCGGTCTTCCTTCTGTTGATTCGCCAACAGGAATAATTCTGAGTGCATCGTGATTTGAAATTTTTAAGAAAATTTCCGAAAATTGCTCGAAGGAAAAGCATCGCCTGCTAATCTCACTCGCGCGGAAAGAATGAAATTCACGATATATAAAATTGGATAATTCATCTACAATTGACAAATGACTCACCGGAAACTCCTGAAAATTCTATTAATAAAAAATATATTCAATTATAGAAAAGTGAACAACACTGTCTCCCATACCCTTCATTCCATTTACTTTTGCCAATGAATCGTCCTATCCGGATTGTTTCGACTTTGCAATATGAATATCTTGTTCGGCAACACGATTTTCTAAATTGCTTATTGTTTCACCGGCAAGTTTATTTTTCCGCGATAAACTCTTTTCCGGACTTCCTCATTTTCTATATTGTATTGTTCATATTGTAAACATAACTTTTACTCCCTTTATTTCCAAATTCTACAAGCTATTCTCGAACATATTCTTTACTTTTGTATGTGGCTGAGTAGTTTACCAATCCGTTTTAGGACTCGTTCAGAAATAAAATTAACACTTTTTCACGCGAAAACTCAACGACCGCGAAGGGTTATATGTTGGAATATGTAATGGTTATTTCTGTACAAGGACTTATTCCTTTGAAATTTATGCAATACTTGGGTAAAATACAAATACTTTGGGATTTGGGAACGTGCGGAAATCTAATATATAGGGAAATTTGTCATACATCATATTTCTACCGCTTTATATTTTCCTAACAATTCGTATATTTAGACTTTGAATCTTTCTACAAAATACTCAAATAGTGTAATGAACAAAATATATATTAATGAGCTTAAACAATATGTAGGGCAGGAAGTTACTGTTCGGGGATGGCTTGATAATAAACGTTCAAGCGGAAAACTGCGTTTCCTTATACTGCGTGACGGCACAGGCTATTTGCAGTGTATTGTTATCAAGAATATTGTTAGTGAAGAAATATTTGGATTTACTGATGAATTAAAACAGGAATCTTCTTTCTCTGTTACAGGAACAGTTCGGGAAGAGCTACGCGCGCCCGGCGGTGTTGAGCTGGAAGTGAAAGACTTGAAAATTATTGGCATTTCAGAAGATTATCCCATTTCTCCCAAAGAACACGGGGTGGAGTTTTTGCTTGACCACAGGCACCTGTGGCTGAGATCAAAACGGCAGGCGGCAATTTTACGTGTTCGTCACCGCATTATTAAAGCAATTCGCGACTTTTTTGATAATAAAGGCTTTACTTTAGTAGATTCTCCTATTCTTACTCCTTCAGCCTGCGAGGGTACATCAACACTGTTTGAGACTGATTATTTTGATTTGGGAAAAGCATATCTGACGCAGTCAGGGCAGTTATACGCTGAAGCATCTGCAATGGCTATGGGAAAAGTTTATACTTTTGGTCCCACTTTCAGAGCCGAAAAATCAAAAACAAGACGGCACTTGACTGAATTTTGGATGGTTGAACCCGAGGTGGCTTTTGCCGATTTGAACGATGATATGGATTTAGCAGAGGAGTTTCTTGAATATGTCGTGCAGACTGTTTTAAAAGAACGCGAAGAAGATTTAATTACTCTTGAACGGGATTTGACTAAACTGCAGTCTGTAAAGCGTCCGCTGCCAAGAATCAGTTATGATGAAGCAGTTGAAATATTGAAACAAAACGGCGTTGATTTTGAATGGGGAAATGATTTTGGCGCGGCAGATGAAACAACAATATCTAATCAGTTTGATAGACCGGTAATGGTACATCGCTATCCTTCAGAAATTAAAGCATTTTATATGAAACGCGATCCGGAGAACCCAAAAGTTGCATTAGCAGTTGATGTTCTTGCACCCGAAGGGTATGGCGAAATAATTGGCGGCAGTCAGCGCGAGGAAGATATTGAGTTGCTGTTAACGCGTCTCCGCGGGCATAATCTCAAAGAAGAAGATTTTGACTGGTATTTAGACCTTAGAAAATATGGTTCAGTCCCTCATTCAGGGTTTGGATTGGGCGTTGAACGAACGGTAGGATGGATTTGCGGGTTAGATCACGTCCGCGAAACAATACCGTTCCCGCGAATGATTTACCGGAAGACACCTTAAAGATAATTGTCAATGGTTAATTGTTAATGATGAATGTTTTAAACACAATATACTTTACACGATACACTAAACACTATTTATGGAAGTAATATTATTTGCAGTTTTTGCTTCAATAGCGGTGGTTTCATCTGTTCTTGTTGTAACGAGAAGAAACCCGGTTATTGCCGCGCTCTGTTTAATTCTTAATTTTGGTTCACTTGCCGGAATGTATCTTTTACTATCGGCGCAGTTTATCGCGGTGGTCCAGATTATTGTATATGCCGGTGCGATTATGGTTTTATTCCTTTTCGTGCTGATGCTTTTGCGTCCTGATATGGAACGAAGCTTTTTCCGGCACGATCCTCTTTTTAAGTGGGCAGCTATTATCGTGAGCGTATTTACATTTTTATTGTTAGTTTATGCTATAATTTTAACAACATTTAATGCCCCGATACTTGCTAATCACGCGAAGACGATTGAAATCGGCACTGTTGAAGCTATCGGCAAAGAACTTTTTTCTAACTTTTTATTGCCTTTTGAGGCAATAGGGTTCGTTTTGCTCTCTGCAACGGTTGGTGCAATGTTATTATCTAAAAAGAAATTGGATTAATAAATATGAATCTGCTTCCATTTTATCTTATAGTATCTGCTTTTATGTTCTTTACCGGTGTAATAGGAGTTATGACCCGCAGAAATGCAATTATTGTATTTATGTCGATTGAATTAATGCTTAACTCTGCCAATTTGACTTTTGTCGCGTTCAGTTCATTTTTAGGAAATGTATCGGGTCAAGTATTCGTGTTCTTTGTTATGGCGGTTGCAGCAGCGGAAGCAGCAGTTGGTCTCGCGATAATAATTTCTATTTATCGAAACAAGATGACCGCTAATATTGATGAAATTAATATTTTGAAATGGTAAATAAAGTTAATTGTTAATGGTTAATTATTAATGATTAGCCGGAACAATTGACCATTAATAATTAATAAATAACAATTATAATGAGAAATCTAATATATCTTTCTGTTGTCTTCCCGTTAATCGGTTTTTTGGTTAACGGATTATTAGGAAGAAAATTTAAAAGCGAAAAAGTTGTCGGTATAATCGGGAGCGGTGCAGTGGGTGCGGCTTTTTTGGTTGTTCTTGCAGCGTTTGTTGAGACTCTTCGTATGCCGGAAGAGGGGAGAGCTTTAATTGTCACCTTGTTTCAATGGGTAAAAGCCGGCAATCTTGATGTTTCAATCGCGTATCAAATTGATCAGCTGTCATTAGTGATGGGGCTAGTTGTAACCGGTGTGGGATTTTTAATTCATATCTATTCAATTGGCTATATGCACGGAGATAAAGGCTTTTGGAGATTTTTCACTTATCTGAACCTTTTCATATTCGCGATGATGAATCTTGTTCTCGCTGATAACTTCCTATTAATGTTCTTAGGATGGGAAGGAGTGGGGCTTTGTTCATACTTGCTGATTGGATTTTGGTATGACCGAAAATTTGAAAAAAGCACTACTTCAGATGCCGCTAAAAAAGCGTTCGTAGTTAATCGAATTGGTGATTTTGGGTTTCTCATCGGTATGTTCCTGATTTATTTAAATTTTGGCAGTTTGAATTTCACAACTGTTTTCGCGAAAGCGGGAGTTGGCAATATACCCGAATCAACATTCACTTTGATAGCATTATGCCTCTTTATAGGAGCAGCGGGTAAATCTGCTCAAATCCCGTTATTTGTCTGGCTGCCTGATGCAATGGCAGGTCCTACTCCGGTTTCGGCACTTATCCACGCTGCAACAATGGTAACTGCCGGTGTATATCTTGTAGCAAGATGTTCGATAATATATGCTTCTGCCCCTATGGCACTCACGGTTGTCGCGGTAATTGGCTTGGCAACTGCATTTTTCGCGGCAACAGTCGGGCTTGTGCAAACAGATATTAAAAAAGTTCTTGCTTATTCTACGGTCAGTCAATTGGGTTATATGTTTCTCGCGATGGGAATGGGAGCCTTTTCAGCAGGAATATTTCACGTTGTCACTCACGCGTTTTTTAAGGCATTACTCTTTCTTGGTGCAGGTTCGGTTATTCACGGGATGCACGATGAACAGGATATTCGGAAATATGGCAATTTGAAAAAATATATGCCTAAGACCGCCAAAACATTCCTGATAGCAGCGATTGCCATCTCGGGGATTCCGCCATTTGCAGGATTTTTCAGTAAAGATGAAATTTTGTGGGAAGCGTTCTCCGTTGGAGGTTTTGGGTTCTGGATTTTTGGCGTAATAACCGCGTTGTTCACCGCTTTTTATATGTTTCGTTTGTATTTCCTCACCTTTGAAGGAAAGGAAAGATTCGATTCTCACCACGTCCATCCGCACGAATCTCCGGCGGTTATGACTATTCCGCTAATGATACTTGCTTTTCTCTCAATTGTTGGAGGATTTCTGGGAATGCCCGCGATCTTTGTTGGTGAAGAAGGAAATCTTTTTGGACGCTGGTTAGCACCAATTTTCAAATCTGCCGAAACAAAAATATTTACCGGTGCAGAACATTCTCATTTAATGGAAATATTGTTGATGGCGATTTCAGTTGCAGGTGCTGCTTTGGCAATTTACTTTGCAAAATTTGTTTATTTGCATAAACCTGAAATTGCAGAAAAAGTATCCGCTAAATTGAAACCGATTTATACTACATTATTGAATAAATATTACGTTGATGAAATTTATGATGCTGTTGTTGTAAATCCAATCCGCTTGGTTTCGGAGAGCTTTCTATGGAAAATCACCGATGTTAAATTAATTGACGGATTGTTAAACAAATCAGCCGCGTTAGTTGATTATCTCTCAGGTTATATCAGAAAAATACAAACCGGTGCAGTTCAATTTTATGCAATTATAATGATGACCGGAATTTTGGCAGCGTTATTTTGGATTATTAAGAGTTTGTAAACTATGGAAAATCATTATATACTATCTGTATTATTAGGTATTCCGCTGCTTGGTGCATTCTTTATTTTGGCACTTCCGCGGCATAATGCATCATTGATTCGCTGGGTGGGTTTATTCTTCTCGGTCACCACATTTATAGTGTCGCTTATTTTGCTTTCTAAATTTGATAAGTTGAATGCACTTTTCCAATTTAGGGATGAGTTTGAGTGGATTAGTACACTAAAGATATATTATTCAGTTGGTATTGATGGAATATCGCTCCCTTTATTGTTATTGACAACATTCCTCACGCCAATTACTATGTTCTCAAGCTGGAGCAGCATTCAGAAGAGAGTGAAAGAGTTCACTTTCTTTATGCTGCTTCTCGAAGTTGGAATGATAGGAGTCTTTGTTTCTCTTGATATGTTCCTTTTCTATGTATTTTGGGAATTTATGCTTATACCAATGTATTTTATAATTGGTATCTGGGGCGGTGAACAGCGTATATATGCCTCTATTAAATTCTTTATATATACTATGGCTGGCAGTCTCCTTATGCTGGTTGCAATTATTTGGGTTGGTAATTATGCCGGTACTCAGTCAGCCGGCTTTACAACGCTGCTATCTCAGTACTATATTTTGGGACCAAGCATTCCTATTGAAATTCAAAAATGGATGTTTCTTGCATTTACCGTAAGTTTTGCGATTAAAGTGCCCCTTTTCCCGTTTCACACTTGGCTTCCTGATGCCCATACTCAAGCACCAACTGCAGGATCAGTAATTCTTGCCGGTGTGTTGCTGAAGATGGGTACGTATGGAATGATACGTTTTTCGATTCCGATATTTCCGCAGTCAGCTCAGTATTTTGCTCCTTGGATTTCAGCACTTGCAGTGATTGGAATTATCTATGGTGCTTTAGTTGCTATGGTGCAGAAAGATATGAAAAAGCTGGTTGCTTATTCTTCGGTAGCTCACTTAGGATTTGTTGTAATTGGAATATTTTCATTTACACCTGAAGGAATGCAGGGCGCAGTTTTACAAATGGTTAATCACGGTTTATCAACCGGAGCATTATTCCTTTTGGTTGGTGTTTTATATGAAAGAACACATACAAGAGAAATTTCTGAATATGGCGGTATTGCAAAAATCACCCCAGTATTTGCAACAATATTTTTAATAGTGTGTCTTTCATCAATTGGTGTTCCGGGTTTAAACGGTTTCATAGGTGAGTTTTTAATTTTACTTGGTGCTTTCCGGTCCAGTGTACTGAATAATCAGGCGTTTGCAATTGTTGCTGCTTCAGGAGTTATTTTCGCGGCGGTATATCTATTATGGATGTATCAGCGGGTTGTGTTAGGTCCTGTGAAGAACGATAAACTGCTTAGTTTATCTGATATGAACACGAAAGAATTAATTTCAGTAGGGCTTTTGTTAATATTTATTGTATGGATTGGAGTGTATCCTGCTACTTTTCTTAGCTGGTCGGATGCTGCAGTTAATAATTTCGTATTGAAAACAACGCGTCAGATAACAGGGTTTTAACAATGAATAATGATTCAAATTTTGGGGAGATAAATTAGTGGAGAACAGAGGAGAGCTATCAATATTCAGTATAATACCATTTTTGGTACTATTGTTACTTATAGCAACTGGTCCGCTTTTTTTCAAGCATTTTTGGGAAAAATATTATAAAGTAATTTCTATATTACTTGCAGTTGTAATTGGTGTCTATTATATCGGTTTTCTTAGGGACTTTAATTCTGTTTATAATACTTTTATCGAGTATCTATCTTTTATCCTTTTACTAGGCGCGTTATATGTGACAGCCGGCGGTATATTGATTAAGTTCTCCGGTGAAAGCGATGCAATTGGGAATGTAGTATTTTTATTGATTGGAGCAGTAGTATCAAATATAATTGGAACAACAGGCGCGTCAATGCTTCTTCTGCGTCCTTTTATTAAGATAAATAAAAACAGGATTAGTCCATATCATATTATATTTTTTATTTTTTTGGTAAGTAATGTTGGGGGTTCGCTTACTCCCATTGGAGATCCTCCGCTATTTTTAGGTTTTTTGAAAGGGGTGCCATTTTTATGGGTATTATCCAACACTTGGTACATTTGGCTGATAGCGGTGGGGCTTATACTATCAATATTCTGGTTTATTGATAGAAAAACAGTTCCGGAAATTACATTTACTCCGTTTATTAAGCTATATAAGTCTATTCAAATAAAAGGCACGAAGAATTTTATTTTGTTGTTAGTAATTATTTTAGCGGTTTTTTTGGATCATTCTGTAATACCTGCAATTCCTCACCTTTATCCGTTTCCTCTGGGAATCCGTGAGTTGATAATGCTCTGTGTAATAATTTTTGCTTATAAATTCTCATCGAGGGGAGTTTTCAGGGCGAACGAGTTTGATTTAGAACCCATTAAAGAAGTGGCATTTTTGTTTATCGGGATATTTATAACAATGATTCCGGCACTGCAATTAATAGCGTTTGGCTCCCATCAGTTTCGCGACAACCTGAATGCATCGATGTTCTATTGGGGATCAGGTATGATGTCCTCAGTTTTGGATAATGCTCCCACATATCTTAACTTTCTTAGTGCCGCGATGGGGAAATTTGGTTTGGACATTAACGCGGCAGAGCAAGTAAAAGAATTCGTGGCGCAGGATGCCGTGTTTTTACGCGCTATTTCGGTTGCCTGCGTGTTTTTTGGCGCAATGACATATATTGGCAATGGTCCTAATTTTATGGTGAAATCCATAAGCGAACGCTCAGGCATTACAATGCCTTCGTTTATGACATATATTTTCATATATTCAGTTCCGGTATTACTTCCGGTTTTTACAATTATTTGGTTATTATTTTTTAAGTGAGGTATTGAATGACTATACACGAAGCGGTAACAATTGGTAAAAAAGGTATATGGTTAGGAAACCGTATATTACTTCCCTTTCACGCGTATTTTTTGAAAGCAGTTGTTGGTGATAAGGTAATCACCGATTTTTCGCGAGTTTCAAAATTGATCGAGATCAAAGAATATGATCACTTTACTTCGATATACTTTTTAGGACTTAACGATCTGTCCGAAAAAGCAGCAAAATCGGAGCCTATTAAATTCATAGCTGTTGAAAAACACGATGATATTTTTGGTGTCAACTCTCATCAAAAAATTTCACTTTTTCTGAAAGATAAACATTCAGTAAAAATAGAATTTAGTCCAAATGATTCTACTCTAACTGAATAAAACAATATGGAAATGAAAGATTTATTCTATGCAATGCCGCTTCTCATAGTCGGGGGCGGAATTCTGCTTATTTTGTTGATAGATATGTTTTTCAAGGGTGGAAAGAAAATCATCCCCGCGTTGACATTCTTTATTTTGTTAGGTACTGCATATTATTCCTTGTTTACAATAAATCAGCTTCCCATTGGACTGATGCCGGTTTCTGAATTTGGCCTTTTTTATGGGATGTTGAGTTTTGGCGGTAAAGCTCACCTGTTTTATTTTTTATTCAACTTTGGTTCAGCTATTGCAGTTTTAATAGCAAATGACTATCTGAAGAAAATTGAAACTGAATATAGCGAATATTACATTTTGCTTTTGTCATCTGTTTTGGGAATGATGCTGATAGCAGGCTCACGCAATTTGGTAATGATTTTTATTGGTCTTGAACAAATGTCAATCTCGTTTTATGCTCTTGCAGGGTATAGGCGGAAGAATATTCTTTCAAATGAAGCCGCTTTAAAGTACTTTTTGCTTGGTTCGTTTGCAACGGGCTTTTTGATATATGGTATGGCATTTATTTTTGGAACGGCTCAAAGTATGATGCTGATAGATATTTTTAGCCAAACTTCTGTTTTGGTAAAAAATCCTCTCTTTATGATCGGGATACTGCTTTTTTTAATTGGTTTTACTTTCAAAATAGCCGCGGTACCTTTTCATATGTGGGCACCCGATGTTTATGAAGGTTCTCCAACAAGCGTAACCGCGTTAATGGCTACAGTCGGCAAAGCGGCTGCTTTTTCAGCAATTCTCTTGATATTTGTTTCTGTTGCAAAAATGGGACCCAATTCAGTATTTTCGTCAATGTTTTCGGTTGTTGCAGTCCTTTCAATGCTGTATGGCAGTATAGCAGCTATCGCGCAAAAAGATATTAAGAGAATGCTGGCATATTCATCCATTGCACACGCGGGGTATATGACTATTGGTCTTGCAGCCGTAAATCCAAGCGGTATTGCCGGTATTATTTTCTATCTGGTTGCTTATACTTTTATGAATCTTGGAGCATTCGGTATTATAGCTTTATTAGAAAGTAAAGAAGGAAAGTTTCTTTCTATTGAGGATTATAAAGGACTTGGTACTCGGCAGCCTTTTCTCGCGGCTTCGCTTGCTATTATAATGTTTGCTCTCTCGGGGATACCGCCATTCGCGGGGTTTTTTGGTAAATATTATATATTCTTGGCTGCAATTCAATCGGGCGATACTTGGTTAGCACTCGTAGGAGTTTTATCAAGTGTAATAAGTGTTTACTTTTATCTTCGCGTAGTCGTGTATATGTATTTCTCAAAGAGCGATGACGAATCTGCTATTTTAGAGATTTCTCAAACAGGTTTGCTTGCAGTTATTGCTTCATTGGTTTTAGTCATAGCATTTGGTCTGGCACCCGGATCATTAATTAGATTGATTTCTGGTCTAATTTAGCATTAGCACAAAGGGCCATTACCTTAACAATTTCTCACGGGAAGACGCGAAGATCGCAAAGGTTAGATTTAAAGGATGTAAAGGTTATTTCTTAATAAACTTTAATGTAACTACTCAGTCTCCTGAAATCAAGAAAATATACGGTATAGATATTATGTCCCAACGGGACTAAATTTGAATAAC